>CABTZF010000023.1 GCA_902489255.1 uncultured Peptoniphilus sp. | reverse complement strand
AGAGACTCGAGCTAACGAGCCTCCCCAATATTTGACATAGAGCCATAAAAAATAACCTTGGGATAAAATGAACTGACTCCAAAAAGTTGGACCAAAAACCAACTTAGAAGGGGGCAGTTCATAAAACCAGGGTTATTTTTTATTATTTTAACTTATGCGTTTTTTGGATTTTTATTGGCTGTAACATTCTCTCTTTCGAGTCGTGTTTGCAGTCTTTTATCTTCCATATTTCTTGCTCTCTCATAAGCGTGCATAATAAGAGCTATTGTTACTACCGCATAAGATAAGAAAGTTCTGAAATATTCACCAATCATAGCATCCCCTGCAATGACTTTTCCGGCTTGGGGCATTACGATAAACATCAAGTGGAAAAGAGCAGTTCCAAGAATTGCATTAGGTATTGATGCTTTTGAAACAGATGCACCACCGACCAATAAAGATGCTGCTGCATATAGGGCAGCTTGATCTTGACCGCCATAAGTTGAAAGAGTACCTATATTTTGCAGGTAAATAATTTGTCCATAGCAAGCCAAAACAGTTGAAATTATAATGGATTGAATCCTTATTTTATTTGAATACATACCTGAATTAGTAGAAACTATTTGGTCTTGTCCTACTGCTTTCATATCATGGCCAAGTTTTGTTTTTTTGAACCAAACAACAAAAGCACACAAAATTGCAATTACTAAAATTGTAACAATAGGTACATCAAAACGAATTGCCTGTCCGCCACCAAGAGGCAGATTAATTCTAAATTTCATAATATTATCCAAGGCTCCACGGGATGCCAAGGTTAATGAATTTTTAATTCCAAATCCTTCAGAAAGTAATAGTTCTTTTGTTCTTATAGGAATCAGAGTTCCACAGAAGAATAAGAGGAACAACATATACCAACCTAAAATAAAGAAAGCAAGCATCATTGATGTAATCATTTCACGACCCTTTGCTCTATTTAAAATCATACCTGAGAATTGACCAAGCAATACGGCGATGGGAGTGCCTATAAGAGCGGCAATTAAAAGTCCTGTTGCACCGGTAAATCCCCAATCTTGAGCAAATATAAGACCTATCTGTCCACTCATGGCACCCAGGGGAATCCCAAAATTAATTCCCATACCAGCCATGATTGGAATGAGCAGTGAAAGCACAAGGAAAGTATTTCTAACCATTCTATTTGCAAGCTCTCCAGTAATAGAAGACAGGGGAGGTTTTGCAATAATAATACCGATTCCGCAAATTATTATAAAGAGGATTGGAACCATTGAGCTTCTTAAAGTTTTTCCAAAATTTTTATTCATTGTTGCTATTCCTCCTTGTAAGTGCATATAAGATCATTCCATTTGTAACAATAATACGAAGTATTTCGGAAATATCTATATTGAAAGCTGAATTAATAACAGTAGGTGTTAAGGTAATAATTCCTTGAAAAAGAAAAGTACCGATAATTACATGAGGTATGGTAGCTTTGTTTATACTTGCTCCGCCAATCAATAAGGCCGCTACTGTTTGAAAAGTAAAAGCCAAAGGAGATTGATAAAGTTGTATAAAACCGTATGATTGTTGGTAAACAATAATTCCGACAGCTGCGATTGCAGTAGATAAAATAACTGAAACAAGTCTTACTCTATTAATATTTAATCCGCTTGCTCTTGCATAATCAGGGTTTGAACCTACAGCTGTCATTGCAGTTCCGGTTTTAGTTCTAAAGAAAGCCCAAACTAAAAATGCAAATAAAGCAAAAAGCAAGAACATACCGACAGGAATTAATGCACCGCCAAGTTTAAAAGATAAAAACTTAGTAATTAAACCAATACTCATTTTATTGCCGGATTCTCCAATTATATGAGTCATCCAATAATTAGCAACCGGAATTTGTTGACGCAGACCGGTGCCTCCATAAGAAAGAACGGAAACCGGATTCTTGTAAGGTAAAATCAAATATGCTATACACATAAATGAAGTAAAAGAATAACCGACATAAGTGGCTATAAGCATTTCATCACCCTTGATTTTATTTAGGACATAGCCATATATTGAACCAAAAAATATTGAAAATACTATACCAAAAATCATTGCCATAAATATACCCATATATCCGGTGTATCCAAATTCTATAGATGTAACTCCGCCAAGGATACCGCAAACAACCCCAATGGGAATACCAAAGTTAAGACCACAACCGGATTGAACCATTGGTACCAATGAGAGGACAAGAATTGAAAACATACCGAATCTTGAAAGCACATTTTGAAAAGAATCCTTAACGCTAACTCCTACAAAAGGAGCAGCGATGAATAGAGCCAGCAAAAACAGTGCTATTATCAGCCTGGCAAGACCGAACTTTTGAAGTAATTTATTATTTTTCACCCTACACCTCCACACTTTCTCCACTCATTAGAAGTCCAAATTTTTCAGGACTAGCTGTTGGGGGAAGAATGCCGGCAATTTTTCCTTCGCAAATTACTGCAATCCTATCACATATTGACCTTAATTCTTCAAGCTCAGATGATACCATTACAATTGTTGTATTATTTTCTTGGTTAAATTTTTCCAAAGATTCAAGGACCAATTGTTTTGCACCTATATCTATACCGCGAGTCGGTTCTGAAACAAAGAGCAGTTCAGGTTCCATGGCAAAAGCCTTTGCCAGACAAATTTTTTGCTGGTTACCTCCGGAAAGATTACCTGCTTTTTGATCGGGACCTGTGCATTTTATAGCCAGGCTTTTTATATATTCATCTGAAAGTTTCTTCATAGCAGCTTCATCTCTAAATTTAAAACCTAAAATATTTTTAATAAATTTATTTTGTACCTGCATTGCATTAAAGGAAATATTCCAGAATATAGGTTCATCTAAGAGCAAACCGACACCACGCCTGTCTTCAGATACAAATGCAATTCCCTTTTTCAAGATATTTGCCGTATCTCCAAGTTTTAAATTCTCACCCTTAAAGCTTACATTACCGCCAACAGGGTAGGTTCCTAAAATTCCATTGGGGATTCCAAGTTTACCTTGGCCGGCAAGTCCTGCTATACCAAGAATTTCACCTTTTCTTACTGACATATTAACATCATATATAGCTTCGCCGGGCATATCCACCCATAAATTTTTAACATCCATGATTATGTCATTATCATCAATTTGCTTAGTATTTTTATTGGTTACGTTTATTTTTTTATCACCATCACGACCGACCATCCAGTTTGCAATTTGTTCAATGTTTAAACCTTCAGCAGGTCTGTCTTCAACAACAACTCCGTCCCTTAAGACTACAATTTTATTACATACAGTTAAAACTTCTCTTAAGCGATGGGAAATAAAAATAATTGATATGCCTAGGCTGGAAAGTCTTTTTAAAGCATCAATAAGAGAATTTGCTTCAGTTTCTGTTAGGACAGCTGTTGGTTCGTCCATAATTATTAATTTTACATTTTTTCTGGTAATTTCTCTGGCTATTTCTATAAATTGTTTATGACCAACCGGCATTTCTGAAACCAATTCATTGGTATCTATTTTTATGCCGAGTTTATCTAAAGAGTCGCCTGAAATTTCAATATTTCTTTTTCCGTCAATTGTCTCAAGTTTCTTACCGAAAATTTTAGAAACTACAGATGTCTTAGTTTTTTCCATATTTAAAGTTATATTTTCTGAAACAGTAAAACCGGGAATTAAATTAAATTCTTGGTGAACCATACCAACTCCTGCATTTAAAGCTTCAATAGGATTTTTAAAGACTGTTTCTTTACCGGAAAAAATTAATTGGCCGTTAAATCCACCTGTGTTATGAATAACTTCCATACCGAATATTATATTCATCAGGGTTGATTTTCCGGCACCATTTTCTCCGACAAGTCCTAATATTTCACCTTCTTTTAAAGTGAAATTAACATCTTTTAAGACTTGATTTTCTCCGAAACTCTTGCTGACATTTTTGACTTCTAATAAATTTTCTGTCAAAATATCACCTCACTTAGTAAAAAAAACCAACGACCGGAGCCGTTGGTTTTGGCTTTCTTTTATTCTGCTTGACCTTCAGCTTGTTCTTGTTGTTGTTTAATAGCTTCAAAGTCAACATTTAGATTCTTGTATTTTTCAGGAACTTCAACCTTATCCATTCCCATATATCCCTTACCATATAGGTAAGTATCTTGTGCAATCAGGATGTGATTGTCAACTTCTTTACCATTTTGTCTGTCTACAAATTTTGAGCCCATCCAATTAGCACCCTCAGTGTATTTTGTAAGTGATTCTTGGATATCTTCGATCTTCGTAAGTTCATGTTGTCCATGAAGAACTTTTATTACGTGATCAACAGCTCCTCTAACTTCTGTATATCCTAATGAATAAGCCCATGAGCCCATTCTTCCGCCGCCTCCGGCTTGTACAACCGCATCTTCAACTCTCTTATTGATAGCTTCCCAATTTCCAGCTATATCATCGAGTTTAACTGAGAATGCATTTGGATAACCCATAATCGGTGACGGTAAATCCGGTTCTATAAAGATTGCTCCACCTTGTGCAACTCCTCTTAATAGAGGTTCAGTATGTGCATCATTTGTACAGAAGAAGCAAGTATCTTTTCCGTATTTATCTATCCAGCTTTGGATATTTTCAGCAACATATTGTTGAGCGCCTGGAATACCGATATCAGTTGTTGGGTCTGGTGCATTTAATGAAATAAATTCAAGACCTTCATCCTTACATGCTTCTTCAAAGATTGCTCTTCTTAAAGCTAACATTTCAATAGACATATGTCTTGGGAAAGTAATATGTGCAAATTTAGTAGCACCAACTTCTTTTGCGGCTTTAATAATTCTATATCCTCTTGAAATATTATCAACATCTATACATAAGTCTGAAGCATTTTCAACCATAATTACGTCTTCTTGAGGAGTAAGATTAATTAAAATTATATCAGGTCTTTGATCTCTTATTTTTTGGAAAGCTGCAGAAGTTCCGGGGACTGCTTGATTAACAATAATTGCTTTCATATCAGGATCTTCAGCCATGGCTGTAATTTTTTGAATGGTAGTTTCAATTTCAGCTTCAAATCTATCCGGATAAGTATCATTTTTAATTATATCTGGACCGAATTCTTCGATAGCTGCTTGAGCTGCTCTGAATTCATCTTCAGATTGAGAAACTGTTCCTGTAACTATTCCTATATGGTAAGGTTCGCCTTCTTTTAGGACTTCATATTTAGCCTTGGGCATTTCCTTAATTTCTTCTTCAGCTTTATTACCATCATTAGCTGTAGAAGAAGTTTCATCTACTTTTGAGCAAGCTCCGAATGTTAGAGCTAATGCTAAAAGCAAAGAAACTGTCAGTAGTCTAACAAAATTCTTTTTCATATTAACACCTCTTATAAATTTATAAATTACCTTAATAAATAATTTATATAAGTTTAGCACAATAAGTATTTAATGTCAATTAATCACATTGCTTTAAATTAATAATAATTATTTTATTTTTTATCATTGACCGAAATCAATTTAAAAGCCCCATGTACTTATGCGTATACATGGGGGTTTTGCCATTAATCATTTATTTTAATCTCTATTTATTAAGTCTAAAAGTCCGTCAATTAGGTTAAAGGCTTTAATAATTAGAGCCGCAAGTGTTATAAAAATTGTTAATTTTTCAAAAATAGAAAAATTAGTTAAATCATCAATTTTTTTATTCAAATTCTTTTTTATACATTTCATTTGCTAATTCATGATAATCATTTGCCATAATATTACCTCCATATTTTTTACTACCCATTAAAAGACCAATCAATCATTAATCAGAAGTTTATAAATTCGAGTCGAAGGGTATTTAATTTATAATTATAAGTGATAATTGATGATGGAAAGAGGAACCGAAATGATAGAATTTAGGAATGTTAAGAAGATATATCCAGGCAATCAGGTGGCAGTAACTGATATTAATTTAAAATTTAACACAGGAGAATTTATTTGTTTTATTGGTTTATCAGGTTCCGGAAAAACCACTTGTATGCGTATGATTAATAGGATGAATGAGCTAACTGAAGGAGAAATACTAATTGATGGGATAAACATCAAAGATATTAATCCCGTAAGCTTAAGGAGGAAAATAGGCTATGTGATTCAGCAAATAGGACTTTTTCCGCATATGAGTGTTTATGACAACATAGTTCTTGTTCCAAGATTATTAAAATGGGATGAAAGAAAAAACAGAGAAATTGCAGAAGATTTAATTAAAAAAGTGGATTTACCGCTTTCATATTTAGATAAGTTTCCGGGAGAACTTTCAGGAGGGCAACAACAAAGAATCGGAGTTATAAGGGCCCTGGCAGCAAATCAAGATATTATTTTGATGGACGAACCATTTGGTGCCTTAGATCCAATTACCAGAGATTCCTTACAAAAACTTGTAAAAAAATTACAAAAAGAAATGGGGAAAACTATTGTTTTTGTTTCTCATGATATGGATGAAGCCCTAACACTGGCGGATAAAATAGTAATAATGAACAAGGGTAGAGTTGTACAATTTGATACTCCGGAAAATATTTTGAAAAATCCGAAAAATGATTATGTTAGGGATCTGTTAGGAGAAGAAAAGTTAAACGAAGCCAAAACTTCCTTACATTCAGTTGAAACCATTATGATTAAGGATCCGGTTTCAATTTCTAAAGATAAGACAACTTATGATGCCCTGGTACTTATGAGACAAAAAAGAGTTGACAATATGTTTATTACAGACAGTGAAAATCATCTTTGCGGCTACTTAAATATGTTTGATATAGGCAGCAAAGGCAGGAGAGTTTTGCCCTTATATAAGGTTATGAAAAAAGCTCCGTATATCACAAAAGAAACTAAAATCATGGATGCAATTAGGCAAATTTGGAAACTTGATGTTAAAAATTTGCCGGTTGTTGATGGAGAAAATCATTTTGTAGGGCTAATAACTCGTGCAACTATTGTGGATACAATTTATACAAATCTTTGGGGGTCTAATGAAATAGAAAACATCAGTGATTATGAAAATGAAAAAACCACAGCAATAAAGGATGAAAGTGATAATAATGCTTAAATTTTTTAATGAAAACAGTTTTGAGATTTATAAAAAAATTTTAGAACATTTATATATATCAACCATTTCACTTGGACTGGGGATTTTAATTGCAGTTCCAATAGGGATTTTTTTAATAAGAAGTCAAATTATAGCTAAAATTTTTATGGCACTTGCTTCAGTTTTGCAAACAGTACCATCTTTTGCCCTTTTGGCAATAATGATACCAATTTTTGGAGTTGGGAAAAAACCTGCCATATGTGCCTTATTTATATATTCATTATTACCAATTATGAGAAATACTTATCTGGGCATTGAGGCGGTAGATTCTAATTTAATAGATGCAGCTCTTGGCATGGGAATGACTAAGAGTCAGTTATTATTTAAAGTTCAATTACCTATGGCTATGCCCGTAATTATGAGTGGAATAAGGCTATCTGCAGTATATGTTTTATCATGGGCTACTCTTGCCTCATATATAGGCGGGGGCGGGATGGGAGATTTTATTTTTAACGGCTTAAACAATGCAATAATGCCAATGGTAGTATGGGGGACCATACCTGTAACCCTACTTGCAATATTGGCGGATTTTTTGTTGAGAAAACTTGAAAATAAAATCTCACCCTTAAGGAGATCATAACAATGAAAAAGCTTAGAAAATTATTGGGTCTTGTATTAATTTTTCTAACATCATGCAGCTTACCGGGAATTGGTATGGATACAAATAATGATGTAATTGTAGCAACAGGCTCAACAACTGAAAGGCAAATCTTAGGAAATATTGTTGCACAGATGATAAGACACTATACAGACTTAAATGTAGGAATTATATCCAACCTGGGGTCAACAACTTTAATTAATGTAGCCATGATTAAAGGAGATATCAATGTGAGCGGAGGAATGTATACAGGAACATCCCTGACAGGTGAACTTGGAATGAAGCCTATCAAAGATCCGGAAAAAGCACTAAAGACTGTGCAAGAGGAATATTTAAAAAGATATAATAGGAAATGGTATCCATCTTTTGGATTTGCAAATACTTATGCTTTTATGGTGAAAAAAGATTTGGCACAAAAGTATGATTTAAAAAAAGTTTCGGATCTTGAAAAAATAAAAGACCAAATAAAAGTAGGTGTAGATACAGGTTGGATTAACAGACCCGGAGATGGATATAAGGGATTTCAAGAAATTTACGGTTTCTCCTTTAATAAGCTCTATCCCATGGAAATAAGTTTGGTATATACAGCTTTGGCTGAAAATGAGATGGATGTAGTTTTGGGTTATTCAACAGATGGAAGGATAAATACCTATGGACTTATTTTATTGGAAGATGACAAAAGGCTGTTTCCACCATATGATTGCTCACCTGTAGCCACAATTAAAATTTTAGAAAAACACAAAGAGCTCGATAGAATACTTTTAAAACTTGAAAATTCTATAGATTCTGAAACTATGCAAAAATTAAATAGGATAAGTGATGAAGATTTAGTTGAACCGGAAACCTTGGCGAAAAAATTTTTAGAAGAGCATAATTATTTTGAGGAGGATAAGAAATGAAAAATTTTTTAATTTATTATTTACAAAACTCTTCATATATATTTGAACAGTTCATAAGGCATTTTTTAATTTCTTTTTATGGAGTTTTGTTTGCCTCAATCTTGTCAATACCCTTGGGATTTATTATTGCCAGGAAAGTGAAATTATCCGATTTTTTAATAGGGGTAGCAAACATTTTAGAAACAATACCATCATTGGCAATGCTTGCAATATTAATGTTTGCAATTGGGACAGGCCCTAATACCGTAGTGTTTGCAGTTTTTCTCTATGCAATTTTGCCCATTTTAAAAAATACTGTTGTAGGCATAACGTCTATACCCGAAAAATATATTGATGCAGCTAAGGGAATGGGAATGACATCAGGACAAAGAATTTTAAAAGTAGAAATACCCTTATCTATGGCAATTATTATGGGAGGCATTAGAAACGCTCTTGTTCTTGCAATAGGAGTTACAGCTGTTGGAACATTTATTGGAGCAGGAGGTCTTGGAGATATTATTTCAAGAGGAATAAATGTTGCAAATGGAGGAGCGATTATAATTGCAGGAGCTGTTCCTACAGCTTTAATGGCAGTTGTCAGTGATTTTATTTTAGGGATTATGGAAAATAAATTAATGCCAAAATCTGTTAAAAAAGTTAGTTAATAAAAAAGGAGTGTTACTGAATAGATTTATCTATTCAGTAACACTACCTTTTAATATTATTATTCTTCAACAGGTTTAAAGTCGGATTTTTCAGCACCACATAGTGGGCAAACCCAATCTTCCGGCAATTTTTCAAAAGCTACTCCTGCTTCTATTCCGCCGTCTTCGTCACCAACTTCCGGGTCATATATATAACCGCACATTGTACATTCATACTTTTGCATATTATTCTCCTTTCATAATAAATAATCATAAATATATTATCCAATATTAGTATATTATAAAAAAATCATAAGTTAAAGTCAATGACCTATAGTATAAAAATTTTTATCAGAAGGCTAAAAAGCTCAATAATATTGTAAACTTTTATTAACATTTGTAAAAAAATTTTACAAAAGTTTAATATTTTTAAATGCGGGTAAAAATTTTAAAGAAGATATTAAGGTGGATGATTGAAAATGGACAGTTTTAGTATAGTGTATAAATTTAACGGTTCAGTTAGAAGTGATTTGTGCTCTGTGGAAAAATTTGTAAGAGGAGCAGTCACTGAACTGAAGAATTATATAAATGATAAAGACATGATGTTTGATTTAAAACTAATATTAAATGAATTAGTTGTAAATGGAGCAATGCATGGAAATTGCAAAGATTGTTCTAAGAAAGTGCATCTAAAAATGGTAATGGATAAGAAGAGTCTAATGATAGTTGTAAAAGATGAAGGCAAAGGGATAGACATAAAATCTTTAAAGGATGATTGTAAGTCTTGGGACTTCAACGGCAGGGGGCTGTTTTTAGTTGAAGCTTTGACAGATGAATTGATTTTACATGAAAATGAAGTAATAGCAATTAAATATTTTTAATTATATTAATTTATGTGGAGAGAGCTTAATGAGCTTTTTTTTTATAGGTAAAAATATCAATAATTGTATTTACAATAATTGCATAAATATTAAAAAAGGAAAAATAAAGGGCCCCGATTGGTGCACCAATGGTTTCAACAGGTATTCGCCCTGAAATATTCCAAGGTATGAACATAGAACTTAAGACTGAAGAATTGGAAAGATTAAGGGCAAGTTTTTCTCTGTCTGCAAATTTATCCCTGCTCATTTCATAAGTAAGCATAATTGATAGGGTTTGGTTTGTTGAAAAACAAGCTATTAGAACAGATAATACCTCCATGACGAGTAAGGGCGAAGTCCTATCATAAACCTTATTAACAAAAATTTTTATATTTTTTAACAGATCAGTATTTTTAAAGATGCCAAAATATCCGGAAGATATTCCGACAATTAAAATTGCCTGAATCATAGAAACAACTCCGCCACCGTTAATAGACTTATCAGCAAGGGGATTAAAATAACCTAAAAATAAGCTTTTGAATATAGTTAATAATGATCTTTTTTGGTAGATATAGGAAATAAGTACAGCACAAAAAATTGAAATGCTCATATTATATTTTAATGGTAGCTTGAATAAAGAAAAAATTATTATTAATATTGCCGGCAAAACTAAAATAATATTGAAATGGAAGTCTGCCCTTATTCCGCTAAGATTAACTTCTTGTAAGGATTTAATTTCTTGTAAATTAAAAATTTGAAAAGTTATTATAGTTAGAATTATGGGTATAATAGCAGTTTTTATCATATTTTTTATATTAGTATAAAAATCAGTTTTTGTAATTGTAGAAACTAAAAGTCCTGCTGTAGACATCGGGGAAGTTCTATCACCTATAAAGCATCCGGATATTATTGCACCGCCTGCAATGTAGGGATTCATATGCATGGCAATTGCAAGACTCATTGATATTACACCGGCAGTTGAAGAAGTACCAAAGCTTGTACCGGTAAGCATTGATACAAGAGCATTAAATAAGAAAATTCCTGCAAAAAAGAATTTTGGAGAAATAATATTTACAGCCTTATATATTATGTAAGAGATTGTGCCACAAGACCTCCAGGAAGCTGTAATCATTCCAATAAGTATAAATATGAAGAGCATTAACCTACAAGTTTTAAAACCTTCATAGATAAAGTCAAAAATATCTTTTAATTTTTTTCCGCTTATTAAACAATAAATAATTAGAAGTATTAAATTAAAAAAAAGAGCCAGAGCTAATGGCAGCTTTAAAACTATGGAAGAAATTAAAATTATTATAAAAAATATTAGGGTAATATTCTCTATCATATAAACCTCCGAGTTATTATAAATCTTTATTAAATATTAAAAAAAATTTAAGAATATCTTAACAATTACATGCTAAAATTAGCCATGTTAAGAGTTTGGAATTATTGTATAATAAAAATAATGAAAAATAAAGGAAAAAAATGGAAATTTGGTTTGAGAGGAGAGCAAATGAAAAAGATAAAAGATTTTTTCATAAAGGTTGGTAAATTTTTATGGTCCCATAAGATAGTACTTGTTATTTCAATAGTTGCAATACTATTGCTGATAATATCAATGATTAACGGAATATTTAATAAAAAAAAGGGCACGGAAATATCTTCCAATCAAGTTATAACTTTAGAAAAGGGTAATGTGGTTAATTCAATAAATGAAAATGGGAAAGTCGTAGCTTCAACAAATTTAGATATTTTTGCAGAGAAAGAACTGGCTGTAACAGAAATTCTGGTGAAAGTAGGCGACAAGGTAGAAGAGGGAGATATTATTGCAAGTCTTGATTCAAATTCTATTGAACAGGAAATTGCCAAGAAAAAAGCTGCTGCTCAATCCACAAGTAAAACTATTGGGGCAAGTATAAATGCTGCTAAAAAAAGACTCAATGAAGCTATTGAAAATAGAAAGAACGGAACAAATGCAAGCATAGTAAGTGCTGAAAATGCATTAAATCAAAGTCTAGATGCCTATAAAGCAGCAACAAAGAATTATGAAGACTATAAAAATTCTATAGATGAGGGATATAACTCCGAAATTGTTGGTGAAAAAAATTCAAGAGAAAATTTAGCTTATGCTGAAAAAAGCAGTAAATTAAAGATTGACCAATTAAATCGTGACCTTTCAGAAAGCATGAATAAATCTTCAGAAAATAGAGGCTTAGCTTTTGATAAGGAAAATGAAGCGGCAGCAATTCAAAATAATATTGATAACTTAACAAGATATTCTACAGAACTTGGCATAAAAATGACTGATTTGCAAAGTCAAATGGGAAATTCACAAGGAAGCGGTGGAAATAGTTCTGAAGAAGTGGATAATTCACTTAGGAATCAAATAAATAATATCACAAGAGAACAAGAAGAGGTTAAGATTGAAATTTCTAAACTCACCGAAGAACTGGCGAATGTTAAAAGTCAAAAGGAAAAATATGCACAAGAAGCAGATGCTCTTGATAAAGAAATTAAGGAACAAAGAAAAAATCTTGACCAAATGAATATTGATGTTGATAAGGCAAGAGATGATTTAAAAGCAGATTCAGACAAAGCTATAAAGTCCGGAAAAGCCAGAGAAGATCAATTAAAAACTTTAGAGCTAAATATGGAAACAGCAAAAAATGCCTATGAAGCTAGCCAAGTTGCATTAAAGTCCGCTGAAGCTTCAGCAGATAATGAAATTTCAATGTTAAGGGATGCCTTAAATTCTGCTAATGCAAATTCTAATAATTTAGATGAAGTCGAACTTAAATACTTAAATGAAGAACTGGAAAAGACAAAGGTCAAAGCCCTAAAATCAGGAACAATTACAAAAATTGATGCAAAAGAGGGAGAAGTACCAAAAACGGCAATTGCAAGAATTGAAACTGTTAAGGATTTAAAAATTGAATCTACAGTTAAGGAATATAATGTAAATGATGTAAAAATTGGTACAAAAGTCATAATTACAAGCGATGCTCTTCCGGGAGAAAATTTTGAAGGGAAGGTGGATTTTATCAATCCAACTCCCGAAGATGCCGACCCGAATAGTACATCAAAAGATGTGAACTACAAAACATCCATAGAAATTTCTAAAGAAGATTCGGATAAATTATCCCCAGGTATGACATTGAGGGTTAAATATATATTATCTGAAGAGAATGATACTTTCCATGTACCGACAACTGCAATTTTTGAAAGAGAAGGGAAAAATTATATTCTTGGTCTTAAAAAAGATGGAAAAGATACCTATGAAATTGAAAAAATAGAGGTTCAAAAGGGACTTGAAAATGATTTTGAAACTGCTATAAAAGGAAAAAATCTAAAAAAATCAATGAAAATTTTATCAACATCCCAAGGCTATGGCGAAGGACAAATTGTAAATATAATCGAAGTTGATATTTCTGAAATTGAAGATGTTAATAAAAATGTAGAAAATAGCGGAGAATAAGATGACTAAACTTATTGAAATGAGGAACATTAAAAAATCTTATAATATTGGAAAAGCTAACGAACTTGAAATCCTTCACGGAATTGATTTGGACGTTAATGCAGGAGAATTTGTATCTATAGTTGGTCAATCAGGTTCCGGGAAATCAACCCTTATGAATATAATCGGCCTTTTAGACAGACAGACCTTTGGTGATTTTCACTTAAATGGAGTTGATATAAAGTCATTAAATGATACTCAGCTTTCTTCCTACAGATCAAAAAAAATAGGTTTTGTTTTTCAAAATTTTAATTTAATTCCTCGTTCAAACGCCCTAAAAAATGTTGAACTTCCAATGCTTTATGCTAAGGTTTCAAGAAAAGAAAGAGAAGAAAGAGCTATAGAACTTTTAAGATCTGTAGATATGCAGGAGCGTATGACTCACGCTCCGTCAGAATTATCCGGCGGGCAAAAACAAAGAGTTGCAATAGCTCGTGCTATGGCAAATAATCCCGACATTATTCTTGCTGATGAACCGACAGGGGCCTTGGATTCGGAAACAGGAAGGCAAGTTATAGATCTTTTTCACAAGCTAAATATTAAAGAAAAAAGAACCATAGTTATGATTACTCACAATATGGAACTGGCAAAAGAAGCTGATAGGATATATAAGATGAGCGACGGTACTATGGAGGAGGAATAATGGATTTACTTGAAACAATAAGGCTTTCCATTGAGGGTCTACGTGCCAATAAGATGAGATCTTTTTTGACTATGCTTGGCATAATTATTGGTATAGGTTCTGTTATAGGTATAACTACAATTGGTCATGCCATGACAAAATCTGTAAATAAAGCATTTGATTCTATAGGGAATACTGCTGTTGAGATTTCTACAGAGCCTAATGAGCCACAATATTCTTGGGAAGATATGAGATATGAGGATGGATTATCTTTAGACATGTTAAAAGATTTAAAAGAAAATTTATCAGATATTGTTAAAGATTACTCTATATATGGTGCAGGTGGTTCGGGCAAAATAAATCAGGGAGATAAATCAATAAATGTGGATATAAATTCCACAACAAGCGGAAGCCAATATATTCAAAAAATAGATATGATTGGTGGAAGATTTTTAACTGATGAAGATAATACGAGGTCAAAATATGTGGCGGTAATTTCTGATAAAGTTGTAGATAAGATTTTTAATGGGGATTTACAAAGTGCTCTAGGCTCAGAAATTAAAGTAAAAAAAGCAGATAAGTTTTTAGTTTTAACAGTTGTGGGAGTTTATAAGTGGGAAAAGATAGAAATGGGAGTTTTGGGAGGTTCAGGAGATACTTCAGAGCTTTATATTCCTTATAATGTGGGTGAAAGAGAAATAAATGGTTGGGTAAGTGATTATTTTTCTTATGCGGCCTTTGTTTTGCAAAATTCTGATAATGTAGAGGAAGATTGTCAAAGTGTAAGTACCTATTTAAAAAATAAATATTTTTCAAAAAATGATAGGATAAAAATAAATACAAACTCTGCTGTATCTCAAATGAAGCAGATGACATCAACAATGGATTCTTTACAGATTGCCATATCAGCTATTGCTGCTATATCATTACTTGTAGGTGGTATCGGAGTTATGAATATTTTACTTGTTTCTGTGACGGAAAGAACCAGAGAAATAGGAATAAGAAAAGCCCTTGGAGCCACAAGAAATGATATAAGATTTCAATTTATTACTGAATCTGTAATAATCTGTATTATTGGAGGAATTTTTGGTATATTTTTAGGCGGAGCTTTGGGGATTTTAGGCTCATCTTTACTCAAAATGAGGTCCTTGCCATCTATAACATCAGTTGTTGTTGCAGTTGGGTTTTCAATGCTTATTGGAATTTTCTTCGGATATTATCCTGCAAATAAAGCCGCAAAGCTTGATCCTATAGAAGCTTTAAGATATGAATAATTAATAATAAAAATTAACATATTGTATGGATTTTAAGACAATTAATTTCCATGCAATTTTTTATTTATCAATTTAAAAAATCAATAAAATTAAATAAATATTGGGTATATAAAATTCAAGCTCAAATAAGATAAAAATTATTAAATTTATAAATTATTATTGGAAGAAGTGATGATTGAATGAATTCTGATTTTCTTGAAAAGAATGGAGTTATAAATTATATTTCAGGTAAGGAAATGTCTTTTAGAGCTCAAAAAGAAGGAAATAAAGTTAAATCTTATGCACAAGATATTATAAAAAAATTAAAAATTAATCCTTATGAAATCTACTCATGTAGACAGATGCACACCGATAATATTTGTTATGCTTCAGGGGAAAATGGTGATGATTATTTATATGGTAAATATTTTGACAATACAGATGCACTAATTACTGATAAAAAGAATATAGGGCTTTTAATAAAATTTGCAGACTGTACTCCTGTTGTATTATATGATAAGTCTAAAAAAGTACTTTCTATTGTTCATTCAGGCTGGAGAGGAACAAGCAAAAAAATTGTTGAAAAAACTTTAATAAAGATGGAAAAAGATTTTTCTTGTCAAAGAGAAAGCATAATAGGTTTTATTGGACCGACAATTGACCAAGAAAATTATGAGGTTGGAGAAGAAGTATATGATGCTTTTAAATCTTTTAAAAATAGGGACAGTTTCTTTAAATATAGGAATGAAAAGTTTTATTTATCTTTAATTTCTGCTAATTTAGACCTATTAACTGAACAAGGTCTTATTAGAGAAAATATTAAGATTTCTCAAAAGTCTACTTTTTTGACAGAAAGCCTACATTCTGCTAGACGTGATAAGGAAAATTATGGTCTAAATTCTATGTTTGTTATGATGAAAAAATAAAAATAATATTGGAATAGTTTTAAATTTAAAAGGCAAGGGGAAAATACTCCTTGTTTTTTATTTGAATAATTTTTGAATATAAAGTTATTTTTGCTATGTATATATAAAAGATTTATCTTATAATATAAACGATAAATAATATCATTTATAAGGAGGTTTATTTTGAAATTATACAGGAAGCTATTTGCATATATGCCTGAGAGAAAAATACAAGGCATTTTGGCTGTTTTATTTACACTTATAGGAACGTGCATGCTATTTTTTGCATATTATCTGATATGGACCCTATTAAGAGATGTATTTATTGGCACTATAATAAGTGATGCGAAAAAAAGAGCAGTGGAGATTTTAATTTTATTTATTTGTCATGGACTTATTTATTTCTTAGGACTTTGGATGAGTCATTTGGCTGGATTTAGGTTAGAAACAAGACTTAGAGAAAAAGGTATAAAAAATCTCTTAAAAGCATCACAGAGCTTTTATGACACACACAAGTCTGGTGAAGTCAGAAAAATTATTGATAATAATGTTGAACAAACTCATATGATTGTTGCCCATTTGATACCAGACCAAACTGCAGCTTTGATCACTCCAATTTTTATGGCTATTCTTGCCTTTTACTTAGATATTTCTTTAGGTATTTTCTTTCTAGTTATTGTTGGATTATCTTTTTTCTTATTTACAAAAATGATGGGAAATATGGAATTTATGGATGCTTATATGAAAAAAGGTGATGAACTAAATGCGGGTGCAGTTGAGTATGTGCGTGGGATGCCTGTTGTAAAAATTTTCAATGCACCCATAGTTGGTTTCAGAAGTCTTTATGAAAATATTATCGGCTACAGGGATATGGTTTATGCATATTCTATGTCTTGCAGGATTTCCTATGTAAGTTTTCAGTGGCTTTTAAATATCTTTATAGTTTTACCTATTTTTTTAGCTGCCTTTAAAGTTGCAGGAGGAGCAGATCCGAGACTTTGGTCTATTAAGGTTTTATTCTTCACTTTATTTATGGGAATATTTTTCTCTAATATGATGAAGATAATGTATGTTTTCATGTATATATATCAAGCAAATTCAGCAGTAGACAATTTAGAAAATTTATTTACTGAAATGGAAGAAAAATCTATAGATTTTGGAAGTTTAAAGGAAATGAAAAATCATTGTATAGAATTTAAAAATGTGGACTTTTCTTATGATAAAAATACTAAAATTTTATCAGATTTTTCTCTTAAACTTGAAGCAAATAAAGTTTATGCCCTTGTCGGAGCATCCGGCTCAGGTAAATCTACCATAGGAAAATTAATATCTGGACTTTATCCAGTTGATAAGGGACAAATATTAATAGGTGGAGAAAAAATACAGAACTATGATAAAAACTTTCTCATGGATAATATTGGCATAGTTTTTCAAAACCCTAAATTATTTGCAGATATTTCAATTTATGAAAATGTGAAACTTGCAAAAAAAGATGCAAGTAAGGCTCAAGTAATTGAGGCTCTTAAGTTAGCAAGGTGCAACGAATTTATTGGAAAGTTTAAGGATGGATATGATGCTGTTATTGGTTCAGAAGGAATTAATCTCTCAGGAGGAGAAATTCAAAGAATCTCTATTGCTAGGGTATTCTTAAAAAATCCAAAAATTATTATTCTTGATGAAGCTTCAGCAGCTGCTGATCCGGAAAATGAATATGAATTACAAAGAGCCTTTAAAGATTTAATTAAAAATAGGACTGTCATTATGATAGCACACAGACTTTCTTCTATTCGTGGAGTTGATGAAATTCTTGTAGTAGAGGATGGTAGAGTTACAGAAAGAGGAAGTCATGAAAAACTTATGAAAGTTTGTGGATCTTATAAGAAATACGTAAATCTTTATGAATCTGCTAACGAATGGAGGGTAAATGAATGAAAAATTATTTGAAAAATAGATACGCTCTTACAGACAAGGGAGCAAAAGGAACAGTTGTTGCTATTATCTATTCAACATTAAAAAGTCTATCCTTTATGATGCCAATTATTCTTCTGATGTATGTTTTAAATGGGCTACTTGGTTTTGGAAATTTTGATATAAAAATTGCCGGTATTTTATTTATTGCCATAGGCATTTTTATGGCATTTGTAATAAATAAAGACTACATTACTACCTACAATGAAACTTATAAAGAATCAGCAAATCTTAGGATAGAAATTGCACAAATAATAAAAAATTTGCCCCTATCTTTTTATTCAAGGACAGATTTAACTGATCTATCCCAAACAATAATGAAAGATGTTGAGGTTGTGGAACATTCACTGTCCCATGCTGTGCCAGGTTTTTTCGGTTTTATTTTTAACTTTATAATCATTGGAGCCATGCTTTTAATTGGAAATATAAAGTTGGGACTTGCAATTATTATTCCTGTTCTTCTTTCGATGGTATGTAATTTTTTGTCCAAAAAAATTCAAGTATCTGCAACGAAAAAATATTATCTAGAAAAAAGAAAGTCTTCAAAAATATTTCAAGAACTGATAGATCTTTCAACAGAAATTAAGTCTTATAATTTAACTAAGGATAAGGGAGATTATGCCACTGATTTTGTAAAAAAATTAGAAAAAGGACAGATTTTATCAGAACTTGGTCAAACTATACCTGTTTCAATAGCTGGTGTAGTTGCAAATCTTTCTTTAGGACTTGTAATATTAATAGGTTTAATAGAATTAAACAAAGGAAATATAAATATACTTTATTTTGCTGCCTATCTTTTTGCTGCGGCAAGAATGATTGATGGCGTAGCAGCTTTTAACCAATATTATGCTGAACTGATGTATATTGATGGTCCAATTGAAAAGATTAAAGCATTAAGGACAGAAAAAGTGCAAGAGGGAGAAAAAGAAGAATTTAACTCCTTTGATATTTTAGGACAAGATGTTGAATTTTCTTATTTAGAAGATAAAAAAATAATAGATGGTATATCTTTTAAGGCTCTTCAAGGAAAGACCACTGCATTAGTAGGTCCATCAGGTTGTGGAAAAACAACAGTTTTAAGACTTGTATCAAGATTATATGATATTGATAGGGGAAAAATTTCAATAGACAATAAAGATATAAATAGATCAAGGACAGAAGATTTATTTAAACATATATCCATGGTGTTTCAAGATGTAGTCCTATTTGATGGAAGTGTAATGGAAAATATCAGGATAGGAAATATGGATGCAAGTGATGAAGAAGTTATAGAAGCGGCAAGGCTTGCCAACTGTCAAGAATTTGTAGACAAACTTCCAAAGGCTTATGACACAAATATCGGGGAAAATGGGTCAAAATTATCTGGAGGAGAAAGACAAAGAATTTCCATAGCAAGAGCATTTTTAAAAAATGCCGAGATAATTCTTTTAGATGAAATTGCAGCATCTTTAGATGTACAAAATGAAAAATATATTCAAGAATCTTTAAATAAATTGACTAAAGATAAAACTGTGATGATAATTTCTCACAGGCCCAGATCCATAGAAAAAGTGGATCAAATAATAGTTATGAATGATGGTAAAATTGAAGCAGCAGGAAGTCATGATGAGTTATTAAAAAAATCAAAGACTTATAAGAAGATGATAGAGTATTCAAAAAAGTCTGAGGAATTTGTATATTAATAATTAAATTAATTTAAAGCATATAATATAAAAAAGGAATTGTGATTCTTGATGAAAAAACATTGGGTCTTTTTCACAAAAATATGATTAATTTATAAAAATGGCTGGTGGAAATGTGGTGGAATTTGTAGATGAAAAGAAAAGGAATTGAAAGTTGGGGCTTTAAAATATTAACTACTGAAGATCCAGATATTTTATATTTTAAGCATCTTGATTTTGCAGATAATAGGATTACTTCTTATAGGTTATTTCCTGGTGTTTATATAATGTTTATTGATTTTAAACACAAATACAATGCCAAAGATTCTGAATATGATGGCAGGTTCGGTTACAGGATTGGATATTCTTATGAGGGAAATTATTACACCTATATTAATAAAAATAAGGTCCTAATAACAAGAGAGATTTTTGTTGGCAAATCTATACCTAAGGCAAAAGAATCTTATTCAACCAGTGATAGGACTATTGCCTTTAATATTTCTATTGTTCCCAAAGAATTAGAAAAAGATTTTTACTATTATACATTTATTGAAGAATTTATAAGGATAGTTGAGGGGACCAAGGATATAGGTTATATCATTTCAGATGAAAAAATAATATATAGGGCTAATGAACTTATAGAAATTCTAAAAAATAAAGACAAGAAGTTAATAGGTCTTAAAACCCTTGAACTGATTTATTTAATATCCAAGAAAAAATTATCAGATAATAGGAAAAAATATTACAAGAAAGATTTGCAAGATGATATAAATAAAATAGAAGAATATTTAAGGTTAAATATTTCTGAGAAAATTGATTTAGATTTTCTTTCAAAAAATTTTAAAATATCTAAGACAAATTTGAACAACAAATTCATTAGAAAATTTCAGTACACGCCAATGAGGTATCTAAATAATTTGAGAATGATTGAGGCGGAAAAACTTCTAATAGATTTAGAAAAAGAGATTACAGATATTGCTCAAGATGTTGGTTTTTCTAATCCATCAAACTTTTCGAGATCTTTTAAAAAATTTACAGGACTTAGTCCTAGCGAATACAGAAAAAATAACATATGATAAAAAATGACTTTACATAATAAAAAAATATTGTGTAAAGTTATTTTTTATTTACATAATTTAAAAATAGATAAATGGGTATTATATAAAATATTAGAAAATTATAAAGAAATTCTATAATTCAAGGGATTTTATTTAAAATGTTGTAAATAATATTAGTTTAGTAAAGTCTTTTTTAAGACTTATTTTTTTACGTTTTTTAACTTATGTAAGGAGTTTAAATGGATAATATTAATTGGTATAAATTAAGCAGTGAAGAAGCTTTGGCGAAATTATCCGGCACAGAAAATGGTCTTAAAGAAGACGAGGCTCTAAAAAGACTGGAGAAATATGGACCAAATGCTTTAAAAAAAGAGGAAAAGAAAAGTATTTTAGAGAAATTAAAAGATCAATTTTTTGATCCTATGATTATTATATTAATTGTTGCTGCAATTTTTTCGGCTTTTACAAAAGAAACTTTAGATGCTTTTATAATAATTACTATAGTCCTTGTAAATGCCTGTCTTTCAATTTATCAAGAAGGAAAAGCGGAAGAAGCAATTGCAGCCTTGCAAAAAATGTCTTCACCTAAGGCTAAGGTAATAAGGAATGGAAAAGAAATTGAAATTGATTCTGAAAAAATTGTTCCGGGAGATATAGTAAATTTAGAAACGGGAGATATTGTTCCTGCTGATTTAAGATTAATTAGGTCAAACAATTTAAAGATAGATGAATCATCACTTACAGGAGAATCTGTTCCGGTAGAAAAAGATGCACAAAAAGTTTTTGATGATTTTATAGACTTGGGTGATAGGGAAAATCTAGCTTATTTTTCAAGCATTGTAACTTATGGCAGAGGCAGAGGTCTTGTCATAGCAACAGGGCATGAAACTGAACTTGGGAAAATAGCTACATCAATTTCTACTTTGGATAGGGAAGAAACTCCCCTACAAAAAAAGTTAGCTACTCTTTCAAAATTTTTAGGAATTTTAGTTATAGGGATTTGCATATTTGTATTAGTTGTAGGATTACTTTATAAGCATGAATTTAAAGAGATGTTTATGACTGCAATTTCTCTTGCAGTTGCGGCAGTTCCTGAAGGTCTACCGGCTATAGTAACCATTGTTCTTTCAATAGGCATGGGAAAGATGGCCAAGAAAAATGCTATTGTAAAAAAACTTCTTGCAGTGGAAACCTTAGGAACTACAACAATTATCTGCTCAGATAAAACAGGAACTTTAACTCAAAATCAAATGACGGTTACAAGAGTATTTGTTAATAATAAAGTGATTGAGCTTACAGGAACAGGTTATATGCCTGAGGGAAAAATATATTATGATGGGGGAGAAATATCTTTAAAGGATGAAGAAGAACTTTATTTATTATCTTCTATAGCATCTTTAACAAATGATGCCTCATTAACTTATGATGAAAACGAAGCTTCTATTATTGGAGATCCTACAGAGGGGGCTTTACTTACTTTTGCAGAGAAGATAGGAAATTCTATTTATAAACTTAACGATGATTTTTCAAGACTTGAAGAAATACCCTTTGATTCGACCAGAAAGATGATGACAACTTTTCACAAGAATTTTTTTGAAAATAAAATTTCATCCTTTACCAAGGGAGCACCGGATATTATTCTTTCAAACTGCAATAAAATATTTTTAAATGGTAAAGTTTCTGATCTTACCGAGGATATGAGGACAAAAATACTTGAAGAGAATAAGAAATTTGCAAAAGAGGCTTTAAGGGTTTTAGCTTATGCCTTTAAAAATTATGATAAGGTGCCTAGTGATATTTTTTCTGAAAACATAGAAAGAGATATGGTATTTGTTGGTCTTACAGGTATGATTGATCCGGCAAGACCTGAAGTTAAAGATGCAATAAAGGAATGCAGAAGTGCAGGGATAAGGCCTGTAATGATCACAGGAGATTATTTGGAAACTGCTTTTGCAATAGCTAAAGAACTTGGAATTGCAGAAACAGAAGACGAAGCTATAAACGGCAAGGAATTAAATAATTTATCTGATCAGGAAATTAGAGAGCTTGTAAAAACAAAAAAAGTTTATTCAAGAGTTTCTCCTGAAAACAAGGTACAAATTGTTGATGCCCTTAAACAAAATGGACATATAGTTGCCATGACAGGAGATGGAGTTAATGATGCTCCGGCAATAAAAAAAGCTGATATTGGTATAGCCATGGGTATAACCGGAACAGATGTTGCAAAAAATACAGCCGAAGTTATTTTGACTGATGATAATTTTGCTACGATTGTAAATGCCGTTGAAGAAGGAAGAATAATTTATTCCAACATTAAAAAATTTGTGGGATATTTACTTTCTTGCAATATTGGAGAAGTTTTAATTGTATTTATTTCTATTATTTTAAATTTACCTGTGCCGCTTATACCAATTCAATTGTTATGGTTAAATCTTGTAACAGATTCATTCCCGGCACTTGCTTTGGGAGTTGAAAATGGAGAAAAAGATATAATGAAAGCTGCTCCTAGAGATCCTAACGAACCGATAGTAGATAAAAATTTGAAAATAACTGTTATTATTCAGTCTATAGCCATAACTTGTGCAACTTTAATATCATATTGCACAGGATTAAAATGGTTCGGCTATGAAGGCCAAGGACTTGAGATGGCAAGGTCAATGGCATTTTCTACATTAATACTTTCAGAACTTTTGAGGTCATATTCTGCCAGGTCAGTTGATAAAACAATATTTGAAATTGGAGTATTTACAAATAAAAAGTTATTAATGGCAAATATTTTATCATTTTCACTTATGGTGTTGGTATTGTATATTCCGTTTTTAGCGGATGCCTTTAAACTGGTTAAACTTGATTTAAAAGAATGGTCGGTAATACTAATAGCAGCATTTTTCCCCTTGGTTTTGGGAGAAATACAAAAAAAATTAAGATTTAAAAATAAAAGATAAATTAAAAGAAACCTCTGTATTTTGAGGTTTCTTTCTTTATTTTTGAAAAGACTTATCTATGGATAAAAGATTTTTTATTGAAGCCATGGAAACATCTTCCAAAGATTTTGTGGGCCAAGAAGGGTCATAAGTTTTATCAATCATATTGGCTCTTATTCCTTCAGCTAAAAGTCCTTTGTCAGTAGCATAATTTAAAATTTTTAAGTCCAAGTCAATAGTTTCTTGGGGGCTTAAATTTTTACATAAGAAGTACTTTTCAAATTGCAGGGTAAGCATAAAGGGAGAGCGATTTTTTAAATTATGATAATTTTTGTAAGCAAAAGAATCGTCAAAATTATTTTCTAAATTTTTGTAAAGGTCAATTATATTGGAAATTGAAAAATATTTTTTTATAGCCTTTATATTTTGGCTGATAAAAGTTTTTTGCAAGGGCATATTATAATCTTCAGAAGCTTCTTTAAATTTTTCAATTATTTTTTCTTGAGGATTTTCATTTGCTATTTTGAAAAGCTCCCTTATGAGTTTTTGGTAATTATCACTTCTACAAAACACATGTGCAAAATTATATTTTATTAGGTCAGATGCTTCCAGGATAGCTCCAGTAAGACCAACATATTGACCTAGAGCTTGAGGAAGTGTGGAAATATTTTTTCCAACAGACACATCAGGCACAAAGCCAAGTTTTGTTTCAGGCATTGCCCATTTTGTAGTTTCATCTGTGATAATTACATCAGAATGAATACTAAGTCCAACTCCTCCACCCATAACAATACCAAACCAGTGACTTATAATTGGTTTACTATAGGACATTATATACTTATCCATAAGAACTTCTTGGCTAAAAAATTTGTATTTATTTTTACAAGCATCATTAATTAAATAGTCTTCATACAATTCCTTTAAATCACCGCCGGAGCAAAAACCCTTTTCACCGAAAGCGTCAAAGAGAACTATTTTAACTTCATTATTTTTCTCCCAATCTTCCAGAGTATTTTGTATATCATTAAACATTTCAAAATTCAAGGCATTAATCTTATCAGGTCTGTTTAGATAAATAATTCCTACATTATCTTTAATTTCTTTAATAATCATTTAATCACCCAAAATAAGAATATTTTAGATAAAAAAATTTGTCAAGAATATTGACATAAATAATTTATGAGTATATACTGTTAATATACAATATATACAGTGGTGATTAGATGAATATAATTATTTCCGGAAAATCTGAAAAACCAATTTATGAACAAATAAAATATCAGATAAAAAAAGCTATAATTCTCGGACAATTAAAAAAAGATAGCCCACTTCCGGGCTTGAGAAGTCTTGCAAGTGATTTAAAAGTTAGTGTAATCACAACAAAAAGAGCCTACAGTGAATTAGAAAATGAAGGCCTAATATATACAGTTGCAGGCAAGGGATCTTTTGTTAGCTCCATAGATAAGGAGATTTTTTATGAAGAGGGAATAGAAAAAATTGAGGAAAAATTTAAGGATATTGTTATAATTTCTCAAGATTTGAAAATGTCGAAAAAAGATTTATTTGATATTTTAGAAAATTTATATAAGATTTAGGTGATTTTATGAAAACAATAGAAATTAATAATTTAGAAAAATCATATGGAGATTTTCACTTAACCATTGATAATTTTTCTATGGAAAGTGGGACTGTAATGGGTCTTATTGGTGAAAATGGTGCAGGAAAAACAACTTTAATAAAATCTATTTTGGATCTTGTTAAATACAAGGGAGATATTAAAGTTTTTGGAAATCATATATCAAAAGAGATTAAAGAGGATATTGGAGTTGTTTTTAATGAGGGGTTTTTCACAGAAAATTTGAAAATTAAAGAGATTGAAAAAATCATGGCAAGCCTTTATAAAAAATGGGATAAGGATTATTTTTATAAACTTATCGGTGAATTTAGAATTCCTAAGGATAAAAAATATAAAGAGCTTTCAACTGGCAATAAGATGAAACTTAAAATTATAAATGCTCTTTCTTCCCATCCTAAATTACTAATTTTAGATGAACCGACTTCAGGACTTGACCCTGTAATTAGAGATGAAATTTTAGATATATTTTTTGAGTTTATAAAAGATGAAAATTCAAGCATATTATTTTCAACTCATATAACAAGTGATTTAGAAAAAATTGCTGATTATATAAGTTTTATTTCTCAAGGAAAGTTAGTATTTTCAAAAAACAAAGATGATTTAATATATGACTATGGAATTTTGAAAACAGACTTTAAAAGCTTAAGTAATTATGACAATAAATATTTCCTTAAAATAAAAGAAGGCAAATATAATACTGATGTCCTTATAAAAAATAAAAAGGAATTTTCCAACAAGTATAAAGATGCAATACTTGAAAAGCCATCAATTGACCAAATAATGGTATTTTATGAAAGAGGCAAATAATGAAAGCTATTTTAAAAAAAGATTTTTATGAAAATTTTAAATCTACAATATTATCAATTATTTATATTTTAGCCCTTTCAATATCACTAAATTTAGTAAATTCTGCTACTAGTAAAGTTTTTTTGGGGAGATTTATTCTAGTCTACGGACTAGTAATAATATCATTAAATTATTGTCTTAGAGATGTAAATAATTCAAATTATATGGATTATTTTAAGTATCCTATAAAAAGAAGTGATTTTGTAAATGCAAAATATATTGAATTTATAGGAATTGGGCTTATCTATACGGGCTTAATTTTATTATCTTTTATAATGATAAAAATTCCAGCTTATTTGACTATAACGCTCTTTTCCTTACTATTTATTTTAAGCCTTATATCTTTTTTATTACCTCTAGCTTTTGCTTTTGCAAATAAAGGTAAAATATATCCAATTTTATTTTTATTAATTATTGTTCTATGTTTTGGTTTAATAGGTTTTGGAACTATTAAAACTTGTAAAATATATAATTCTATAAATATAAATGAAATAAAAATAATTATAGTTTTAATTTCATTTATATTTTTGACAATATCTTATGTGGCATCAAAATTTATTATCAATAGAAAGGAATTTTAATATGAAAACTCTCTTTATAAAATTTATATATGAAAATAAAATAATGAATATAATTTTTGCTATAGGCATACTATTATTTGTTTTTTTAACTTTAAGTTTTTCAGTAAATTTTAATGCATATTTAGTAGTTATTCCCTTAATTTATTATATTTTAAACACAATGCAATTTAAAGAAAAATTAATAAGCAGTTTACTTATCTATCCAATAAGTAAGGAAGCTGTTGTGAATTTTAATTTTTTAGTCAATATTTTTTTAATGGCATTATCAGTAATATTTGCTTTTAATTATTTATTGGTTATAGGAAAAATAGAATTTAAAAGTTTTTTAATAGTATTTGTAGCCATTTCTTTAGTAATGGCAGCATACTCTTTTATAATTCCGATTAAATTAAAATATGGTGATAATTCTAATATAGCAGTTTTGATTTATATATTTCCCTCTATTTTCCAAATAATTAAGAATCTTTTTGGAATAGATTTGATGAATTATGTTGATTTTTCAACAATTTTTAAAATTGTAAACTTTATGATTTTTAATTTTATTATATATATAGCATCATACACATGGGCAAAGAGAATTATCAGAAATAAGGATTTTTAAAAAGGGGACTGTTGCAAAAGCCCCATCATAGAAAAAAGACGAGGAAACATAAAAATCCTCGCCTTTTTTTGATACAATGTATTTATGAAAACCATTAAAAATACATCATCATTAACTAACTATACACTAGTTAATGATACAATTCAACTAAGATTAAACTTTAATACAGAAATATATATT
>CABTZF010000022.1 GCA_902489255.1 uncultured Peptoniphilus sp. | reverse complement strand
GCAAAACCCCTAGGGGTTTTGTTTGCTATGTTTATTTTTAGTAGTTTTTTGTTTATTTTAGTTTTGATAGTTTATTAGCGTATAAGTATTGATTTTTTATATTAAAATAGAGACTCGAATTAACGAGTCTCCCCAATATTTGACATAGAGCCTAAAAAGATAGCCTGACTTTATTCAGCTATCTTTTTTCATATAAAAAAATGGTAAGTAAATTTTTAACAACTTGCCATTTTTTATCTAAAATTTTATTTAGTTGAATTTTACTTGGTTAAATACCGCCTTTTGTAAAATTGGATATAAAATATCAGCTAGAACCGCTCCTCCAAGTCCTTGGAAAATATTTGGTATGAAGCTGGCTATGGCTGTTGGAAAATTATAAAGTATAAGTCCTTCAGCTAATAAGTAACCTATTGCCATTATTATACCGCCGGCAATACCGCAAAAAATAAAGTTCAGTGATGTTTTTTCATGCAAAAGCCCTGCAATATATCCTTCTAATCCTTTAACAACTAAAGTTATAGGTGCATAATATCCATATCCTGATATTAAATCCGCCAAGGCTGAACCTATTCCTCCAACTAAACCGCCTGCAGTTTTTCCCATTAAAAGTGCCGCCGTAATAACTATTGTATCACCAACATTTAGGTAACCTTTTGTTGCAGGAATTGGAATTTGAATAGCCATTGTTGCAACTGTTGTTAGAGCCATAAACATTGCAATAATGGTAAGTTTTTTCGTTGAGATTTTTTTCATTGTCTCACCCCTTTCTTAAATACTATATCAAATTTTTATTGAAAAACATAGTTGATTTTTAAAACAGTCTTATTAACAAAGCATAATTTATTTACAGCAACTGATCAATCACATCTCTAATATGGTCCTTCTTAATAATTTTAATATTTTTAAACTTATCTTCTTTTATAGACTTAATATTTGCAACATAAGCTTCTTTAAATCCCATTCGTTCAGCTTCTCTGATTCTCATTTCCAAGCTCGGAATATTTTTTAATTCCCCTGTAAGACCGACATCCGCAATAAAAACCTTATCATTGATTATAGGTTTATTTAAATTTGATGATACAATGCTCATCATTATTGAAAGGTTTGACGCTGAATCCTTAAGTTTAATTCCTCCAGTAGTTTTAATAACTACATTTTTATCCATCAAATTGATTTTTGCTCTTTCTTCAAGGATAGATATTAGTGTATTCAAGTGTTCTCTTTTTATACATTCTCCTATTCTTGAAGGATATGGCATAAATGATTTGCTTGTCAAGGCTTCTGTTTCCAAAATAATAGGTCTTGTTCCTTCCCTTATTACAGATAAAGAAGATCCCGGAGGTGATTTGTCTTCTTCTCTTATTGTACAAAAATATAGGGAAGGATTGTCAAGAGATTTGATCCCGCTTTCTGTCATTGTAAAAAATCCCATCTCACCTGTTGATCCAAACCTGTTTTTAGTTGCAATTAAAGATCTTAATTCTTCCGATGTTTCTCCTTCTATAACCAAGACAGTATCCACCAAATGCTCAAGACTTCGCACTCCTGCTAGTTCATCATCTTTTGTCATTTGTCCAACAAAAAATATAAATCTAGGCCTTTTCCCATTTTTTGCAACTTCCACCATTTTATGAGCACATTCCATTGTTTGAGTAGGAGTCCCGGGTCTTGAATTAAATTCTTTTAAAACAAAAGTTTGTATTGAATCTATTATTATAAAATCCGGGTCTACTTTTGGAATTTGATCTAACACATCATCTAAGAAAGTGGTAGAACTTACCCAAATATTGTCTGAGGTCTTGTCTAAAATTCTGCCGGCGCGACGTTTAATTTGGGATTCTGATTCTTCTCCACTTGCATACAATACTACAAAACCCTTGTTGGCAAGATCATTGGCAACCTGTAAAAGCAAGGTTGATTTTCCAGCTCCCGGTTTTGCTGTCAATATGCTCACAGAATCTCTAACAATTCCTCCGCCCATCACCCTATTAAATTCTTCCATATCTGTTTGAACTCTTGAAGATTCTTTTGGATCAACACTTTTTAAAATTACAGCTTTTTTGCCAGGTGCGTTTGAATTTTTATTTTCTTCCTGACTATCAAATTCTAAAAGAGTATTCCACTTTTCACAGTGAGGGCATTTTCCAAAGTAACCCTGGGAAATATACCCACAGTTACTACACTTGTATGCTATTTTTTTCTTCATTTTCAATCTTTTCTATTTCTTTACAATCACTCAAATTTTCAATTCTGACTTTATCATCAAAATCTATCTTTATTAAACAACCCGCTTTTATTCGACCTTCCAAATATTTATCTGCAATAGGATCTTCAAGAATATTTCTTATTGTCCTTTCAAGAGGTCTTGCCCCATATTTTTTGTCATAACCTTTTTCAACAAGATAATTAATTAATTTATCAGTAAATTCTGTCTTAATGCCCATGGCCACAAGTCTTTTATCCAAATCCTCTAATTGCAGAGAAACTATTTTCTTTATTTCCTCTTTTCCAAGCTCTTTAAAAACTACTATTTCATCAATCCTATTTAGAAATTCAGGTCTGAAAGTATTTTTTAATTCCTTGGAAATAATATCTTTCATTTTTTCATAGCCATTTTTATCTTCGTCTGATTTATTAGCAGAAAATCCAAGGGTGTTATTCTTAACAAGACTGCCTGCACCAACGTTAGATGTCATAATGATTACTGTATCTTTGAAATTTACAGTCCTTCCTTGAGCATCTGTTAATCTTCCCTCGTCCAAAATTTGGAGCAGAATATTAAATACATCCGGATGAGCTTTTTCTATTTCATCAAATAATAAAACGCTATATGGTTTTGTCCTTACGGCCTCTGTTAATTGTCCACCTTCATCATATCCAACATATCCCGGAGGTGAACCAACAAGCCTTGACACTGTATATTTTTCCATATATTCGCTCATATCTATCCTTATCATATTGTCAGGACTTCCAAATAATTCTTCCGCCAAAGTTTTAGCCAAAAAAGTTTTACCAACTCCGGTCGGACCGACAAAAATAAATGAGCCTATTGGCTTATTAGGACTTTTAAGTCCGATTCTTGCTCTTTTAACTGCTTTAGCCAGTACATTTACCGCTTCATCTTGACCCTTAACTTTTGTTTTTAATTCTTCTTCCAAGCTTATTAATCTTTCAGTTTCTTTTTCAGTTAAATTTGTTACCGGAACTTTTGACCATTCAGAAACAATCTTTGCTATCAGGTCAACTTGAACCTTCTTTTTGGATTCTTCTTTTTTATACTTTTCAATAGCTTCCTTATAAACTTTTTCTATGTTTTTTTCTTTATCTCTTAAAGATGCCGCAAGTTCAAAATCCTGATTTCTAACTGCTGCATTTTTTTCACTTTCAACCTGTTTTAATTCTTCCTTATATTTCTTTTCAAAATCGGGGGTCTTGAAATTTTCAATTTTTAATTTTGAAGCAGCTTCATCAATTAAATCTATTGCCTTGTCCGGTAAAAATCTATCGTTTAAATATCTGTCAGATAGCCTTACTGCAGCTTCCACCGCATCTTTATCAATCATAACATTGTGATGCTCTTCATACTTATTCTTAATTCCCATTAATATATTAATAGAATCTTCAACACTTGGCTCTTCTACAATAATTGGCATTAATCTTCTTTCAAAAGCCGGATCCTTTTCAATATGTTTTCTATATTCAGAAATTGTTGTAGCTCCAATAATTTGCATTGAGCCTCTGCTTAACATAGGTTTTAAAATATTTGAAGCATCCATTGCTCCTTCAGCTGCCCCTGCCCCAATTATTACATGTATTTCATCAATAAATAATATAATATTTTTGTTTTTCTCAGCTTCATTAATTACATTCTTTAAACGTTCCTCAAAATCTCCCCTATATTTTGAGCCGGCAATCAAAGCAGAAACATCAAGAGTCATAATTTTTTTCTCAGCCATAATTTCAGGAACTTCGCCTTTAATAATTTTTAAAGCCAAACCTTCCGCTATTGCCGTCTTACCAACTCCCGGTTCTCCTATTAATACAGGATTGTTTTTTGTTCTTCTTGAAAGCACTTGAATTAATCTTTGTATTTCCCTGTCCCTGCCAATTATTGGATCAATTTCTCCATCTTCCGCTTTTTTATTTAAGTCTATTGTGAATTTGTTTAGACTTTCTTGTGATGGATTATCTCCATCCTCTTCTTCATAATCTTCAATATTATTTAATATATCATCCTCAAGATTTATTATGTCAATCCCAAGTCTTTTTAAAACTAAGACTGCAACCCCTTGCCCTTCTCTCAAAATTCCAAGCAGCAAATGTTCAGTTCCTACAAATCTGCTTCCCAATTCCTTTGCAAGTTCAAAAGAAAGTTCAAAAATTCTTTTTGTCCTGGGGGTATATGATAATGTTGTTACTATTGGACCTTGCCCTGTCGCTACTATATCTAAAGTTGCTCTTTTTGCCTTTTCATAATTTATTCCAAGTTTTGATAAAATTTCCGCACCTGTATCTGTCCCCTCCTTTATTATTCCTAAAAGAATGTGTTCAGACCCTATATACGAATGTCTTTCATCTCTAGCTTCTGCTTGAGCAAAAAGCACTGCTTTTTGAGCTTTTTCGCTAAATCTTCCAAACATACTCATTAAAAAACCTCCTTCATTAAAGCTCTTGATTTATTGGCCCTTAAAATATCTCTGGATTTAAGGTCCAAAATCGAACCTCGTTCAAGTTGTAAATATCCATTTTTTAACTTATTCATCTCTTTATAGAAATCAAAATCTCTATTCGCTTTTAAGATAGATAGGGTAATTCCTAAATCTATGTTTGACATACAATGAATCATTTCTTCTTCAGTTAAAATTCTTGCATTTCTTAAAATTCCAAGTGATCTATTAACCATATCTTCCAAAGTTATTATTGAATCAAGGTACATTTTTTTCTCAGCCTCTTCTTCCAAAGAAATAACCTCTTTTAAAATAGTTTCCATCTTTTTAATATAGACTTCTTCACTACATCCTATAGTAGATTCGAAAAATAAATTAAACATATTTCCCAAGCTTTTACCAGATTTATCTTTGTAGGAATCTAAACTATAGCCAAGTCTTAATAAAGACCTTGAAATGTCATCTATACCATAAAAATTTAAAGCCGGCAAGTGGAGTTTATGGATTATTATAAGCCCTGTTCCGACATTTATAGGTCTTGTTGTTAAATATCCCAATTCACTATCAAAAGCAAAATTCACTTCTTTATCTAAAAAATCCTCAACTTCAAAAACTTCTTTAAAAATTTCCTCCAAATTTTTATTTCTGCATGACTTTCTAATTACAAGATGATTGGACTCGTTCAAAAGAATTTCCGGAGAATTATCTTTTACATAATAAGCGGAAATATTATTTTCCATAAATTTTGCTTTTAATATTTCCCTTTCAATATATTCCAATTTTTGTAAACCGGAAAATTTCAATACATCCCTTTTTTCATAGCCAAGCTTTAAAATTTTAGGTTCTAATAATTTAATAATATCAAGTGCATCAACTTCATTTAGTTTCGGCATAAAATTAAAACCTGAAATATTTCTTAAAAGCTTAACTGAAGACTTTACTGTTACTGTCATTTATTCTCCTTTAAAGCTTTGATCTTATCCCTTATCTCAGCAGCTTCTTCATAATCTTCAAGTTTAACGGCTGTATCTAATTCATCTTGCAACTGTCTTATATTTCTTTCCTTTACAACAGTAGGTTTGGTGTTTGAAGGAATTTTACCTGTATGAATAGGTTTAGGATTGACAGCATAAAGATAATTCTTAAGTTCATTTCTAAAAATATTATAACAATTTGCACATCCAACCTTGCCTGAATTTTTAAAATCAAAGTAACTTGTTCCACACTCAGGACAAATAATACTTTCTTCCTTACTATCAGCGGAGGTAAATGCAAAAATATTTTTTAAAAAGTCCTCAATTTGTGGTAAGAATCCCTGATAATTTGTAAAATCCGCCTTTAATTTTTTTTCTGCACATACTTCGCATAAATGCACTTCTTCTATTCTATCATCATGGATCATAGTGTAGGAAATAACCGATTCTCTTTCCCTGCAATTATCACATAACATCCTCATTCCCCCTAAGAAAATATAACTAAAAGTATATTTTTTAATATTTCAGCCCTTAATTTATTTCGATCTTGACTGCAAGCTAAAGATCTATCAGATAAGGCGACAGTTATAATTTCAGCTTCCTTATTTGAAATCATTCCTTTTTTTCTGAGTTCTTTAATTAAGAGATCAGCTTTATCTTTTGTGATAGATACTCCAATAAAATCTCTAAATATATCTAAAGACTCTTCTTCATCTTGGAACTCCACTTTTACAATTCTTATATATCCTCCGCCACCACGTCTGGACTCTACATAATACCCCTTGTAGGGAGTAAATCTGGTAGTAAGTACATAGTTAATTTGACTTGGGGCACAATTAAAATGATCTGAAATTTTTGATCTTTGAATCTCAAGAGCTCCATTGGCTTCCTCTATTAATTCAATTAAAAATTCCTCTATGGAATTAGATAGTTTTGCCAATATACCACCCCTTATTATTTTACCATCTTTGACATTTCCTATAAAAAAAATAGAACTTCTTTCTACACATTTATTATACAATTAAATAACACTTCTGTAAAGTTTTAAAATTAAATAGTTAATTCTTAACATAATATATTTAAGTTTGCAAGCTTTTTGCAAAAAGACTTACATAACCTTCTAAATTAATAAATTACTAATTACTTACTTAAGTTTTTCCTAATCTTATGCAGTTATTTACAGTTATTAAAACTTTCCTTTTTTTATGAATTATGTTTATCAATTAATGATTTAAAAATTAAAGATACCGCAAATTTTTTCATATGAATGTTATTTAATAAAAGTTAAATTATATAAAATAAAATATTTATTGTTTCATAAGAGATACAAGCCAAGGGATAACCCTCGGCTTGTATAAGGAAAATTATTACATTGCTTTAGTATTAAATTTAACTCAATTACTAAATAAATTAATCTTTCTATTATATAATTTATTACTTTAAATTCAAAATATCTGGTAAAACAGTTATTATTTGTGGAAAGAAACACATAGTTAATATTGCAAAAACACCAACAGCTAAAAAAGGAACCAATTTTGGTGTCAAATCACTCATTGACAATTTTGAAATATTACAAGCTACAAATAAATTCGAACCTACTGGAGGGGTTATCTGTCCTATGGCAAAATTAACTGTTGCTAATACCCCAAATGCATACATTGGATATCCTATAGACTTTACAACCGGAATAAGAATTGGTAATAACAAATAGAAACCACTAGCTGAATCAACAAAACATCCTGCTATCAGAAATATCACTTGAGTTATCAAGATCATCATAATAGGAGATTTTGATACGCCAAGAAGTGCATTTGAAAGTTGCAAAGCCACTCCTGATGTGGTTAAAATCCATGTAAATATACCCGCTGAACCCATAATAAACATTATTAAGCCTGTTGAAACTGCTGAATCCATAAACAAATTCACTAAATTTTTCAAATTGATACTTTTGTAAACAAATATACCTACGAAAAGGCTATAAACTACAGCTATACCAGCAGCTTCAGTCGCTGTGAAAAGTGTTGAATATATTCCTCCAAGAATAATTACAGGAGTCATTATTCCCCAAAGTGCATCTTTAAATGCTTTTTTCCTCTCTTCAGAAGTTGCTTTTTTTCTATAAACAATATCAGGTTGATATTTTTTTATATACCATAATGCAGCAAGAGAAAATAAAATACCTAAATATATACCTGGTATAATACCTGCCATGAACATTGTTGCCACTGATTCTCCAGTTAACATTGCATAAATAACAAATGGTATTGATGGGGGAATTATCATTCCTATTCCACCCGCAGATGCAACAATAGAAGTTGCAAATCTTTTATCATAATGGTCTTTTTCCATCGCAGGTATTAAAACTCCACCTAATGCTGCAACTGTTGCTGGCCCAGAGCCTGAGATTGCAGCAAAAAAACATGATGTTACAACAGTAACTATTGCTAAACCTCCGCGTCTATGACCAACCATTGCATTTGCAAAATCTATAAGTCTTTTAGAAATACCTGCATAATCCATTATTACTCCAGTTAATATAAAAAATGGTATTGCTAAAAGAGAGCTTTTTGCAACAGATGCGTAAAAAACATTTGATATTATACTTATATCCATACCCATATATAATATCCCTGAAATTGCTGCTAGCCCCATTGAAACAGCAACTGGTATTCTGAGAATTAATAGTCCAAAAAATACTCCTAATAATATTATTGAAATCACTTAATCACTTCCTTGCTGGTTAGCTTATATTCCTCATATTCCAAATAACCTGCTCTAATTACACTTAATGCACTAATAAAAGAACCAATCATTAAAGCACCGCTATTTACCGCCATTGGAAGTCGCATTCCAGGAGTTACTTGCCCAAATCTAATTTGATTTATCATAGTTAAATATGATGTATATATTAATGCTGACATAAATAAAACAGATGTTACAGTAACTAAAAAAATTATAATGGGTTCAAATTTTTTTGGCATCATTTTCGTAAATACATCTAATATTGTATGAGCATGAACTTTAAATCCATATGAAATTCCAAACATTAAAACCCATACAAATGTAATAATTGTCAATTCTTCAGAATACGAAAATGGTGTTTGTGGCAAAAGATTTCTAAATAATACATTTAAAAAATTTAGTATAACCATAATAAACATACCGAAAGCCATCATAAATTTCTCTACTTTTAAAATAAAATCCCAAAATTTTTGCATTGTTATCATCCCTTAAATAAAATAAATCATTATATTTTATCTGACCACGATTATTATTAATCTAATTTCCCCGTGGTCAAATAAAATGTATAATTAATTTATAAATATACTATTAATATTTATATCCAAAAGCTTCAATTAAATCTTTTCCAAATTCTTTAGCTCCATTTTCATAAATTGGTTTTGACTTTTCTTTAAAGGCTTGTAGTTGCTCAGGTGTTAAGTTTTCAATAATTTCTACATTTTTATACTCATTTTTAATATTTCCTATTGCTTCTTCTGCACCTTTTCTAGCTAAATCTTTTTGTAATTGCATCGCTTCAACAGCAGCTTCTTTAAATATTGTTTTCTCTTCATCTGACAAAGTATTCCATAATTTATTGCTTACACAAAAATATATTGGATCGTATGAATAGTTCCACATTGTTAAATATTTAGAAACTTCAAGAGTTTTTTGTGTCAATAACAAATCTATTGTATTTTCAGAACCATCAATAGTTCCTTGTTGAGTTGCCGTATATACTTCTGTCGAACTCATTGTTACTGGATCTGCTCCTAATAATTTCATTAATGAAACGTGAGTATTACTTCCAGGCACTCTAATTTTTAATCCTATCATATCTTCAGGTGATGCAATTGCTTTTTTCATGTTTACTATCTGTCTATATCCACTTTCACCAATAGCCAATGGAGTTACACCTGATTCAGAAAGAGCTTTCATGATAGCTTCTCCACCATTTCCGTTCATATATTTATCAACATCTTCATAAGATGGTAATAACCATGGTAATGCAGGAACTATCGCTTTTGGTGCTACTGAAGACCATACCAGTGCATCTTGCATATGTACATCTGTTGAGCCTGTTTGTAGCATTTCTATACCTGAAGCTTGATTTCCTGCAGATAATTGATCCATTGTATATATTTCTATATTATATTTTCCAGATGTTTTCTCTTTAATTATCTCGCCAAATTTCAAAGCTCCTTGATGCCATGTACTATTTTCATTTGCGGCAGAACTTAATTTTAAAGTTATTGTATCTCCTGAAGAAGATTTACCCTCAGTTGAAGATGCTTCTTTATTACAACCTATTAAACCAATTGCTAAAAAAAACATTGATATTATTAATATATTTTTTTTCATAAATATTACCTCCATAAATATAACACTACTGTATTTATATGATATTACTAACAATCTGTATTCACGTTAGTAAAACTTTTCTATTGATTCATAATTTACATATATTATTAATTTTATATGAACCTTTAATATTTCTTTTAAGTATCGGATCTTCTATTTCATATATAAACTCTTCACCGTAAATATATCTCCCTGTAATATTTGCAACACTTCCGCAAAAAACAATACAATCTCCATTATTATTCATATACGTGCTTATACTTTTTAACACTTGACTAGGTTGCAATATATTTGATACACTACTATCTTGATACTTAATAAACTCATTTCCCTCTTTTTGCCAAGACCTAATTATCAATTCATCCCAATGATCTTTAACCTGTGAATATTTCCAAAATAAATTTTTGAATGGTTTTGGGCAAATATTTTTAGAATATAAAATAGATTTCTTTTCTATCTTTTTATCCGCATGATCACTTCCAACTCCAATAAATAATTCATTTTTTATTTTTAAAATTAAATATTCCACTTCTCCACAAGTATTTTCAGACAAAACATCAATTTCATCTCCACTATCCAACACATTTTTTATGCAAGGATACACTTGAGGAAATGATGAAGGATATTCAATGCCTTCTTTTTTTAAGGCTGCTAAATTTTTTTTCATTTGCTCTTGATTCCTTGCAGTAAATCCCATCGCTATAACTTTTAATTTATTTGTAGATTTGATTATTAATGTCTTATCATCTTCTTGTATATTAAAATTCATTTAATCACCTATAATAATAAAATTTTTATTTTAATAATTGGTTCTATTTGAATAGCTGATAAGAGCTTTTTCTAAAATTTCCATAGCTCTTTTTAATTTATCCTCTTCTAAAACATAGGCTATTCTCACTTCTTTAGTTCCCAAACCTTCACTTGCATAAAATCCCTCAATAGGTGAAAGCATTACAACTTCTCCATTATCTTCAAAGTTTTCAAGCATCCATATTAAAAACTTTTCAGCATTATCCACGGGAAGTTTTGCACATATATAAAATGCTCCCTCTGGCTTTTGACAAACTATGCCTTCCATTTTACTCAATAATCCGTAAACTAAATCTCTTCTCTTTCTATATTCATTATTCACCTCCTTAAAATATTCTTTTGGTGTCTTGTAAAGTTCAATCGCTCCTTCCTGATCCAATGTTGGTGGACATATTCTTGATTGACAAAGTTTTATAACATTATTTATAAAATCTTTATTTTTTGATGCTATATTGCCAATCCTAGCTCCACATGCGCTATATCTTTTTGAAATACTATCTACTATTATTACATGGTCTTTAATTTTTTCTATTTGTGCAAAACTTGTATATTCCAAGCCCTCATAAACAAATTCCCTATAAACCTCGTCAGAAATTAAATATAAATCGTTTTCTAACACAATATCACTAATCATATTTACTTCTTCGTTTGTATAAACAGTTCCTGTTGGATTATTAGGATGATTCATAAGTATTCCTTTTGTATCTTTATCTATGAGTGCTTCAATAGTTTTTTTGTCAGGTAGATGATATCCGTTTTCTGGATATGTTGTTATCGCCTTAATCTCTATATTTAATTCTTTTGCAATTGTATTATAGTCAGTATATAAAGGCTCAACCGCTAAAACTTTGTCTCCCGGATCACAAATGGAAATCATGGAAAATAACAAAGCTTCACTTCCTCCTATTGTTATAAGTATTTCATCCGAATTGAAATCAATCCCTTTTTCTTCATAATATTTACTTATTGCTTTTCTAAGTTTAGGGTTTCCGTTATTTGTGCCGTATGCCAAAACTTCGGGTTTGAAATTTTTAATTGCATCAAAAAAACCTTCCGGTGTTTTTATGTCTGGTTGCCCAACATACAACTCAATAATCTTTTTCCCTTTTTCTTTTGCTTTTTCTATGTAAGGAGTTAACTTCCTTGTTCCTGAAAAAGGCATATCATAGATTCTGTTAGATAATTTCATTTTCTATCCCCCATCACTTTTTTATGTATACTTTTTATAATTTATATATTTTATGCTTATTAGCATAATAAAGCTTTTTTTATCATTTGTCAACTGTTTTTGGATATATTCTTATGTATACATATATTTTTTATCAGTTTTTGTTTTTTACTTTAGAACTGTGTTCCTAAATAATTTCTAATATTGTAATTTCAAGGGCTAGAGTATATAATTAAAGCTATAGGATAATTTCAATGATTGGGGTGTTTATATATGAGTAGACAAAGTGATTATACAAAAAACATATCATATCAGGTTTATTTATCCCTTAAGGATAAAATTATAACTATCGATTACAAACCCGGCGATGTATTAAAAGAATTAGACATTGCTGAAGAATTTAAACTTAGTCGCACCCCTATACGTGCTGCAATTCAAGAATTGAAAAATGAAGGCTTTGTAGAATTTAATAATAAAAATATAGTAACTCCAATGAGTCTAAATGATTATATTAAAATTTTCCAAATTAGAGAAAACTTGGAGTTATTATCAGTAAAACTGGCAACTTTAAATTGGAATGAAGAAAATATTTTAGCCCTTGAAGAAAACTGTCAATTGCAAAAAAAATCTCTATACAAAAAAGGTTACCAACCTTTAAAATTTTTAAATTTAGATAGAAAGTTCCATCTTTTAATGGCAAAAATTAGCGGAAATAATTTCTTAGTTGAAGAATTAAAAAGGTTTTATGACCTTTTTTATAGGTACAATTATATTTGTGGATTTGAAAATAGAAAAGATTATGCGATTGTTGAACATGAAAATCTAATTTCTATGATTAAAAATGGTAACATGGGTTTAGCGATGAAACAAATGAAGGACCATATGACAAATGTCAACTCCCTTATTATTATGTCCCTACCCGAGAAATTAAATAAGCTTTCTACTCTTCCTAAAAATAATGATTCAAAACACATTGTATAAATAAAATCTATACCAGTAAATCTGTTGACTAATTATAAGCTTATATGCAAGCTAAGTGCTCCGAAAAAATCCTTTGAATTTTACATTGACTATTTATTAAAAATTTTAAAGATAATCTTTGAATTAGTAACTTTCTTATAATTTAAAAATTTAATGCTTTTTTTGTTGCTTTTTGTACAACTAAGTTGTTTAATTTATGATATTTATTAAGTTTTTTCTTTATTTTTAGGACAAATTAAATAGTACAAATGATTATAACTTATATAGGTTTTATAAAGTTTTAAAAAAATAGAAACTCTATTCAAAATTTTTCAAAACTTTTCAAAATTTTAAATAGAGTTTTTGTTTTCATGCCAAAATAAAGGCATTTTCTATATGATTTATTCTTTTTTCGTTATAATAAACTTCAATTATGTCAAAGCGGATTTGCGTGTCATATAAATTATGTTTGTAGATATAAGCTCTTGCAGTATTTATAATATTTTTCATTTTAAATTCTCCCACCGCTTCGTAGGCTTCGCCAAATTTATGACTCCTTCTTGTTTTAACTTCTACAAATACAAGTTCTTCTTTATCTTTAGCTATAATATCTATTTCTGTGGATTGAGCTCTGAAATTCCTATCAAGTATGATATATTTTTTATTTTCTAAAAAATTTACTGCAATATTTTCTCCAATATCTCCCAATTCTTTGTTATTCATTTTACCATTTCCCTAAATTTTTTAAAAAGCTTTGCCTGTGCATGGGGCTTGGACCTAACTCCTTAATTTTTTCTCTATGATATTTTGTTCCGTAACCTTTATGTTTTTCTATTCGATAACCTGGATACATTTCTCCCCATTTTTCACATAGGCTATCTCTATAAACTTTTGCAATTATTGAGGCGCAGGCTATGGAATAGCAATTTTCATCTCCTTTGATAATTGAATGTTGAAAGATATTTGTTTCAATATTTTCAGCATCAATTAATACCAAATCAGGTACTACTAAATTGCCGTCAGCATCTCTTAAATTATCAATTGCCCTGACCATGGAAAGGTGAGTTGCCATTTTTATGTTTAATTTATCAATAGTCTTTGCATCTGCCCTGCCAATTCCAACAGCGATGGCATCGTTTAAAATAAGACTGTAAATTTTTTTTCTCTTATTAGCGGTCAACTTTTTAGAGTCATTTACTCCTTCTATGTTTGAACCTTCTTTCATAATTATTGCACATGAAAGAACATCTCCAAAAAGACAACCTCTCCCAACTTCATCTATACCTGCTATTAGTTTTTTTCCACTTTCTCTATATTCCTTTTCATAATCAATGAAGCTCATATTTCCTCCAAGGTTATTCTGCCTAAAATACCTCTCCTAAATTCATCTAAGATAATATTGGCTATCTTTTCATAGTCAAAATCTCCTCCCTTTAGAAGAGCTCCTCTTTTTTTGCCGATTTGATTCATTATATCTATGGGAGCCTCATCTGTATCAACTCCATACCTGGCTTTTATTATATTTTTATCTATTGAATTTAATCTTTCAATCAATTTTAAGGCTAAAGTTTCCCTATCCATAATTTCATCTTTAATAGCTCCGGTGAAGGCAAGATTAAGCCCCACATCTTTAGGAAGTTTTTGCCACAAAACTCCCGGTGTATCAAGAAGATGTAAATAATTGTTTAACTTTATCCATTGGTTAGTTTTAGTAATTCCTGGCATATTTCCGGTTTTTGCAGATTTTCTACCGCTAATTCCGTTTATAAAAGTTGATTTCCCTGAATTCGGAATTCCTACCACCATTGCCCGCAAAGGTCCTGGGCTAATTCCCTTATCTTCAATTTTTTTTATAAAATCTGCCATTAGCTTTTTTGAAGCATCAGTTATTAAATTTACATTCGGCCTTGTAGAGTTATATTTTATAACATTTATATCTTCATTTTTTAAATAATTTATCCATTTATTGTTCATGTCCTCATTTGCCAAATCCGACTTATTAAAAATAATTAGCCGCTTTTTGCCAACAAGAGCCTTGTCAAATAGAGGATTTCTACTTGAAATAGGAATTCTTGCATCAATTATTTCAATGCAAAAATCTGTCATCTTCTTTTTTTTCTCAATATCCTCTATAGTTTTCTTCATATGACCGGGATACCAATTTATGTTCATATAATCACCACAATACTTCTTTTAAAATTTCTATAGCCCCATTATTATTATTATCCTTTTTAGAAATCAGCTTAGCCACTTCTTTAACACTTTCCACAGCATTTATCATGGCAATCCCAAGTCCTGAATTTTTTATAAGATTTCTGTCATTTGAATCGTCGCCTATTGCAACAATATCCTTAATATCTATACTTTTCTTTTTACAATAAAATCTTACACCTTCAAACTTATCTCCATTTTTTTGCAGAACTTCAAGCATATATGCTCTTCTGGTTTGCATAGCCATAAGGTGTATATTGAATTTATCAGAAACTTTTTTTTCAAATATATCTCTTAACTTAAAAAGGTCCTCATCTTCACCGGTAAAAACAATCGACAAAACTTTTATATCCAATTCATCAACAGATGTGAATCTTTCAATTCTACCTGCAAATCTCTTCAAATAATCATCGTCTAATATTCTTTTACCATTGTCTTGGTACAAAACATCAATACCCTTTATACCGCTTACATGTAAAATTAAATTTGTAGATTTATCCTCATCCAAGTCCAAAAGTTCCTTTAAATCTTTATGAGAAATTGGATTAACATAAAGTATTCTTTCGCTTTTAGAATTTCTAATTAAATTTCCATTGTTACAAACTAAATCAATTTCAACATCCCCAACAAATTTCTTAGCCGTTGTAAATTCCCTACCAGTCGCTACAATCGGAATAATTCCCCTCTTTCTACAACCATAAACAAATCCGTCAAAATCTGGCGTCATTTTTTTATCCGTTGTCAATAGAGTTTCATCCAAATCCATAGAAACTAATTTAAACATCTTTTTTCTCCTTTATTAACTTTTAAACATTGAATTTAAATACGCAAACATCCCCATCTTGCATAATATATTCTTTGCCCTCGCTTCTGATAAGCCCTTTTTCACGAGCAGCTACAAGGGAACCGGACTTAATTAAGTCCTCATAAGAAATAGTTTCAGCTTTAATAAATCCTCTTTCCATGTCGCTATGAATTTTTCCGGCAGCCTGTGGAGCCTTAGTCCCTTTTTTAATTGTCCATGCCCGAGATTCCATTTCTCCGGTTGTTAAAAAAGAAATAAGTCCCAAAAGTTTGTATGAAGATTTAATGAGTTTATCAAGGCCTGATTCCTTAAGACCTAAATCCTCTAAAAATATTTCTTTCTCATCAGGTGATAATTCTGCAATTTCCGATTCAATTTCACATGAAATGACCACAGTTTCATCAGCCGATTTTTCAGAAAAATCTTTTACAGCCTTAACCATCTCATTATTTTCTCCGTCATTTTGTGCATCTTCTTCAGATACATTTGCAACATAGATTACAGGTTTTTGAGATAGCAAAGAAAAATTTTTAATGATTTTTTCTTCCTCTTCATCTAAGCTGAGACTTCTTGATGGTTTTCCTTCTTCTAAACACTTTTTTATTTTTTGCAAAAGTTCCATTTCCGGTTTTAAACTTTTGTCTGCTTTCACCTGTTTTTCAATCCTTGAAAGTCTTTTTTCAATTTGTTCAAGGTCTGAAAAAATAAGTTCCAAATTAATATTTTCAATATCACGAAGAGGATCAACTGACCCATCAACGTGGATGATATTATCATCTTCGAAACACCTTACAACATGAACAATTGCATCAACCTCACGAATATTTGAAAGAAATTGATTGCCAAGTCCTTCTCCCTTGCTTGCTCCTTTTACCAATCCCGCTATATCATAAAATTCTATATTTGTATAAACAATTTTTGCCGAATTTGAAAGTTTAGATAAAACTTTTAATCTCTCATCCGGCACATTAACTACACCAATATTAGGCTCAATAGTTGCAAACGGATAATTTACAGCTTCAGCTCCCGCTTGTGTAAGCGCATTAAATAAAGTAGACTTCCCAACATTTGGAAGACCAACTATACCAAGTTTCATAAAATCACTCCTAAGTCAAAAATATTATAACATATAAAAAGCACCTAAATAAAGATTATATATAGCTATTTTTCCGCCTTAAGAAAATTATAATTGTTGAATTATTCTTAAATATATTTTAATTAAAACAATAATCATGTATAATATTAATAATGATTATAAAAGAGGTGAATAATTTGAGTGCCATTATAATTAACGATTTAACAAAGAGAATAGGTCGAACAACAATATTAGATAATATAAATTTAGAAGTATTAGACGGTGAGTTCTACTCTCTACTAGGCACTAAGGATTCCGGTAAAACAACACTTACAAAAATATTAATGGGCTTTCTAAGATCTAATAACGGAAGTGCTCGTATATATGATATGGACTGTTTTAAAGAATCTAAAGAGATTAAAGAGAGTGTAAGTTTTGTATCTTCAGATATGTATCTACCTGATAACATAAGAGCAATTAATATTCTTAAGAAAACTTTAGCATCCCATAATTTAAAAAGTACCGATGATATAAGTCTTCTCACTAAATACTTCGAGTTTGATCCAAGATATAAATTTGGTGAAATGAATGATAGAGAAAAAAAGCTATTTCAATTAATTAATGCCTTAATAATAAGGCCTAGACTATTAATTTTAGATTCTCCTACAGATGATCTTACTGATGATGATAAAGATTTACTCTTCAGCCATTTGGTAAACATCAATAGAGGTGAAGGCGTAACAATACTTCTACTTACGGACTCACTTATTGATGCAAAAAAATATTCAAAGAGAATTGCTTATATTTACGACGGCAAAATTAAAGATGTTGAATATAACAACGAAAAACCCTGCTATGATAAAATTTTAAAAATTGAAAATTATAGGGGTAATCTGTCTTACTTTACTGAAGCCGGAGCAAAGCTTGTTAAGGATTCAGATTCTGAAACTATCTTTTACTATGACGGAGAATTGCCAAAACTTTCTAAGGTGATTTATGATGAAAGGCTAAGCGACTACTCACTGGAAAATGCCCGTTTAGAAGATAAACTTTCTGCATATTACAAAGATAAAATTTTAGAAAAAAAACATGAGGAAGATTTTTCTAACAAAGCAGATGCACATATTAAAAAAGAAAAATTACAAACTCAAACAATTACAAAACCACCGGCTCAATCAAGTGATAAAAAAATAGACGAAGCTAAAAATGATTTAGATTCTGACAAAACAATGGAGTTAAATAATAAAGAAACTTTTAATCAGGTTAATAAAGATCAAATCTTTAACGGACAAATTGATGAAATTTTTGAAGAATCACAAAGCTTTGAAGATACAAAAAAAATAAATTTGAACTTAGATAAGACTATATTTGCAGATGAGTCGGATGAAAATTTTTCAGAAAATAAAGTTACTGAAAGTTTCGATAATAGTGATGATACTGTTGTCATAAAAAAAGGTGGTAAGATAAGTTTTTCTGAAGATAAGGAGGAACTAAGATGATTTTTTCAATGGAATTTAAGAATAATTTAGGAAAACTGATAGCTTGGTCAATAGTCCTTATCATTTTAATAGGGCTTATGGTCGCATTTTTCCCTTTGATTTCAGAACCTCAAATGAGCGGAATTATAGACTCTTTGTTAGATTCTTTAGGCTCTGTTACAAGATCTATTCTTGGTTTTGAAGAAGGTTTTGATATTACTAATATCTCTGAATATCTGGCTTTGATTTTCAAATATATAGGTGTGCTTATATATATATTTGCCCTGCAAATAGGAGCTAATTCTTTAGCAAGAGAACAAGGAAGCGGAAATATTTCTTATATATATTCCAACCCAATTTCAAAATCAGAAATAGTAACCGGTAAACTTTTTGCCAACACAATAATTTATTTATTATTTTTAATAATTCTCGGAGCGGCAACTTTCGGTCTTGTATATATTCTTAAAGCTTTGGGAATAAATGAAGAATATATAGCAAACTTTTCGACTTTTGATATAATTGAACCTGTTTTAAGAATATTTATAGGCTTGCTGGGCGGTGGACTTGTGTTTATGGCCTTGGGATTTTTATTCTCAGCATTTTCTTCCTCATCCATGCATCAAGATGCAGTTGCAACTTTATTTATTTTCCTAATTTGTTTGATTACAATTATCGGAAAAGCTGTCGGTGGAAGTTTTTTAACAATAATAAAATTTTTCCCGTTGGAAGTTTTTGACCCCTATGGCTTTATTTCAGGAAATTTAAACATACCGGGTCTCGGTACAAATCTATTTTTATTTATTTTATTTATAATTCTGTCATACCTTGTGTATGGTTCTAAAGAATTAAAATATTGATATTTTTAAGCAAAAAGGAGGCTAAATTTTTAGCCCCCTTTTTATTTGCCTTGCAAGATAAAATCTCTCACATAAAAAATATTAAATTCTAAGTCTTATAAATCCATTTCCAAAATTATTGGAGTATGATCTTGTCTTGGTCCCGAATCCATCATATATGATTTTTTTATCCTATCCTTAATGCTTTGACTTGTTAAGAAGTAATCAATTCTCCAACCTGAGTTATTTATTTTTGAAGTCTTTACTCTTTGTGCCCACCAACTATAAACATCTCTTACATTTCCATTAATAAGCCTAAAAGTATCAACAAAACCGCTATTTAAAAGATTTGTAAAGCCTCTTCTTTCTTCATCAGTAAATCCCGGAGAAGAATGATTGGAATCAGGATGGGCAAGATCTATTTCTTTATGAGCAACATTAAAATCGCCACTTGCAATTACAGGCTTTTTTGTATCAAGTCTTAGTAAATAATCCTTATATTTTTCATCCCAAACTTGTCTATGGCTAAGTCTTTTTAAACCGTCGCCCGCATTTGGTGTATAAACTGTTGTAAAATAAAAATCATCAAGCTCCAAAGTAACAATTCTTCCCTCAGCATCCATAGTATCAGGTGCTCCTATTTCCGGATAACTGACAATAGGCTCATAGGTATTTTTAAAAAAAATCATTGTTCCTGCATAGGATTTTCTGGCAGGCTCTCTTGAACACACATAATAATATGAATAATTATTTAACTCACCTTTTAAAATTTCCCTATGTTTTTTTGACGGACCGCTTTGAGGTAGTTTCGTTTCTTGAATAGCTATAAAATCAGGTTCGTAATTTTTGATGGAGCCAAGAACATCCCTTGTAAGAATTGCTCTTTGAGATGAACTTGTGAGTGCTGCATTTAAAGAATCTATATTCCACGAAACAAATTTCATTATATTAAAACTCCTTTGTAATATAAAATTATGAATATAATAAATATTATACACTATATTCCTAATTAAATTCATAAACTTTTATAGATAAATATATCCGAATAAAAAAGCAGGTTCTTAGCCTGCTCTTTTATATTAGGAGAAATATTATAAGTCATCTCCGCCAGCCTTAGATTAAATAATTAATTAAAGCTTATTTCATTATGGAAAATAATGACTAATTAAAATTATTTATTTTCAACTTTTTAATATAGATATATAATTTAAAATTTTTCTTATAAAGCCCATCCACCGAAATTTTCTAGTTTTGAAGTATCAAATTCTCCCTTAATACACTCATATATTGCATTTTCTAATATAGATACAGCCTCATAAATTTCTTCCTTATTAATTATTAGAGGCGGAGTTATTTCAAGTACATTAGAAAATATTCCTACAGGATATAAAATAAGACCTTTTTCATAACAGTTGTAAGAAATCATTGCAGCTAGTTTAGCATCAGGAATTTTACTTTTTTTATCTTTTACTATTTCAATGCCTACAACAAGACCTCTGCCTCTCACATCTCCTATTTGATCAAATTTTTTAAGCAAATCATTTAGAGATTCCATTAAAATTCTTCCCATTTCACCGGAGTTTTCTACTAATTTTTCTTCATTTATAACCTGGATTGTTGCAATCGAAGCTCTAGCAGCAATAGGACTTCCCGAAGTTGTAAATAAATGTAGTCCTTCTTCTTTATCAAGAATTTCACTTCTACCAACAACTGCACTTAATGGCAAACCTGATGCTATGGGTTTACCCATGACAACTGCATCAGGAATTATTTTTTGTTTTTCATAACTGAAAAAATATCCTGTTCTACCAAATCCAATTTTAACTTCATCAATTATAAGATATATTCCGTTTTCCTTTAAAATTTTATTTAAATTTTCTAAATATCCAAAAGGCATTGGAACTACACCACCATCACATTGTATGGTTTCAGCAATTAAAGCTCCTATACTATCAGGCGAATATGCCAGATTTAATAAATAATCTTTAATAAATTTTAAGCATTCCCTCTCACAACTTTTTTCTTCTTTTGAAAATGGACATCTGTAACAATATGGATATGGAATTTTTATAACATTTGAAGCATAAGATTTTTTTTGCATAGGATGTCCTGACATAGAATAAGATCCTATGGATTGCCCATGATATGACCCTGTAAAAGAAATAATCTTATTTTTTTTATTATCAACTGAAATAGCTTTATAAATCATCTCATTAGCATCTGAACCCGATAATCCAAACCATACCTTTTTTTTAAAATTTCCAGGTGTAATTTTTTTTAGTTCTTCTGCTAAAATTATGCTTTCTTCATTCATAATAGTTATAGTTGAAGCAAAGGATAATTTTTCAAGCTGATTTTTTATTGCATAATTCACTTTTGGGTGTGAATAACCTGTATTTACTACTCCCCAATTTGAAGAAAAATCAATATATCTTTTATCCTTTATGTCATAGATATATATTCCTTCACCCCTATCAGCAACTAGAGGATTAAATCGCAGTTTCATTATGTCTGATATTGAACATTCATCTCTTTTATAAAAATTATCCATTTGCTCCTCCTATAAAAAATAGAAATATATTTTATTCCTAAAATCTAAATATCTTTAAAATTTTTATTTTTTACATATAAATAATAATATATAATCAGAATTGTAAGCCATAAGACTCCTATCAACAGCTGGATTATTTCACTTGAATAAGAAGTCCACATAATCATTAAAGCTCCTATAATTCCAACGACCGGAAATAATGGGAATAAAGGTTGAACCCATCCATTTTCTTTAATCTCACTATAAAATAATTTTCTATATTTTATAGCTGCAAATAAAGCAATCGTCCATGATACACACCAAGCAAATACTACTTGATTACTTAAAGAAGAATATATATATTCTGCTCCGAAACTTCCTAAAATAATTAATATGCATGATATTATCCAAACAACTACAATTGCAAATACAGGGGTATGATATTTCTTATGAAGTTTTTTAAATGCTTTGGGTAATAACCCTTCCTGAGCTTCTTCATAAAAAATTCTTGATGAAGCAAAAATTGTCCCTCCGAGTATAGTTGTTGCTGCAGCAATTAGACCTGCTAAATTTATAAGTTTTCCTCCTAAACTTCCAAACACAACTTCTGCTGCTACTGTGAATGGTGATACTTTTAATGATATTTGTTCTGGGGTTAGAACACCGATAGCTACAAATTGAGCCAAGGTATAAACTATAAGAAATGTTAAACTTGACCACAATAAAGCTTTTGGCATGTGCCTAGGATCTTTACATTCTCCTCCTGCTGTACAGAGTGTTATTGCACCCATATAAGCATATGTTCCTATGGGGATTGCTTTAAGCATTCCTCCAAAACCATTAGTATAGAAAGGTTTATATGCGTCAAAGCTTACATAAGGAAGTCCAAATATACCCAATGCCAACATGAATGCCATTAATATTAAAACAAGTCCCAGTTGAACCTTAGCTGCAAGTCCTACTCCTAAAATATTTAAAATAGCAAAAATACTTACCCATAAAATTGCAAATATCATACTCCAAAGTTGTAAATCCAAGTTTGGAAAGTAATAGCAAGTCATTATACCACAAGCAAGTCCAGTTGAACCTCCTGTTATTACCCATCCAATAGCAAAAGTCATTGAACTAATAAATCCAGCAGCTTTTCCAAAAATCCTTTCAACCCAAACTGCCATAGCTCCTGCATTAGGCATACAAACTGAAAATTCTCCCAGTGCTACCATCATGCACATCTGTATAATCCCTGCTATAATAAATCCTAAAAGAGCACTTGGACCCGCTATATCTATTCCTTCTCCAATAAGAAGAAAAATTCCATCTCCAACAACAGAACCTACACCTATTGCCCAAATTGCCCAAAATCCTAATTTTTTTTCAAGCTTTACTTCTTTTTGTTCCATAACAACACCTAACTATGATTTTTTAATTAACTCAATTGCATCATCCGTACTCATTACATAGGTATAAATTACATTCATTATAGTGAGTTCTTGTTTGTGTAATTCCATATCAGGTGCTGCGCATGCATCATGAACAGTTATAACTTTGTATCCAGCATCAGCCAATCCTCTAACAGTTGAAGCAACACATTGATCAGTTACTATCCCACATACTACAACAGTTTCAATTCCCATAAAATCAAGTAGTTGAAGATAGTTAGTACCAGTTGTTACAGAATCCGTTGTCTTATTAACCACTATTTCGTTTTTTATTGGAGTTAATTCCTCAACCATTTCAGCTGAATATGAATTAATAGGCATTAACATATTATTCCATCCTTCTGATTTCTGAACTGGTGATCTGTCTTCACCATCTTCACGTAAACACGCTATCCTTCCAAAGCTTACAGGCATTTTTTCTTCTCTGAAAAAATCCAACATTTTTTTTGCATTTGGTATTGTAATATTTTTTAAGCGTTCATAGTGAGGCTTCCATTTTTCCCAAGTACCTTGGATCTTGAATTCCAATGCTTCTCCAAAATTTTCTAAGCAAAATTCATTTTGTAGATCTATAATCAATAACATAGTCTTTTCTTTATTGATTATTAATTCTGGAAAATCTTCAACATCATCATAATAAAATGATAAAAATTTTCTATCAAGTTTCATTTCTCTACCTCCTAAATTAATATTAATAATATTTTATGTACTTTAAATATTATTAATATTATTATATCAATACTAATAATATTGTCAAGCTTATTATATTTTAAATCTAAAATATTTTTTTATTTTTAATCCATAATATTCTTATTAAATACTGGAGGATAAACGTGAATAATAAAGATGAAAATATTTTAATACTAGAAAAAATTGGAAATAACATAAGAAAAGAAAGAATTGCTAAAAATATGTCATTAAAGGAATTGTCTCAAAGTCTCAATATGTCATATGCTACTGTTCAAAAATATGAAATAGGTAAGATAGAACCAAGCATTATTATGCTTATTGATATTGCAAGGGTGCTTAATATAAATGTGTCTAGATTGTTAAAAATTGATATTGAAATTGATATAAGTGAATCGGAATTAAAGTCAGATATTAATTATATAAAAAATATTTTGGAACAAATATTGATTAATAATAACAATCTTAATATAACTAAATATAAAGAATTTGTTAATAAAACTTCTGCAGAAAAACTTAATTATTTTTTTACACCAGTGAATTGTGAAATTATATTTATTGACAATAAAATTAAATTGAAAACGAAAAATGGTATTTTTGATATTAAAGAATCTGATATAGAATTTATCTATGAAGAAATAAAAAATTTTATCGAATTTAAACTCTTAAAATATGAAAACAAATAAATACTTTTATTTATTTCTATATATGTAATGCTCATAATAAAAAAATAGGGAGTTTATTATTCTCCCTTTTACCTCTGTTTTATTTGTTTATTCGTTAGACTTTAAAGATTCAACCATATCTATTTTCTTTAACTTGTAATGAAAAACAATCATTATAAATATTGTTACTAAAACAGTAATAATAGTTGAATAAATATATGCTCTTAAAACTAAATGTTCCGACAGCATAACATAATATGGAACTACTATTTGCAAAACAAAATAATGAAGTATCTTACCAACAAATAATCCAATAATTATACCTATAAATGTTAAAATAAATGTCTCCCTATATATATAGGCAGTTGTTTCTTTAGCATAAAAGCCCAAAACTTTTATTGTTGCAATTTCCCTTTGTCTTTCTTCAATGTTAATATTTGTCAAATTATAAAGAACTACTATTGCAAGAAGAGAAGACAGTACAACTACAACACCTTCTACTTTTTTTATAGCATATAAAAATTGATTTAGTGCCTCTTTGAAAAAGTCAACTCCAACTGTTGATGTTACAACTTTATATTTTACTGAATCATTTTTTAATTTTTCCATATCTAGATTCTTGGTATTTTTAATAAAATCTGTATTGGCTGTGAATTTTTCGCCCTTTACTTTTTCATAATAATCTCTATCTAAAAATAAATAATGAGTTATATACATTTCACAGATATCTTTTATTTCAACTTCAAAATAATTATCATAGGCATCTTTAATCCTAAGAATGTCACCTTTTTTTATTTTTAAAAGTTTGGATAATTTTTTGGATATTACTGCCCCTCTACCCTCAACGTTTATTTCCTTAGCTGTTTTTGGATCTCTAAGAAGAAAAAATTTTTCAAAATCATTTATATTTGCGGGTACAACCATGTTTACAGTCTGATCTATTTTTGGATACTCAACAGTAAATTGTTCTTGATAAAATTCTCCATGGTCTGCATCTAAATTATTTATAAATTTTTTATAGTCTATAAAATTATCTTCATCTATATCCTTATCATAGGAAATTGCAAGGTCGTATTTTAAAATTTCTGAAAATTGTAATCTTTCTATATTAGCAACTGAACCCTTTATGCCAAACCCTAATATCAAAAGAGCGCTGCAACCAATTATTCCTGTTACTGTCATAAACATTCTCTTTTTTGAACGAAAAATATTTCTTGCCGTTATTTTAAATAAAAAGCTCATTTTAGACCATATAAATGGAACTTTTTCCAATAAAATTCTATTCCCGGATTTTGGCACTTTCGGTCGTAAAAGATTTGCAGTATTTTCACGGAGAGTTTTATTTGTTGTAAGTTTAGCCGCTAAAGCAGTAAAAAGAAATCCCACAATTATTGCAAAAGCTATTTTTAATGGATAGGATTTTATTATTAACTTATCTTCAAAAATTGTTTCTGTTGAATATGAATTTCCTATTATATATGTTAAAATATAGGATCCTGAAAAAGCACCGATAATTCCTCCTACTATAGATGCAATTGAACCGTATAAAAAATACTTATAAGAAATATCTTTGTTAGTATAGCCCAAAGCCTTATATGTGCCTATAATTGTTCTTTCTTCATCAACCATTCTTGTCATTGTAGTAAAAGATACAAGTAGGGCAATGGCAAAGAAAAATATTGGAAATACTAAAGAAAGACCATCTATTCTATTTGAATAATCAATATAGGTATTTATTCCTTCACTTAAATATCTGGGAGTTATTGTATATCTGGGTTCCTTAATTATACTTAAGTATTTTTTACCTTTATTTATATCATCTTCAGCCTTAGCAATTTTTTCTTTAGCGTCTTCTGACTTTTCCTTATACTCTTTTTGCCCTTTAGCTAAATCTTTTTCTCCCTTGTAAAGTTTATTTTTTGCACTTATTAATTTATCTTGACCCTTTTTTATTTCTTCATCAAACGATTCTTGTCCTTCTTTTAGCTGTTTTTCCCCTTCAACATACTTTTCTTTTCCAGATTCAAACTTAGCCTTTCCTTCTACAAATTTTTCATAGTTGTCTTCATATTCACTTTGACCCCTGGCTAAATCTTTTTCTCCTTCTTTAAGTTTTTTATCTCCATCATCCAGCTGAGACTTTGTCTTTTCTAATTCTTCTTTTCCTTGCTCTATTTTTCTTCTGTTCTCTCTTATCTTTTCTTCATTTTGTGAATATTCATATTCACCTTTTTCTGCCTCATATATTCCTTCTTGAAGTTGTTTTTCGCCCTCTTCAATTTGACTTTTTGCTCCGTCAAGTTTTGCCTTGGCCTCTATCAGTTTATCTTCATTTGCCTTAATTGCATCAATTCCATCTTTTGCTTCTTTTAATTTAGACTTCATATTGTCAATATCAAAATTTGGACCAATTCCAGGTATTAGATTTGAAATTTCTCCCATAGCTGCATTAAGATTTTCTTTGAGTTTCTTTGCTTGGTCAAGTTCTGCCCTTGCCTTCAATAACTCAGCCTCTATTGAGGCTTCTTCACTTTTTAAAGCAATTAACTTATCAGTTAGTTCTTGTCTTTTTTGAGGATCTGTTTCATTGTTAATTTCTTGTTCACAAGCTGTTATTTCTTCTTCCTTTTGAGCTTTTTTATTTTCCAAATCAGAAACTTTATTTTCCAGAATAGAAATTTGTTGGTCTAAGGTCTTGATTTTTTCAATTATTGGCCCAGCCTTGTCCAGGGCAGAAGAAAGAGCTATTATTAGACTTGAGGCTTCATCATAAGTGACATTATTTATCCCAATTTTACTTAAAGAATCAACAACCTTGCCCTTGCCTTCTTCCAATTTAATTTTTCCATCTTCATATTCCTTTAAGCCATTAGCATATTGTATTTTTGCATCTTCAAGCTTTGCCGTGGATTCTTCAATTTTTTTCCAACCGTCATCAAGTTTTTTTCTTCCTTCAGCCAGTTGTTTTTCTCCCTCGACTAATGCTTCTTCTCCGGCTTTTAATTCACCTTTCCCGCTTTCATATTCTCTATAGCCCTTATTTAATTCTTCCTTTTTTTCATTGATTTCTTTTTTTGCATCTGCAAGTTTAACCTTGCCCTCATTTAATTTCCCCTGACTATTTTTTAAATCTTTGTCAGCCTTATTTAAATCATTTTTTGCCTTGTACAATTTATTACGGGATTCATCCAGTTTGTCTTGTCCCTTCTTTTTTTCTTCTTCAAACTCACTTAATCCCTTAGAATATTCATTCTTTCCTTTCTTTAAATCATCTTGGCCTTGCAGAATTTTTTCATAAGCAGAATCAAGTTTATCCTTTGCATCTATAATTTCTTTTTCTCCCTTATCTATATCATTTGACAAGTTTCCCTTGATTCTTTTTAATCTATTGGAAGGTCTGTACTTCATATCAATTTTTAAAGCTTGATATTTTTCTGCGATAAAACTCCTATATTTTTTTTCAGAAGTTTCAAATTTATCAGAGCCTTGATATTTTAGTTTTGCAATAGTCGGATCACTTTTGAATTCATCTTTATTAATATAGGCAAAACCTTCAATTTCTCCAAGGCCTCTCTCAGAGTATCCCCTTGTTCTATACATAATATAGTCTAAACTTTGGCAAAATCCTGAAACCTTATAGGTATAAGTGGAAAGAGCGTCCTCTTCATCCTTATCTTTAATCTTATTCACTTCTTTTTTAAAGATAATAATATCTCCAATTTTGTAAGAAAGTTTTTTCATTGAATCATCAAGAAGAATTTCTCCTCTTTCAGGTTCCTTTCCTTCAATAATTTTGGGCATATTAATATTAAGGGGCATATTCATTACTTTAATAATTTCTGTACGTCCCTTTATTGAAAGATCACAGTCATTAGCATATTCAATTTCTTTTAATCCATCTTGATTTTCAATGATTTCTATATCCTCATTCTCTAAGCCTTGAGGAGCTGATACACAAATATCTGAATAGTTTAAATCCTTAATAGACCTATCTAAAGTGTGTCTCATAATAGGTCCTGTTGAAATAAGCCCAATTAGGACAAAAACTCCCAATCCAACAATGAGGAGAATTGAGAGAAACCTTGAAAATGTATTTTTAATTTCGCTTAAAGCATCTTTCCTTGTCGCTTTCAAAAAATCACTACCATTCTATTTGGCTTATTTTTTTTGGTTCTTTATTTATTATTACATCCTTGACCTTTGCATCTGAAATTTCAATAACCCTGTCTGCACATGGTGCTACAGCTGAGTTGTGAGTTATAACAACAACTGTTGTGTCAGTAGTTCTTGTTAAATCCTGCAAAAGTGTCAAAATTTGCTTTCCGGTTTTATAGTCTAAAGCTCCTGTCGGTTCATCACAAAGTAGGAGCTTCGGATTTTTTGATATGGCTCTGGCAATAGAAACTCTTTGCTGTTCTCCTCCCGACAATTGAGCAGGAAAATTATTAACACGTTCTTCAAGACCTACAGATTTTAAAACAGTAAATGGATCTCTGGCATTCTTTACAATTTGTGTTGCCAATTCAACATTTTCAAGAGCGGTTAAATTAGGTATTAAGTTATAAAATTGAAAAACAAAACCCATTACATTTCTTCTATAACTTGTCAGTTCCCTATTGGAATAGCTTGAAATTTCTTTACCATCAACTATAATTCTCCCGTCACTGGGTTTATCCATACCGCCAAGAATGTTTAAAAAAGTTGATTTACCTGCTCCGGACGGACCAAGTATTATTGAAAATTCATTTTTCTCAATAGAAAAACTTAAATTATCATTAGCAACTATAGATGTTGTTCCTGTCTTGTAAATTTTTGACATATTAATAACTTCAATAAAAGCCATATTATCACCTATCTGAATTATATCACACAATTGGTTAAAATAAAAAATAGCCTAATAATTATTATAGGCCGGGGAAGTAAGCAAAATAAAAAACCCCTATACTGAGTAAAACGAATAAAAAAAGGCTCTATAATATCTGTTGGGGAGTAAAATCTT
>CABTZF010000021.1 GCA_902489255.1 uncultured Peptoniphilus sp. | reverse complement strand
GTAAGTCCTGTCCTTATATCTACTGTTCCACCTTTTACTACTTCTAAGGTTTTTGTAACTGGGGTAAAACTGTCAGCTTTTGTTGATGGAGGTGCTGGTTCTTTTACATTAACTTTAATGTCTACGTCTTTAGTTGAATTATCACTAAAAGTTACAGTTATTACACCGGTTTGACTTCCAACTGTTGAGGTATCAACATCAGTTCTTACTGCAACAGTTGCATCAGCAGGAGCGTTTGTAAGTCCTTCCTTTATATCTACTTTTCCACCTTTTACTACTTCTAAGGTTTTTGTAGCCGGGGTAAAACTGTCAGCTTTTGTTGATGGAGGTGGTGGAGCCATAGCCGGACCGCCTTGCGGAACTTGTTGACCTACTTGAATACCTTGAACTTCTTGGTCTTGACCTATCGCTCCTTGGTCTTCCGTTTGAGCTGCTTCATCTTGAGATTGAGTTTCAGCTTCTGTTGCTTCTCCTTGACCTGTTGCACTTGCTTCAGGATCTTTTACTTCCTCAGAATTCTTGGGTTCTTCTGTCTTAACTTTGCTTGCTTGGCTTTCCGATAAAGTTTCTTTAACGGAATTATTTTCTTCAGCAAATGTGCTAAATGGTATAGCTAATACCATAATAAATGCTAAAGTTAAGGCAATTATACGTTTACTATAAACTTTCATAAAAATTCCTCCTTAAAATAATATTTAATTTTCATGTTTCTAGCTCTATTATACCCTAAAATTTAAAAAATGTAATAATTTTAAGATATTTTTAAGATATTTAACACAAATGTAATATTTATAAACTTTTACCAATAAATGTAGCCATTATTTAAACTTACATTTGAAGTTCGGGGACTGTCCCAAACTATTTGCGAAAAGGAGCTACATGAATGGGACAGTCCTAAAGGACAGTCCCAAAAAGTTTCTTCGCTTCTCCCGGGGACTGTCCCTTAATAACCTACCATACTTTTAATAAAACCGCCGACATATCATCAGTTTGAATAATATTTAAAAATGACCTTATATTTTCCTTTAAGATTTTAAGCTCATCCACATCATTTTCAATAATTATTTCTTCCAGCCTTTTTATACCGTAAGTTTGTCCTTCCATATTTCTCGCTTCTGTTATGCCGTCAGTTGCAAGTAATATTTTATCTCCTGCATAGCATTTAACTTTGTATTCTTGGTATTTTGCCTCTTTAAAAAATCTGCATATGGGATTTCCCACCGCCTCCAAATGTTCAAAATCGTTCGGACTGCTGACCTTGATGGGCAGGGGCAGATGACCCGCATTGGCATATATAAAAGTACCTTTTTTTACATTAAAGACCCCATAAAAACAGGTAAAATAATTTTCAATATCGAGTTTTAATAAACTGAATCTGTTGGATAAAGCGTCAAGAGTTTTTGAAGGGGACAAGAGAATTTCTAAGGGCAACATTCTTATCAGTGATTTAATAAACATTGTCACCATTGAAGCTGCAAAACCATGGCCTACAGAGTCGGAAATATAAACGGCTATATTTTCTTTATTTATTTCAAATATGTCAAACATATCTCCGGAAAGAATATTTGAAGGCTTATAGATGTAGTCAATTTCTAAATTTTTCAAAAACCCCTTGGGCGGCAAAACTGTTTTTTGAATTTGTGAAGCTGCAAGGGTTTCAGCCATGAGTTCTCTGTTTCTTTCGATTATTTCCCTTTGAAGTTTTCTCTCAACTGTTACATTTCTAAAAACTTCTACAACTCCAATTATTTTTCCGTCTTCTCCCAAGATCGGTGAGCATTTTACAGAATAAACTTTTCCTTTTAGGGTTTCTTCCCTTTGGATTACTTCTCCTCTTTTTAGGACTTGTTTGGTGATATCCGGATTGAAGATATTTTCATTAATATTACAGGTTAATTTAGTTAAATCTCTGCCAAGAATTTTTGTCATCGCTTCATTGACAAAGACAACTTTTTCTTCCGAATCAAGAACCCTTAAAGGGTCTGCAATGCCGTTTAAAACCTGATGATCAATTTTTTTTGAATTTAAGTAATCTGTAGCCAAAATATCACCTCCGCCGTTAAAATTATATCAAATTTATTTCTTATTAACAAAGGGTCTAGGACCGTAATATTGGAAATAATAAGTTTTTATTTTCCCGTTATATAATTTTCTTTTTCTGTCCGCCATTTTACCAAAATCCTTTTGAAAAGATTCTGAGGCTGTAATTGCATATAAGGACCATGTTGGAATAGACTTGTAGAGCTTTCCAAGCTCTTTATTGAGAATGGGTGCTTCGTTTTTTGCCAATCTTTCTCCATAGGGAGGGTTGGTAATTATAACTCCATAATTATCAGCTAAATTGAGATCTCTAATATCTTTTTGGAAAAAATTAATATCTCTATCTAAATCCAAAATTTCTGCGTTCCTTTTTGCTATTTCTATTGCCTTGTAGGAAATATCCGAAGCCTCTATATCAAATTTTTTATCATAGGCTATTTTTTCGTAGCAATTTTTCTTTTCTTCCTTATAAATATCCTCAGGCATAAAAATAAAGTTTTCAAAGTCGAATTTCCTCATAAGACCCGGAGCAATGTTTTTTCCTATCATCGCCGCTTCAATAACTATGGTTCCCGACCCGCAAAAAGGATCGGCCAAGGGTCTGTTATCTTTCCAATAGGAAAGCATAACCAACCCGGCAGCTATAGTTTCTGAAATCGGCGCCTTGTAATTTACCTCTCTATAGCCTCTTTTGTGCAGACCTTCTCCTGATGTATCTATTGAAACGGTTGCAATATCTTCAAGTATAGAAATTTCAATTTTTACTCTTTCTCCAACTTTTGAAAACCAATCTCTTTTGTATTTATTTTGAAGTTTTTTTATAATGGCTTTTTCAGAAATCCTTTGTATATCGGATAGAGAAAAAAGTTTTGACTTATGACTTCTTGCCTGCAAGATAAAATTACTGTCTTCTTTTAAAAAATCTGTCCAATCTATTGCATATACTTTTTCAAATAGTTCTTCAAAGCTTTCTGCCTTAAAGGAATCCACAACCATAAAAATTCTTTCAGCCGTTCTTAAAGAAAGATTTAATTTACAAATATCTCTTAAGGTCCCCCTTAATTCAATTCTTCCGTCACTGACTTCAAGGTCCTCATAACCAATATTTTGAAGTTCTCTTTTTGTTACTGCTTCTAAGCCGAAATTTGTAGTGGCAATTATTTTAAATTCTTCCATGTTTCACCCCTTATTCATTATACTAAAGATGATTTCTACTTAATAGTAATAATATTCTTGACAAGGTTTTTCCATTATTATACCATTAGTTTACCTGATTAAATATTAATTTTGAAATAAGGGTGATGCTTATGGAAAATAATGGAAAAAGGAACAGACCACGCAGAAAAAGAAAACTTAAAAAAAAGTACCTTAGAAGAAGAATAGCTTTTGTTGTGGGTCTTGTCCTTATACTTATACTGTTGACAAGGTCTTGTCATAGAAAAAAACTTAATGATGATAATAAAAATAAGCTGACAACTGAAAATAATATAAGTACAAATAATTCAACAAATAGTCTGCCGCAAGATGAAAATTCAAATGCTAATACTACAGAAGCCGACAATAATTCTTCAGGTATTGACTTGGACAATAAAAATATAACTGTTACAGATATAAATATTGAATTTGGAAATTCATACACTGATCAGGGTATATCTAAAGAGAACAGAACTTTATATGTTGTTAATGACAACAAAACAAAGGGAAGAATTTGTAATCTCTTAAAAACTTCAATAGAAGGTCAAATTCCTGAAAGCTTTGCAAAAGATGAAAATACGGATGCTTATATGGATATTTCTCTAAATGCCAATGAACATTTGATTGTTCGCTCAAATGACCTTTACAAGACTGAATATGAAAACATTAACGGTCTGTACAGGTATGTTTATTTGGTGGATAAATCTTTGGAAAGTCAAGGAGAGGTTAAAACTATTTTTTTAACTAAGACTAACCTTATAGAAGATGTGGAAAAACTTTTAAAAGAAAATAATATCGAAGGTCATGAAATGGAAATTGGCCAATAATTAAGGTTAATCTTTTTAGCCTTGCTTATATCGGTGGCAGAGTAAAAACCCTCCTATGAAAATATCTTATTGAGAAGTTTTTAGGTTTAAATAAAAATATTTATCCAAAAATACCTTATTTGAGCTTAGAAGTGCCATGATTTTTAAAATTTAATATATAAAAAGCACTATTTTTTTTAAGGAAGTATTTAAAAATAAGGGTTTCTTTGCATTCTCGGGCAAGTCAAAAGACTTGCTCTTTTTATTTGATTTTTTTCGTTTTGAAAAAATAAAATCAGATTATTTTAACAAAAGAAAAATAATATTTATTTTATAATAAATTATAAAAATGTTTATTGAAAAAACGCTTGCAAAAACTTTCTTAATATGATAAATTTAAGGTGCTAGCAAGTAAAATTTATAATATAAAAAGGAGATGCTATGAAAAAACACACAACAAATGAAGTAGTAATGGTAAGACCCAAGGGCTTTTTCTTTAATGCTGAAACTGCTGTCAATAATGCCTACCAACATAATGACGATGCTGATTTAAAAGATGTTCAGGAAAAAGCTCTCAAAGAATTTAACGCCCTTGCCGATGCTATAAAAGCTAAGGGAGTAAAGGTTAATATTCTTGAAGATACGGCTGACCCGAAAACTCCGGATTCAATCTTCCCCAATAATTGGTTCTCAAGCCATGAAGGAGGATTAATGTGTCTTTATCCGATGTTTGCTGCAAATCGTCAAATGGAAATGGTTAAATTTAAAGATGCTGTAGTTGATATTTGCAAAAATAAAGCTAAAGATGAAAGCTTCTTTAAAATTTTTGATTACAGCAACAACTGTGAAAAAGAAAAATTTTTAGAAGGCACAGGTTCAATAGTTATTGACCGTAAAAACAAAGTAGCTTATTGTTCTCTATCTCCTCGTGCTGATAAAGAATTATTTGAAGTTTGGTGCAAGGACACAGGTCATGAAGGTGTTTATTTTACATCCAAACAAGATGGTCAACTAATCTATCACACCAATATAGTTATGGGCATTGGCGAAAAGAAAGCAATTATTTGTCTTGAAGCTGTTGATAAAGAATATAAAGATATGGTTAAAAATAAGCTTATTGAAGGCGGAAATGACATTGTTGAACTTACATTAGACCAAACTAAAGCTTGTGCCGGAAATACCTTGGAATTAATGGGAAGTGACGGAAAAGCCTTTATTGTTATGAGTAAGATGGCTTATGATTCTTTAACAAAAGAACAAATTAAAAAAATTGAAAGTACAACTGAAATAGTTGCTGTGGATATTTCTACTATTGAATACTATGGTGGCGGTTCAGCACGCTGTATGATTGCAGAAATTTTCTAAAATATTTTAAATTTATTTATTAAAAATTTATGGTCTTTGACCTAAAAGGAGGAAATTATGAGTTTTATTAACATTTTAGTAGCGGCAGCTAACTGGTTTTGGGGTATTCCAATCTTAGTATTATTAGTTGGCGGCGGTCTATATTTATCAACTCGTCTTGGATTTTTCCAATTCAGATATTTTGGTTACATACTTAAAGAAACTTTTGGTAAAATGTTCAAAAAAACTGAAGGTGAAGGTAGTGTTTCCAATTTCCAAGCAGCAGCCACAGCCCTTGCTTCCTGTATAGGGGGTTCAAATATAGTTGGGGTTCCTGTTGCAATAGCTCTAGGAGGTCCCGGTGCAGTTTTTTGGATGTGGATTACAGCCCTTGTAGGTATGGGCACTAAGTTTACAGAAATTACCCTCGGTATTAAGTACAGAGAAAAAAATGAAAAAGGTGAATATGTCGGCGGAGCAATGTATTATCTTAAAAATTCACCACTGCCTTTCTTAGGAACTCTTTTCGCATTTTTCTTAATGGTAGAAATTGCACCGTCAATTTCAACCCAAACTCTTACTTTTATTCAGAACATCGAACTTCTAAATATTAATAAATATTTAGGACTTGGTATATTTATTGTTATTGTAGGTCTTGTAGTATTCGGCGGACTAAAAGGTGTTGCAAAATTCTGTGAAATTGCTGTACCTTTTATGGCAACTTTCTATATTATTGGTGGATTTATTGTAATTCTTATGAATGCCAGCCACGTTCCCGGTGCTTTTGCACTAATATTTGAACACGCATTTTCACCAATGGCAGCTGCCGGCGGATTTACAGGTGCCGCTGTTGCACAAGCAATAAGAAACGGTATTGCCCGTGGATGTTATTCAAACGAAGCCGGTATGGGTACCTCAACAATAGCCCACGCCACAGCTTCAGTTGAAATTCCTGCACAACAAGGTTTATGGGCAGTATTTGAAATTTTTGTAGATACAATAATTGTATGTACAGTTACTGCACTTGTAGTTCTTGTATCAGGAGTTTGGACAGAGCTTCCATCAGATCAAGCAGCAACAATGCCGGCTATTGCTTTTGGTCGTGCCTTAGGTTCTAATGTAGGCTCAGTTATAGTTTCAGTTTGTCTATTGCTTTTCGTTATAACAACAGTTATTGCAATTATTTTCTTCGGTGAAAAACAAGCTGAATTCTTATTCGGACATACTGCCGCAATAGTTTGTCGTGTAGTATATATGATTTTCATAATACTTGGTGTTGTATTTGACTTAAGTACAGCATATAGTTTGCTTGACTTTATGTTAGGTCTTGTAGTTATAACAAATATGCTCGGTATAATAATGATGGGTGGAGAAGCTGTCGAAATGAAGAATGAATACTTCAAAAATCCTAAATATTATCCCAAGGCTAAAAAATAGTTGAAGCAACTTTTTAATATAAAATTTTTCTTAAAAAGCCCCTGTTCTTTACAGAGGCTTTTCTTTTATTATTTTTTATTTATTTTAGACTTGCAAATATTTTTTTGAACCGTTTTCCTTATAATTAATTTGTATAAAATTTAAAGTCAAAATATATGAAGGCAAATAAAAAAGATCGGTAAGCCACCGACCTTTTAATAAAATTTATTGATTTTTACCGCAACAATTTTTATATTTTTTACCGCTTCCACATGGACACGGATCGTTCCTTCCGACTTTTTTAGTTTTTCTTACAAAGGGTTTTTTCTTACCTTCGTCCGGGTCTACTGTTTCAACTTCTTTTGCTACACGAACTCTTTTTACTTTTTCAGGATTAATTACATGATATAGCATTTTTACGGTATCTTCTTTTATAGACTCATTCATCTGATCAAACATATCAAAGCCTTCTTCAGCATAAGCACGAACCGGGTCAACTTGACCGACAGCTCTTAGCCCAATACCCTTACGAAGTTGATCCATGGCATCAATATGATCCATCCATTTTTCATCAACATTTTTTAGAAGAACAACTCTTTCAACTTCTCTAAATCTTTCATCTCCAAATTCATTTTCTTTTTCCTTATATTTTTCAGCTGATTTTTCATTAATATAAGCTTTCAAATTTTGCGGACTTTCTTTTTCATGACCTTTTAAGAAATTTTCTTCAAAGTCAAAAGTATCTTCTCCAAATTTTTCTATACCTTCAAGATCAAGATATTTTTGGTTGTTGTCATTAAGTTTATTATAAAAGTCAACTGTTGAAGAAATAATTTCTTCTTTCATGGCAACTATATCATCTTTTACATTTTCACCTTCAAGAACTTTTGATCTTTCTCCATAAATAACTTCTCTTTGTTTATTCATAACATCGTCATATTGTAGGACATTTTTACGAATTGAAAAGTTATTGCCTTCAACTTTTCTTTGAGCTGATTCTATGAGCTTTGTTAATATTCCAGCTTCAATAGGTTCATCTTCTTGACCGTCAATTTTTGACAATACATTTTTGAATCTGTCGCCGGCAAATAATCTGATTAAATCATCGTCACCTGAAATATAAAATCTTGATGAGCCCGGATCTCCTTGACGTCCGCTACGACCACGAAGTTGGTTGTCTATACGTCTACTTTCATGCCTTTCGGTGCCTATAATATGAAGGCCTCCTGCCGCCACTACTTTTTTAGCTTCTTCATCTGTTTCTTTTTTAAATTTATCTACAAGATCTTGATAATCTTTTCTGGCCTTAATTATTTCTTCATCATCAGTTTTAAAGTAAGAATCCGCATATTCAATCATTTCATCTTCCATGCCGCGTTTTTTTAGTTCTTTTTTAGCAAGGAAAGACGGATTACCTCCAAGCACAATATCAGTACCACGGCCAGCCATGTTTGTTGCTATTGTTACAGCTCCGAACCTACCTGCTTGAGCAACTATTTCAGATTCTTGAGCATGCTTTTTTGCATTTAGGACATTATGATTTATACCGGCTCTTTTTAAATATTTAGAAAGTTCTTCAGACTTATCAATAGAAATTGTACCTACAAGAACAGGTTGTCCCGTTTCATGAAGTTCTTTTATTTCTCTTGTAACTGCTCTGAACTTTGCTCCTTCATCCCTATAAATTACGTCATTATAATCTTGTCTTGAAACAGGTTTGTTGGTTGGAATTTCCACAACATCTATATTATAGATATCACGAAATTCTCCTTCTTCCGTCATAGCTGTACCTGTCATACCTGAAAGTTTTTTATACATTCTGAAATAATTTTGGAAAGTTATTGTTGCCAATGTTTTTGATTCAGCTCTTACTTCCAAGCCTTCTTTTGCTTCAATGGCTTGATGTAGACCTTCAGAATATCTTCTTCCGTACATTAAACGACCGGTAAATTCATCTACTATTATAATTTCCCCGTCATTTACAACATAATCTATATCTTTTTTCATATTTCCTTGAGCCTTCAGGGCTTGGTTAATATGATGTGAAAGTTCCATATTGTCAAGGTCTGAAAGATTGTCAATTCCAAAATATTTTTCAGCCTTTGTTACACCCTTGTCTGTAAGGGTTGAAGTTTTATCTTTTTCATTTATAACATAATCTACAGTTTCTTCTTCAAATTCTCTGTTAAATCTTTCAAAATTTGTTTCATCTTCTGTCTTTACCCTAAAAGATAAGGTGTTTACAAAATCTCTTGCCCTAACATATAGGTCTGTAGATTCATCTCCTTGGCCTGAAATAATTAAAGGTGTTCTGGCTTCATCAATCAAGATAGAGTCAACTTCGTCGACTATACAAAAATTAAGTTCTCTTTGGACTCTTTCTTCCTTATAGACAACCATGTTATCTCTTAGATAATCAAAACCGAATTCATTGTTAGTTCCATAGGTTATATCTGATCCATAAGCTTCTCTTCTTTCATCTCCATCTAAATCATGGAGAATACATCCAACACTTAAACCCAAAAATTCATAAACTTTTCCCATCCAGTCATGGTCACGCTTGGCCAAGTAATCATTAACCGTAACCACATGAACTCCCTTGCCGGTTAAGGCATTTAAGTATACAGGAAGTGTTGCAACGAGGGTTTTACCTTCACCCGTTTTCATTTCAGCAATTCTTCCTTGATGAAGGATAATACCCCCAATTACTTGTACTCTAAAGGGTTTCATTCCAAGTACCCGCCATGCCGCTTCTCTTACTACTGCAAAAGCCTCCGGTAAAAGATCATCCAAGCTTTCTCCATTATTGTATCTATTTTTAAATTCTTCTGTTTTAGCTTTTAGTTCTTCGTCACTTAATTTTGCAGTTTCTTCTTCCAAGTCCATGACTTTATTAACTAGTGGTTGTATCTTTTTTAATTCTCTTTCACTATAGGTCCCAAATATTTTATCTATTAAACCCATCTTACCACTCCTTTGTATCAAATATATATTGTATCATTTAAAATATTTATTTTCAATTGTATGCCAAAAATTTGTAAATATACAGTTGCATATAAATTATAAATATAGCTCCAAATAAAGTCAACAATAATTAGTTATTATGGCATTTAATAGCCATATATTTTAGTTTTTTTAATGTATTGGTAAAGAAATGCTTTTCTTTCAGTGATCAAATAAAAATGGCACATTAATATATATGTACCACTGCCTTATCATAAAGCTGACCCAAAGGTCGGTAAATTAAAATTTTGAAAATCTAAAATTTCTCAAAAAGATTTTAAATTCATAATTTTTATCAGTCAGAATTTAATGGTCTTTAGTTTCATTAAAAAGAAAGGGATAGGAATTTTTTATCTTTCTTGTCAGTTTCCCCAAAAAATTTTTTCATAGGACCTCCATACCTTGCCCTTAAGTTTAATTTAACCAACCTATATTTTTATAAATCTCCAGATTGATTATAGAAGTAAAAAAAATCGTCAAGCAAGATAAAATTCAAAAAATTTAGAAATCATAAATTTTTTATATCTTACATAACGATTTTTCTTTACTGTATATATTTACATTAATTAATTTTTATTCTTTTTCTTTATTAGCCTTAGCTTTTTCTATTACTTTTTCTGAAATATTTGCAGGAACTTCTTCATATCTTACAAATTCCATAGTAAAGGTTCCACGTCCTTGGGTCATTGCTCTTAAGTCAATAGAATATTCAAACATTTCAGCTTGCGGTGCTTCGGCAATTAAAAGTTGAGAACCGTCAGCTTGTTGGTCCATTCCGAGAATCCTTCCACGCCTTTTGTTCATATCTCCCATAACGTCTCCAAGATATGCATCAGGTATAGAAACTTCAACTTTCATAATAGGTTCAAGTAAAACTGAATTTGCTTCTTCCATGCCCTTTTTAAAAGCAAGAGATGCGGCAATTTTAAAGCTCATTTCATTTGAATCTACTTCGTGGTAAGAGCCGTCATAAAGAACAGCCTTGAAATTGGTTACAGGATATCCCGCCAAAATTCCATGTTCTTTAGCTTCAATTATTCCCTTTTCTACAGCAGGGAAATAATTTTTAGGAACTGATCCTCCAAAAACTTCTTCATCAAATATAAATTCTTCTTCGCAAGGTTCAAACCTTACCCAAACATCACCATATTGACCGGCTCCGCCTGATTGCTTTTTATGCTTACCTTGGACAGAAGCTGTCTTTTTAATAGTTTCTCTATAAGGAATTATGAATGGAACTTTATTAATTTCAACTCCAAACATATTTTTCAATTTTTCAAGAATTACATCAAGTTGAACTTGACCTTGACCTCCAATTGTCAGCTGTTTTGTTTCGGCATTTCTTTCTATAACAAATGAAGGATCTTCTTCACGAAGTCTTCTAAGTGAAGTTGAAAGTTTTTCTTCATCGCCTTTTGTTTTTGCCTCAATTGCATAAAATAGTACCGGTTGAGGATATTTTATTTGTTTATATTTTACCGGATGATCTTTAGTGCATAGGGTATCACCTGTTGCTGTAACAGAAAGTTTTGTTGTTGCTCCTATATCCCCTGCATAAATTTCCGGAATTTCAACTTGGTTCTTGCCTCTTATAATATAAACTCCTCCAAGTTTTTCGACTTCTTCTTTTGTAGAATTATAAAGGGCTGTGTCTTTTGTCAACTTACCGCTTAGAACTTTAAAAATTGAAATTTTACCGACAAAGGGGTCTGTTATAGTTTTAAATACCACAGCAGCAAAAGGATCTTTTTCAGAAATTTCTCTTTCTTCTCCTTCTTCATACCTAAATCCTGTATGAGCTCTAGGATCGTTTGGAGCAGGCATATAATTTACAATTGTATTAAGCAGTATATCTATACCTATTCCCTTTTCACCGCTACCTACAACAAGTGGAACGGCATCTCCTTCTAAGAGAGCAGTAGTAACTCCCCTAAGTAAATCTTCACGAGTAAATTTTTCTCCGTTGAAATATTTTTCCATAAGAACTTCGTCAGAACCTGCTACAACTTCCGCTATTTCTTCATACATTCTTTCAGTAGCCTTTACTTGGTCGTGAGTAAGTTCTGTATCGGAAGGAGCTGCATTTTCATATTTGAATCCTTTTTGATAAATTACATCTGTAACCCCGACAAAACTTTCTCCTTCTCCAATTGGTACAGAAAACGGAATTACTTTTTTACCGAAAGCTTCTTCCAAATTTTCCATTAATTTTCTGAAATTAACATGTTCTCCATCTATTTTATTAATAAAAATTATTCTTGGTAAGCCAATTTTTTCGCAATATTTCCATGCTCTTTCAGTTCCGACTTCTATACCGGATGTTGCATCAATAACAAGAAGTGCAGCTTCTGAAGCCCTTAAGGCTCCTATAACTTCTCCTGAAAAATCCATATAACCGGGAGTATCTATAATATTAACCTTATAGTTTCTCCACTCAACCGGAATAATTGAAGTGCCTATTGAAGTTCCCCTTTCCATTTCTTCTTTAGAAAAGTCTGAAAGAGTATTTTTATCGGTTACATTACCTAATTTTTTTGTAGCTCCTGACTGAAACAGCATAGCTTCTGTTAAATTTGTTTTGCCACTTCCTGAATGACCTACAAGTGCTAAATTTCTTACATTTTCCGTCTTATAAACTTTCATTGCCTTCCTCCTATATGTAAATTTGAAAGCGTTTTATTAATTATATCATAAATTAACCTATTTGAACAGTTGCTAAATGGCAAGGTCTGATGTAATATATTGATGAAAATAATTTTAAGGATTTTCTTAGCATGTTAGATTATATAAATAAAAATTTAAAAAATATAATAATTTTCTTCTTAATTTTTGTACTGGGTATAAGTTTATATACTTTAAAGAATAAGGACCCTGACCTTGAAAGCGAAAATAATTCTTTAGAAATTTCTGAAAACTCAAACTTCAGTTCAGAAAATTCCGATGAAGATGAAAAAAATGAAGAAATTTATGTACATATTGCAGGAGCTGTAAATAAACCGGGCTTGGTAAAATTAAATAAAGGTGATAGGTTAATTGATGCAATAAATTTAGCAGGCGGAGCAAGAGCAGATGCTGATCTTGATTCAGTTAATTTGGCCAGAAAACTTACTGATGAAGATAAGATTTACATAGCAACTTTTGATGAAGTAAAAGAAAAGGGCTTAAGTATTACAAATACAAATGCCAATGAAACCGGTGAAATGCACAGGCAAGTTGACCTAAATAGGGCAAGCAAGGAAGAACTTATGGCTCTGCCGGGAGTGGGTGAAAAAACTGCCGATAAAATAATTGAGTACAGGCAAACTTTTCAATTTAAAAGTATAGAGGATATAAAAAATATTGACGGCATTGGTGACAAAAAATTTGAAAAACTTAAAGATTATCTGTGTGTAAATTAAATTTTAAAAGCTCAGTTAGAAGTCAACTTCCAACTGAGCCTTTTTATTTAATATCTATATCCGGTGGTTTATCTATTTCTTTTGAAATGGGCGAACCGTTTTTCTTTCTCTGTCTAATACATTCTGTTAAGAGATATTCTATCTGACCGTTAATGCTCCTAAAATCATCTTCCGCCCAACTTGCTATTGCATTATAAAGTTCTTCAGATACTCTTAAGGGGATTTGTTTTTTTGCCATTAATACAAACTTCCTGAATTAACAACAGGAGAAACTTCATTGTTACTACATAATACTACTAATAAATTTGAAACCATGGCAGCCTTTCTTTCTTCATCAAGATCAACAATATCTTCTGTACTTAATTTATCAAGAGCCATTTTTACCATATCAACAGCTCCATCTACTATCATGGTTCTTGCATCTACAGTAGCGGAAGCTTGTTGTCTTCTAAGCATTGCTTGAGCAATTTCCGGAGCATAAGCAAGATAAGTTATTCTTGCATCCAAAATTTCAAGTCCGGCAAATTCCACTCGATTTTGAATTTCTGCCTTAATCCTATTTGCCACAACAACACTTGAACCTCTTAAACTTCCGTCGTCAGGAATACCGTCACCTGTTGTGTCAACATTTTGTGCAACGTCATAAGGATAAATTCTAACTATATCTCTCAAAGCCGCATCACATTGGAGAGATAAATATTCCTTATAATTATCTACGTTGAATACTGCACTTGCAGTGTCAACAACCCTCCACATAACTGCTATACCTATTTCAACAGGGTTTCCTAAAACATCATTAACTTTTTGACGTGAATTGCTTAAGGTCATTACCTTTAGAGAAATTTTTTTATTTATATGTTGTGCATTTCCAGATCTGTTTGTCAGGATTTTTAAATTTTTGTCTTCCAAATCCACATCACCACTTTGACCTAATTTTGTCTTTGCCGCTGGATTTACTGCAACTGCAAGAGGATTGACATAATAAAATCCATTCGCCTTTATAGAACCGATATATTTACCAAACAAAGTTAAAACTATGGCTTCTTGTGGACCAACCATTTTAAAACCTCCATAGCTAATAAATGATAGAACAAATAAAATCATGAAAACTCCACCTAAGAAAAATTTCCCTCTATTATTTAAAAATATAAACATTCCTATACTGAAAATGGTAAATAAGACATTTGCAATTAAAATTGCAGGTCCATTGTTTCTTCCTTTAATAATTTTTTCTTTCATAAAAATCACCTCATATTTTTGATATCATAATGATATCATTTTTATATGAGGTGGTCAATAAAAATTTATTAAATTTTTAATTTTTTATATGGCAAAATTTCCATTTTTAAAAATTTCAATCTTAGTTCCATCGGGGCGTTCGCCAATAATATCTGTTGTCCCGTCCCCTATCATAAAGTCCACATGAATTATTGAATCGTTAATTCCATATTTGTCATAATCTTTTTCTTCTAAATTTTCTCCTCCCTTAAGGCAAGTTGGATATGCCTTACCTAAAGCTAAATGGCAAGAGGCATTTTCATCATAAAGGGTATTAAAAAATAAAATCTTTCTATTAGATATTGGACTGTCATAAGGCACCAGGGCAACTTCACCCAACCTGTCAGCGCCTTTGCCGGAGTTAATTATATTTTTTAGTTCATCCAAACCTACTTCAGCATCAAAATCCACAACTTTTCCATCTTTAAATTTTAAAAAGAAATTATCAATAAGAACTCCGCCATGGTTTAAGGGTTTTGTATTATAAACTATACCATTAACTCCATATTTGTGAGGTAGGGAAAAAACTTCTTCACTGGGAACATTGGCAACAAAATCTTCTCCGAAAGAATTTTTTTCTCCCGACCCTACAAAAATATATCCTTTAGGCAATTCTATGTGTAGGTCAGTTCCTTTTTTTGACTTATAGTGTAAAAATTTTAAATTATTTTCATTTAAGAATTTAGCATATTTATCCAAGGCTTTAATATGTTCATCCATTGATTCTATTGGGTTTTTGTCAAATAACCTAATTGTATAAAAAATTTCTTCCCATAATTTCAAAACGGCTTTGTCGGTATCTAAATTTGGAAATACTTTTTTTGCCCAAGCCTTAGTTGCCCCTCCGATTACACACCATGACGTATAATTTGCCATAAGTTTTTCATTAAATTCTTTGTAGGCTTGACCTGATGCCCTGTTATAAGCTGAAATTTTTTCAGGGTCAATTCCTTTTAAAATTTCAGGATCTCCTCCTGTTATTGATAAATATTTGGTCTTTTTGTCTAAAAAATATTTTTCTTTATCCACCAAAAATTCAGGTATATCTGTCAAAATATCCTTACTTTCATACAAATATTTAATTCTTGTAAAATTTTCGTCCCTATAATCAATTTGGACTTTAAAAGCCCCTTCTTCATAGGCGGTTTGTGCCATTATATTGGCTAAATCAGCTACTTCTATTGGAGTTCTTATAAGTAAAAAATCTCCCTCTTTTATATTTAATGCACATTTAATTACTAAATCCGCATATTTTTTAAACATTTCTTCTAAATTCATCACATCACCTCTATATTAATTACAAAAATTTATAAATTTTTAAAAAAGCTTCAAATTGAATTGAAGCTTAATTAATCTATTTTATTTTCCTTATACTTGATTTTGAAAAAATCAACTAAAATCAATGCTACTGAAACTAAGGGAACTGATACAACCATTCCCCAAATTCCAAAAATTCCTCCGCCTATAATTATAGAAATTAAAACTGTCAAAGGAGAAAGTCCTGTTGAATCCCCTATTAATTTTGGAGCTAAAATATTGTTTTCAGCCCATTGAATTGATACAAATAAAATTGAAACCCAAAAAGCTTTTAAAGGTGCATCCATAAAGGCAAATAAAACCGCAGGTATAAAACCTAAAAATGGTCCTATATAGGGAATAATATCAGCTATACAAGTTATCATGCCAATTACTATGGCAAAATCCACTCTTAAAATTAATAAATACACCATGGTAAAAAATCCCACAAACAAGGCCAGCAAAAGTCTGCCTCTAATAAATTGTTGCAAGGATGTATCTATCCTTATTGCTAAATAATTAACATCTTCCCTATATTTATTGGGTATGGATTTTTTTAAAGATTTTAAATATTTATCCTTTCCTATTGAAAAATAGAAAGAAAAAATCAGTACCAATACAATTTTTAAAGTGGAAGTTACAAATCCGTACAATTTAACCACAACACTTCTCATACCTTCCAAAGCCGATTTTTGAATGTTAGCCAAAATCGTATTTACTGTATTTGTAAAGGAATTAAAAATATTTGTTAGAGGATCTTGGGCATTTGCTGCCGCATTAGCCGTATCTTGAACATTTGATGATCCCTTAAGCATATTTAAAAAACTTGGGGGAATATTTATATTATAATCTTCCGCAAGCTTTAAAAAAAACTTGGTCAAAGCTTTTGATAATGAATCCATCATCGGTGGAAGAGATGCCAGTAGGTTAGTAAGCTCCGTTATTGTCTTGGGTATTACAGTTACAAGTAAAATTGCAAAAATTATAAATGTTGTAATGTAGACAATAATTACTCCAAAGGGCCTTTTAATACCTTTCCTCTCCAAAAAATTTACAATAGGGTCAATAATATAGGCAAAAATTATACCAATAAGTAATGACCAAAGAGTATAACCTAAAATTTTATATTTTTCAAAAATTATACTTATAAAATATAAGATAACAATACAAATAAAGATTTTTAAGATAAATTTTAAATCTATTTTTATTCTTTTATCCCCTTCAATATATCTGTTTCCAATATTAATAAGATAATAGATTATTAAAGATAAAAGTAAGAGGGATAATATTAACATAGCATAGATTACAAATTTTCCGGTATTGCCTGAAATTTGTTCCAACATTAAATCACCACTTTAAATTTATTAATTGCTTCTTTTAACACCTCAAAGACATAATCCGCTTCTTCTTCGGTATTATTATAATTTATGGTTAGTCTTAAAGGATTATTTGCCTGCTTATTCTTTTTACCCATTGCCAAAAGTACATGAGATGGATTTAAGCTTCCTGCCGTACAAGCTGACCCTTGAGATGCACATATACCGTGAAAATCAAGATAGGGTAATAAAACTTGCTCTTTAAGATTATCAAAGGAAAGATTAATATTTGTTGCTAATCTATTTTCCATGGGACCATTTAACCGAACCCCCGGAAGGGTTAGAAGTTTGTCAAGAAAATAATCCCTAAGTTTTTCAGTATATTCTTTCCTTTCTTCTAAATTTTTTATTGCATCTTCAACTGCAACCCCAAGGCCTACAATAGATGCAACATTTTCAGTTGAGGCCCTTTTTCTTCTTTCTTGTTCTCCTCCGTGCAAAAAAGAAGAAATTTCATAACCTTCTTTTATATATAAAATTCCCACACCCTTAGGTCCTCCAATTTTATGACCCGAAAAACTCATCATAGTTATATGACCCTTGGATAAATTAATAGGTATGGTTCCAATTGCCTGAACAGCATCTACATGTAGCGGCACACCTTTATTTTCACATATTTTTGCAATTTCATCAATAGGCTCTATTGTTCCAACTTCATTATTAGCATACATTATTGAAACTAAGTTTGTATCTTTAGATAACTTTTCATTTAATTCTTCCAAATTTACAAAGCCCTCTTTATCAACAGAAATATAATCTACTCTTGTTCCAAAACTCTCAAGATATTTACAAGACTTTAATATTGCCTCATGTTCAATGGTAGAAGTTACTATATGATTTTTTTTATTGCTTTTAACGGAACCTTTTATAGCCCAATTATCAGATTCAGTTCCACCTGATGTGAAATAAATTTCATTTGCTTTTGCCCCTAAGGCTTGGGCAATTATTGCCCTGGAATTTTCAATAGCCGCTTTTGATTTTTGCCCAAGACTATAAATACTTGAAGCATTTCCATAAAATTCTTTTAAATAAGGAAGCATAGCTTCAAACACCTTATCTTTTATTTTTGTAGTTGCGGCATTATCCATGTAAATAATAAAAATCGCCTCACATATCAGCCAAAGTTAGAGAATCCATAACTTCTTCCATTTTGCTTTGTAATTTTTGCAAAATATCTTTTGTTGCACACCCGTTTACTTTGCTGCACTCAATTCTTTTTCCACTATCACAGCATGATAGTTTAATTTCCCCTTCCAAAGCATTAATTATATCACCTATGGGAATTTCTTTTGCCGGCTTAGCTAATTGATAACCTCCTCCGGCTCCCCTGACCGAAATAACAAGACCATTTTTTTTAAGAAGAGAAAATAGTTGTTCCAAATAAGCTTCCGATAGATTTTCAATATCTGCTATATCTTTTAATGACATCGGCCTGTCGGACTTATTTTTACTAAGCCTATACATAGCCATAAGTCCATATCTGCCCTTAGTTGATAGCTTCATTTTTTCCTCCTCAAGGTGTAAAACTACCTTCCCGCTTATCATTTTCTAAAATATCTTTTAATGTATACCAGGCAAGCACAGCACATTTAACCCTCGCAGGCATATTTCTTATATTAATAAAAGCTATTCCGTCTCCTAAATCTTCAAGCTCTTCTTCATCTTTTATTTGACCCTTTATCATTCCAATAAATTTTTCCGCCAAAGTTATAGCTTCCTTGACTTTTAATCCCTTCACAGTATCACACATTATAGAAGTTGAAGCTTGAGAAATTGCACAACCATTTCCCATGTATGAAATATCTTTTATATACCCATCTTCCACATCAAGTTCCAAGGTTATTTCATCTCCGCAACTTGGATTATGACCTAACTCTTTATGAGTCGGGTGATCTAAGTTTCTTTTATTCCTCTTGTCTTTAGATTGCTCCAAAACCATTTGAGTGTAAATTTGATTAAGATCCAAAACCTAACATCCTCCTTACATCTGCTAAATGTTCTATAAAATAATCAATTTCTTCTAGGGTGTTATATATGGCAAAAGATGCTCTTACTGAAAAATTACATCCTAAAAATCTGTGTAAAGGTTGGGCACAGTGGTGACCGCTTCTTACAGCAATTCCATAGCTATCAAGTATCGAAGCTGCATCGTGGGGGTGAACTTCTTTAAAGTTAAAGGCAATAACAGGAGCTCTATTTTTACTTGGAGTTGTATATATATCCAAATAATTCAGTTTCTTTATTTTTTCATAACAATAGTTTGTTAGGTAATTTTCATACTCGTCAATTTTATCAAGGCCGATTTTATTAATATAATCTATGGCAGCTTTTAAATTTACCGCACCTTCCACATTTTGAGTCCCCGCTTCAAATCTTTGAGGTGCCGGCAAATATGTTGCCTTGTCTTCATAAACATATTCAATCATATCCCCACCGCTCAAAAATGGATCTAAAGAATTTAAAAGGTCTTCTTTGCCATAAAGCACTCCAATACCTGTAGCGGCATACATTTTATGACCCGAAAATACACAAAAATCAAAATCCAAATCTTTAACATCTATTTTTTTGTGAGGTATATATTGAGCTCCGTCAGCTATTATAATTGCCTTAGAATTTTCCCTAACATATTTAAAAATTTTCTTTGCATCGGGAATTGTTCCCAAAACATTTGAAGCTAAAGTCATAGAAAAAATTTTTGTGTTTTTATTTATCTTCTTTTCAACTTCTTCAAAAGGAATTTGCCCATCCTTATCAACATATAAATATTTTAGGGCTGCACCTGTTTTTTCAGCAACTCTTTGCCAAGGAACAAGATTTGAATGGTGTTCCATAATAGAAATCAGAATTTCATCCCCCGGTCTAAGATTATTAAATCCGTAAGAATAAGCGAGAAGATTTAAGCCCTCTGTTGCATTTCTTACAAAAACTATTTCATTAGGACTTTTTGCATTTATAAATTTACAAACCTCTTCCCTGGCTTTTTCATAAACTTCAGTAGCCTTCATTGCTAAAAAATGTGCACCCCTGTGAGGATTCCCATTTTCGCCCTTATAGTAGTTACTTATGTTTTCAATAATTTCTTTTGGCTTTTGAGTTGTGGCTGCACTGTCAAAATAAATAATTTTATGGTTATTAACTTTTAAATCTAAAAAAGGATATTCACTTCTAATATCTAAAATTTCTTTTTTACTTAACATATTAACTCCCTAAAATTTCTCTTACTGATTTCCACACTTCTTCCTCAAGCTTATCATTTTTCAACAAGTCTATAGCCTGAGAAAATTTTGACTCAATAATTAAAGATTCAGCTTGGCTATAAGAAAAGCCCCTGCTCATTATATAAAATAAAATTTGAGGATCTATCTTTCCGGATGAAGATGCATGATTACCTTCAACATCATCTTCATGGCATAACATTAGGGGAACAGAAATAGAATGTACATCATCTGACAATAATACTGTAAATTCGCCTTCATTGCCCTTAGCATTATTACAGCCCTCCAAAAAATTCAAATTACTCTTAAAGTTTTTGTAAGCCCTATCCTTTAAAGCTCCATTTACAATAATATTGCTTTGAGTTTTTTCTCCCTTATGAACCATTTCATAAAATAAGTCCATCTTCTCATCATTTTTACCAAAATAGACAGAATTTACATTAGCTTCACTTTTTCTGCCGTCAAGTATGCACTTATAATTTGTATATAATTCTCCTGCCCCCAGTTGATACTGACTTAAACTTATTTTTGCATTTTCATGGGCGAAAATTCCAATGGCCTCTAACGATTTTGCTTCTTTGCCTTCCCTTTGAATTACAAAAAGTTCCACTTCAGAATTCTTTTCAGCAAGTATTCTAATCAAAGTATTTCTAAATTTCTTTTCTGTTCCTTCTGAATAATAATCCAAAAATACTTTTATTTTTGAACCTTCATGAGCAATAATATCTTCTATGTCACAAAGATTCGGATTTTCATCATCAGTCTTAAAATAACAGGGATTATATACAATATCTTCCCCGCTTATCGCCTCATAAATCCTATATAAATTCATATCTTCCTTAACTTTTTCCAAGGCTTCTTTTGAAATTCCATAATCAAAAGTATCAAATTCCTTCAAATTCCTCAGATATTTTTCAGAAGACGGCATAGGAATTAAATCTTTGCCAACTTTAGGAAGCTCAATTTCACAATCATTAACCTTGGTCCATGAAAAAGTCTTAAAAGTTAGTTCGTTTCCTTTAATTTTCATCTTTTCACCTACCCGATTGATCCCACAAGTTCTAAGTTAATCAAATTATTCATCTCAACCGCATATTCCATAGGAAGTTCCTTGGCAACTGGTTCAGCAAAACCTCTGACTACTAATTGCTTAGCATCTTCTTCCGACAGACCCCTGGTCATTAAATAAAATATAACTGAATCTGAAATTTTTCCTATCTTAGCTTCATGTCCAACATCCACTTCCTGATTATTAATTCGTATTGTCGGTATTGTATCAGAACGTGATATTTCATCAAGCATAAGTGATTCACAAGAAGTGGAATTTTTAGAATTTACAGCATCTTCAGAAAATTCTACAAGTCCTCTATAAACAGCAATCCCTCCATTTTTAGAAATAGATTTGGTATTAATAAAAGAATTTGTATTGGGTGCCAAGTGAACAACTTGAGCCCCGGTATCTAAATTTTGTTCAGATCCTGCAAAAGAAATTCCTGTAAATTCACTGCTGGCTCCTTCTCCTTTTAGAATTGAAGATGGATATAACATAGAAACCCTGGACCCGAAAGATCCGCTAATCCATTGGATTTTTCCATTTTTTTCCACTAAGGCTCTTTTTGTATTTAAGTTATACATATTTCTTGACCAATTTTCAATTGTCGAATATCTTAAAGTTGAATTTTCTGCAACATAAAGCTCCACTGCACCGGCATGTAAATTTACAACATTATATTTTGGTGCTGAACAGCCTTCTATAAAATGGCAATAGGATTCCGGTTCAAGAATAATTAAAGTATGTTCAAATTGTCCTGCTCCCGGAGCATTTAATCTAAAATAGGATTGAAGAGGAATATCAACCTTTACTCCCTTTGGAACATAAACAAATGATCCTCCGCTCCATACTGCATAATGAAGAGCCGCATATCTGTGAAGAGTTGGTTTGATGCATTTGCCGAAATATTTTTTTACAATTTCCGGATATTCCCGAAGACCTGATTCAAAATCAGTATATATAACACCTGCATCTTTTAAATATTGCTGAATAGAATGGTATACAACTTCACTGTCATATTGGGCTCCAACTCCTGAAAGAAAAGATTTTTTTTCAGCTTCAGGAATTCCCAGCTTATCAAAAGTATCTCTTATTTCTTTGGGCACATCATCCCAAGAAGTTGATAAATCAGCCTTAGGTCTTATATAAGTCGTTATCTTGTCAATATCAACTTCCGACAAATCCGGTCCCCATACAGGATCTTTTGACTTGTTAAAAATTTCCAGAGCTTCCAACCTATAGTTAAGCATCCATTCAGGTTCTTTTTTTTCAAAAGAAATTTCTCTTACAATTTCTTCATTAAGACCCTCACTTGTTTTATACCTATATTCAAAGGCATTTTTAATATCATAAATACCCCTGTCCATATCTTCTACATAAGTTCTGTCTTTCTTAACCATCTATTTCAGCCTCATCTAAAATCCAACCGAAACCTTCCTCTTCAATCTTTGCAACCAAAGATGCATCTCCTTCTTTAACAATTTGACCGTTTACTATAACATGAACATAGTCAGGTACGACATTTCTTACAAGCTCTTGGTGGTGGGTAATTATTAACACCGCGTTATCTTTATTTAAAAATCTTTCAATTCCGCCCGCAACAATTCTTGTCGCATCCACATCAAGACCTGAATCTGTTTCATCAAGGATTGCAAGCTTGGGATTTAACATCAGCATTTGAAGAATTTCTGATTTCTTCTTTTCTCCTCCGGAAAAGCCCACATTCAAATATCTTTCTGCATAAACTTCATCCATGCTCAAATTTTTCATTTCAGATTTTAATTCTTTTTGAAATTTTAAAATCGGTATATTAATATCCTCTTTATTCATCTTTGCAGTTCTAATGAAATTTTCTACAGAAATACCCGGAACTTCTTCTGGGCTTTGAAAAGACATAAATAGTCCCTTCTTAGCTCTTTTGTCCGTAGAAAGATTTGAAATATCTTCCCCGTCCAAAAATATTTTCCCCTTATTTACTGTATAAACAGGATTAGCCATTATTACATTTGCAAGTGTTGACTTGCCTGATCCGTTAGGTCCCATAATAACATGAACCTCTCCATAATTAATTTTTAAATTTATATCCTTTAAAATTTCTTTACCGTCAACTCCGGCACTTAAATTTTCTATTCTGCATAACTCTTCAGCCATATTTCCTCCCATATTTCATAATCTTATGATTTTCATAAAATAATCCATAGTATTTTACTCAGATTTACATTTTATATAATACCACAATTATCAATAATTTAATAATATTTTTTATGCTAAATTATATATTAACTAAAAATATAATAAATATTTAAGAACTTACTATAAGAAATTAATAAAACAGTTTTAATAAAAACCTGACCCTTATAAGCCGGCTATATTAAAAATCTTTAATATGTAAAATTTAAGCTTAAAAGGAAACGCTTTTAAAAACTCATTTTCTGTCAAAACTCTTGCTGCCCAAATAAAATTATATTTTTTAATTGCCTCTTATAAAAATAATCAAAATGCATAATTATCTTTTTTTAATTTCAGGCATAAAAATAATAGATTCCTCTATCACATTAAGTTTTAGTTATTCTTTTGTGTTCTTGTTTGACAAACTCGGCCTCACCTTTTTTTGCTTTGCTTATAAGCTTTCCTACAATAGTGCTTAGTGCCATACAAATAGCACATACCAGTCCCATATAAATTCCTATTGACTTGCCTATATATTCCGTTCCGGATTTTGTCAATTTATAAATAGGTATTCCAAGAATTTTAACAGTAAGTGTATCAATATTTGTGCTATAAGCTTCAGTATAAGCAAAATAAATTACAATACTCATTAATAGCATTGCAAAAATAAATCCAAATAAGAGTTCAATCAAAATTTTTTTCTTCATATATTTTCTCCATAAAAATCTTAGCTCAAGCGAAGATTAATAAACTGTGGTCCTAATTTCAAATCTTATTAAAAGTAAGCATTTACACAAATAAGGCAATTTATTCACCATAGTTTTCATGCTTATAAAGTCTAATCCCAATATAGTAAATAATTCCGGTGTCTTTTTATTATCTTATCTTTGCCAATCCATACTAAAGGCTAATTCATGTTAGGTTGCTTCAAGTTCCAAGTACAAGCTCTTAAAAAGCTCCCTACTATCATTAATATAAATTCTAACAGTTTTTCTCATTTCAATTCATATAAAGCTCATATAAAAAATAACTACTTTAAATAAACACAAGCCCTAAACTAAAAATCTAAATCCCAACAAAAATTTCCACAATTTTTCTTATTTTTTCAAGAACAGTTTCTTTCTTTTTTTCTCTTGCTCCACGTCTTCGTGAAGTCGGCGGGATTATTTTGTCCAATTCATCCCCTGCATATTCTACATAGCCCTTACTGATAGACTTTTCTATAAAGCGTTTTGACCCTTCTTTAAGCTTTTCTTCTTCAACTAACGATTTTATTTTAACTTCTTTTTCTTTTTTGGCAAACTTATAAAATGATTCAAGAATGTCATCAGTATTTTTCAATTCTGCAAGCCTTGTCTTGTTTATAAAATCCATAATCAGCTCTTCTTTTGCTCTCGTTCCAAGACTTGACCTTATAACTCTACGAACTTCCGCCTTCAAACTTTCTATATCCTCATTTCCTTTTGATTTTTCCAATATTAGAGCTAAAATATAATCCAAATTAATTTCATCAGTTTTTAGCAAATCAATTTGAAATTCCACATCAGAAAAATCAACTTGCCCACCTATGGATTTTTCAGCATTCTTTGAATTTAAAATATTTTCCCTAATATCCACATAGACGCTTTTCATATCCTGCATTTGCCTGTCAGTGATTATTTTTTCAAAACTTTCAAATTCATCAAAATTTTTTAATATATTTTCAGCTTTTAAAAGTTCTCCAAAAAGTTCCGCAAATACTTTTTTGTCCGCTTCCAATGTAATTTCAGTCGGATCGGGAAATTTATCATTAATTTCATTACAAATATCTATATAACCCTTAGTAATTTCCCCCGTTTCTTCATCTTTAAACCCATAAATATATTCTGCATAGCTTTTTTCCAAAATAATATTTACACTGTTTTCATCTCCAAAAGTTTTTATTGCATCTATTGTAGCCTTTTCCAAATCTCTAAAGCAAACAATATTTCCGAAAGTTTTTACCTTATTAAGTATCCTGTTGGTTCTTGAAAATGCCTGAATAAGCCCATGATATCTCAGATTTTTATCAACAAATAAAGTATTTAAAGTCGGTGCGTCAAAACCTGTTAAAAACATTCCCACAACAATTAATAAATCAACCTTTCTTTCTTTTACCTTTAAAGATAAATCCTTGTAATAATTTTGAAATTCATTGCCGTTAGTAGAATAGTTTGTCTTAAAATAGCCATTATAATCAGAAATTACTTTATCCAAGAATTCTTTTGCACTTAAATCCATAGCTGAAGGGTCAAAATCTTCTTCTGAAATTTCTCCAATTGCTCTTTGTTCTTCATTAGCTGCAAAACTAAAAATTGTAGCTACTTTCAGTCTTTTTTCTTTTGCTAATTCTTGCTGCTGTTTTTCAAACTCTTCATAATATAATTTTGCAGCCTCAATACTTTGAACAGCAAACATTGCATTAAATCCGTTTAACCTTCTTTGCTTCAAATCATAAAACTCATTACGGTGCGTTTTTGTATCAAAAATTTTTAAAATATATTTAGTAATTTCTGTAATACGTTCCGGATGAAGGAGCATTTTATTTTCCAGTTTTGCTAATTTATTTTCATCATTCTCTTTTTCTGCATCTTTAAATTTAGGCCTTATATTATTGTAATCAACCTTAAATTTTAAAACCTTGCCGTCACGAATAGCATCAGTGATTACATAAGAGTGAAGTTGAGCCCCGAATATGCCGGCAGTAGTTTCTCCGCCAAGAGAATTTTCAGGAAAAATCGGAGTCCCTGTAAAGCCGAATTGGTAATATTTTTTAAATGATTTTCTTATATTTTTTTGTGCATCCCCAAACTGAGAGCGGTGGCATTCATCAAATATAAGAACACAGTGTTTATCATAAATTTCATGAGTAGGATTTTTCTTTACAAATTCATTTAACTTTTGAATAGTTGTAACTACAATCCTGTTATCATCTTTTTCAATACACCTTTTAAGCTCCCTGGTATTTTTACTTCCATTTACACTGTCCGGCTGAAATCTTTGATATTCTTTCATTGTTTGGTAGTCCAAATCTTTTCTGTCAACAACAAAAAATACCTTATCAATAAAATCAAGACTCGTGGCAAGCCTTGCAGCCGTAAAAGATGTAAGAGTTTTGCCGGAACCGGTCGTATGCCAAATAAATCCACCGGCTTCAGGCCTTCCTGCTTTTTTAGTTTCATAACTTGACTTTATCTTCCACAAAATTCTTTCAGTAGCCGCAATTTGATAGGGGCGCATAATTAAGAGCGTATTATTGACATCAAAAACACAATACTTGGTAAGAACTTCAAGAACAACACGCTTTTCAAAAAAAGTTTTTGTAAAATCCTCTAAATCGCTAATAACCTTATTCTTGGCATCCGCCCACTCGCAAGTGAACTCATAATTATTTTTATTTTGTGCAGTTGTATTGCCAAAATATCTGGTATATGTTCCGTTGGAAATTACAAAAATTTGCACAAATTTATAGAGAGACGATTCACTATTGAAACTTTCCTTACTATATCTATGAATTTGATTAAATGCCTCGTGTAAATTTACACCTCTTTTTTTTAGCTCAATATGGACAAGGGGCAGACCGTTTACAAGAATTGTTACATCATAGCGATTGCCATGAGTGCCGCTTTGAGCAAACTGATTCATAACCTGCAAAAAATTATTGTGAATATTTTTCTTATCTATAATCTTAATATTTTTCAGATGCCCGTCATCAAAAATAAAATCATATATATTATCTTCCTGCACCTTTCTTGTTTTTTCTATCATCCCATCATTGGGAGCATCCAAATATTCAAGCAAAAACCTATTCCATTCTTCATCTGAAAAAGACACTCCATTTAACTTTTCAATTTGAACTTTTAGATTATTGTATAAATCATCCTTTGTTTTTATCTTTATATGTTCATAGCCTTGAGAAATTAAATTTTCAATCATTTGCCTTTCAAGCTCTTGCTCGCTTTGATAGGAAGACTCTCTAACACTTAAATCTTTTTTAAAATTTGCTAAAATAATTCCGCCCGTCATTTCGGCAATGATGGATTTATTGTAAATTATATTGTTTTCTTCCATAATATTCCTTTCTATTTAGGAAAATTTAAAAGCTTTTCCCTATAATACTCATACTGTTTTTGTCTTAATTCTATTTCTTTGGGCAATCCCTCTTTAATATCATTTACTAAAGAATCAAACTTATCGAGGATAGAAACCACATAGTCTTGTACCTCCATTGGTGGCACTAAAATTTTATAATCTTTTACTTTTGCATCTGAGATTGATGGATAACTTGTTCCTACCTCATTGATTTTTATATACTCAAAAAAATTACTTGTTCTAATAGAATAATAAATCCATTTTGGTATAACTTTATTTTTATCTGCCCTTAAAACACAAAATCCCGTACTACAAGCTTGACCATCATAACATTTTTCGACTTTATAAAATCTTTTCAAAGTAGGTCTAGTCGTTCCAAAAATTATATCATCTTCTTTAACAAGTTGCTTTGCTCTGCTAGGTGCATTATTTTTATTAATTTTAGTAGTTTCTATAATAGAATTACTCTCACGATCTATTGAAGATAGGTCGATGTAATCTAATTCTGTTAAATTATTCCAATTTATTTTTTCAATATTTAGTGTACATTCAGATAATTTATAAAAATAATTTGAAGCAATATTTATTCCTAGTATGTCGCAAACTTCGTTCAATATATCAAAGTAGCTTCTAGAAATTATTTGTGTGTGTGTTATCACTTTATCTTCGAATGTCAAGAGTTTTTCACGGAAATATTCATATTGTTTTTGTCTTTGTTCAATCTCTTCCGGCAACAAGCCCTGAGTATCAGAAAGCAAGTCTTGAAACTTATCCAAAACCTCAACAACCTTATTTTGAATATAAATACTTGGTAGTGGCACTTTATAATTATCTGTAACTCCTGTTGATATTTGAGGCAATTTACCTGATATAGCGTTATCTATAAAATACTTTAAATTATTTTTTAAAATATAATATAAAAACTTTATATTTAATTTCTCTTCATCCAAGCTTGAATAGGACCACATTTCATTTTTATGAGTAAAATCTCTATCATAATATTCAAAATCAATGTGTCCCCTTGACTTCACAATTACACTTGGTTTGTTTATAATATTCTCAATTCCAACTTCTTCTGGCAAGAGATTTGCCGTTGTATTTCCACCGGCGAATACTTTAACGCTAGAATCTGATTTGTCTAGATTTTTCATTTGCTCAGCGGTTATTTTTATACCTCTTTGTCTTAAACATAGTTCAGATATTTTTATAAAATCAAAGCTCCTAATCTTATCTATTTGATAAAATTCTTTTGTGAGTTTATTCAAATATTCTTCACTTAAAAGCATATCCCTATAATACTCATACTGCTTATTTCTTGCCTGTAATTCAGCCTGTAATTCAGCCTGTAATTCAGTAACATAATTTGTGAATTTGTCAAGTATTTTAACAATTTTTTCTTGGGTTTCAAGTGACGGTACTGGAATTTCAATTTTAAGGATTTTTTCTTTAGAAATACTATATGGTACAGCAGATTTATTAGATATAGAATATAGATATTGCTGTTTTTGTAACAAATAGTGATACAAAAATTTTTTTATTACTTTTTCATTAGGATAAACGGAAAAACAAACATCATTAGCCCAAAATTTCTTTTTTTGCCAACAAACATAACCTGCAGTTCCATATTGAGCGATTGTAATAGTATCTTCTTTTCTATTATAATTATTAAGGTAACCCATGTATCCAATACCACCAGAAACTACAGGATATTCTCCATTATCTACAAGTTCTTTCTTTGTTACTCTGACACCACGAACAATATCGCAAACTTCCCCTAATTTTTTCCACTCTACCTTTTCATTTTTTAATAGTTCATCTATCTTACTCATCTTCAAGCTCCCTTACTATTTGGTTTATTGAAGCTCTTAATTTATTTATTTTTTCTACTGTTTCTTCTATTTCTTTATTTAAAACTTTTATATCTATTTTTTCCCTTGTGTCTTCTTTTTCCACATAGGTTGAAACGGAGAGGTTATAATCATTTTCTACTATCTCATCTCTATCTACATATCTTGAAAAATATTCTTTTTCCTTTCTGTCCCTAAATTCTTCTACTATTGTTTTTATATTTTTTTCTTCTAAAATATTGTTGTTTGTTTCTTTTTTAAATTCTTTGCTTGCGTCAATAAAAAGTATTTTATTTTCTGTCTTGTTTTTTGCCATAACTAAAATGCAAGTGGCTATCGAAGTTCCAAAAAATAAATTTTCAGGCAATTGAATTACGCAGTCAATAAAATTATTATCCACAAGATATTGCCTGATTGTTTTTTCTGCACCCTTCCTATAAAAAATCCCCGGAAAACATACTATGGCAGCCCTGCCCTTGCTTGATAAATAGGCAAGTGAATGCATAATAAAAGCATAGTCGGCATAGGATTTTGGTGCTAATTTGCCTGCGGGTGCAAATCTTATATCGTTTATAAGAGTAGGATCCGCATCTCCCACCCATTTTATTGAATAGGGCGGATTTGAAACAATAGCATCAAAAGGTTTTTCATCATTGTGAAGGGGATCTAATAAAGTATCTCCTCTTTTTATTGAAAAATTATTATAATTTACATTATGTAAAAACATATTCATGCGGGCTAAGTTGAAATTTGTCATATTAATTTCTTGACCAAAAAATCCCTCATCAATAATATGTTCATCAAATTGCTTTTTCATCTGCAAGAGTAGAGATCCACTTCCCTCTCATGTCAAGCTTATGACAAAAAAG
>CABTZF010000020.1 GCA_902489255.1 uncultured Peptoniphilus sp. | reverse complement strand
AGCCAAGTCGGTAAGGCACCAGACTTTGACTCTGGCATTCGTAGGTTCGAGTCCTGCCACCCCAGCCATTATGACCCATTAGCTCAGTCGGCAGAGCACTTGACTTTTAATCAAGGTGTCGCGCGTTCGAATCGCGCATGGGTCACCATTTTTGGAGAGGTACCGAAGCGGTCATAACGGGGCGGTCTTGAAAACCGTTAGGGTGCAAGCCCACGTGGGTTCGAATCCCACCTTCTCCGCCAAGAAATATTGTATTTTTACATATTTTTATAAATAGTTAAAAATACCACAGATTAAAACTACCGGCTAAGTCGGTGGTTTTTTTACGGTCCCATAATAAATAGTGCTGATGATTTCTCACCAACACTATTTATTATAAATCCTATGTTTTCTGGCTCTATACTATCTGTTGGGTGAGTAAATCTCTAACAGATATTATAGAGCCTTTTATAATCATTTAATTAAGCTTTCTAATATTTGAATAGTATTTAGAGCAGCTCCTTTTCTCATGTTATCTGCAACACAAATTAAATCAAGTCCATGTTCTACGGATATATCTCTTCTTATTCTACCTACATAAACCGGATCTTTTCCAGCTGCTATTATTGGCATTGGATATTTTAGGTTCTTTAAATCATCATACAAAACAATACCATCTGTATTTTTATATAGATCAAATATTTCTTCAATATTAAAGTCTTTTTGAGTTTCAACATTTATTGCTACCATGTGAGCAGTTTTAACCGGAACCCTTACGGTTGTTGCGGTTATTTTTATTTTTTGGTCATGGAATATTTTCTTTGTTTCATTTACCATTTTCATTTCTTCCTTAGAATAACCATTGTCCAAAAAGTCATCAATATGAGGGAGGACATTTCCAATGATAGGGTATGGATAAAATTTATTTGATTCACCCTTCATTCCTCTTTCTAAATCCTCAAGTCCATTTTTGCCTGAACCTGAAACTGCTTGATAAGTAGTATAAACAATTCTTTTTATACCATATTTTTTATAGATGGGATATAGAGCTACTACTGATTGAATAGTTGAACAATTAGGTGAGGGTATTATATTACCATCATATTTTGCATCTTCAGGATTAATTTCTGGGACTACTAAAGGCTTATCTTCGTCCATTCTGAATGCACTTGAATTATCAATAACTTTAATTCCTAATTTGTCTGCTATTGGTAAAAAAATTCTTGCTAATTTTGCATCTAATGCACAGAGAGCATAGTCAATTTTAAATTTTTTTAAATTTTCTTCGCTTAATTCTAAAATTTCCAAATTCTTATCCAAAAATTTCACTTTTGTTCCTGCAGATCTTTCTGATGCAAATAGATAAATATTATTTATATCCAGATTTCTTTCTTCAAGTATGGAACGCATTGTTTCCCCGACAAGACCTGTTGCACCCAATATAGCTAAATTAAAAGTCATAATTTTTCCTCCTCTTTTGTTAAAGTTGTAGCGATAAGTTACAAATTTTCTATCCTATTTATTTACGGGATAAGTGTTGTAGAGATAGGGGCCGTTATTATTTATTAAAGGATTATGCCGCTACTTTACTTCTTTATGCCTTTTACTTATGATATCAAGTTGAGTATTTTGTGTCAATTATATTTTGATTTAATATGATAAACTTGACTTTAGTTTTTTTCTAATATAGAATTTTTTAAACAGATAGGAGGATTCAGATGATAAAAATTGCACTGTTAGGATTTGGAACTGTTGGAAGAGGTTTGTATAAAATTTTAAATGAAAAATCTCAAATTTTAAAAGACCAAGGTTATGACATTAAAATCTCAAAGATTTTGATTAGGCATTTGTCAAAGGTTAAAGATTTTGATAAGTCTTTATTTACTTTATATTATGAAGACATTGTAAATGATAAGGAAATAGATATCATTGTAGAGATGACAGGAGATGTTGAAAATTCATATAAGTTTATAAAGGAAGCCTTATCTAATGGGAAAAATGTGGTAACTTCTAATAAGGCTGTTGTATGTAAGCATTTTGAAGAATTTCATAAATTGGCAAAAGATTGCGGTAGGATGTTTTTATATGAAGCGGCAGTATGCGGCACTATTCCTATTGTAAGAGAGCTAAAGTCCCTTTCAATATTTAATAAGGTTACTAAGATATATGGAATTTTAAATGGAACCGGAAATTATATTCTTTATAACATGTTTGAAAACAATTTAGATTATGAAGAGGTTTTAAAGGAAGCTCAAGAAAAGGGATTTGCTGAGCATGATCCTACGGATGACGTTAAGGGTTATGATATGAGAAGAAAATTAAGAATTCTTTTGTCTATAATTAGTGGCGGCAAGATTTCTGAAGATGATATTGAGGTTTTTGGCCTTGATAAGATTAGCAAAATTGATGTGAACTACTTGGCTGATAATTATAGGATAAAGGAAGTGGCTTTGGGAGAATTTAACGGAAATAAATATACAGCAATAGTTGAACCTTGTTTATTTGAAAAGGATGAGGATTTGGCACGACTTGAAAATGCTTATAATATGGTGGAAATTTATGGAGATTATTTTGAGATAATAAGTTTAAAAGGACCGGGGGCAGGAAGCTTGCCAACAGCATCTGCAGTTTTACAGGATATTATTGATGTAATTGAGAATAATGATTGTAAAGTTTTGACAGGTAAATTTCTTGTCAATTCAAATAGGGATTTTAAGGCAAAGTATTATGTAAGATGCAGGTGTGATTTTCCCAATACTTATATAGAAAAAATCGAAGATATTGATGGGGAAAAAATTATTTTTACTAAAGATTTAAAGAGGGAGATGCTTTTAAACATTCTTAAAGATAAAGATGCTTTCTTTGCAAGGATTATATAATTTTAATGGCTACGTTAAATAATTAAGTTTATATTACAATTTTGTGAAATCCATGTATTATAGCTTTTTTAATTTATAATATATCTTGGAGGATTGATTAATGAAAAAGAAAGTACTTATATTTTTTATGGTTTTTTCCATAATTATTACTAATTTTATATTTGCTGAGAATAAATTGAATTTTGAAGAGCCAATAGCCCCGGGAGTTCAAAGATATGAATATACGGTTAAAACTAAGAAGGGCAAGGCGGTAGTTAATTTAATAAAGTGTGATTTAACAAATCCAAGTATTAAATTAAATACTGTTATTGGGCAAGGAACCTATACAAAAAAAGCAACTGTCAGTCAAATGGGTGACAGGACAAATGCTGTCGGTCTTGTTAATGGAGATTTTTTTACCATGGCTTTACAAGGAGTTCCCCTTGGAGCTTCTATTATTGATGGAGATATAAAATCTTCACCTGCAGTTTTAACTGATGTATATTCTTTTGGAATAGATACAAATAATACCGCTCAAATTCTAGCAACAAATTTTGGCGGCAAGGTAATAGCACCTAATGGGGCACAATATAATATTGATGGAATAAATAAAAATATTTACTGGTATCAACCTTCAAAAGAATACTCTCATGAATCTAAAATTCAAATGTACACAGATTTTTGGACTTCAAAATCCCGTGGGGATAAAAGCGCCGGAGAAGTTCTATTAAATACTGATAATATTGTAGAAAAAATTGTTTATGATAAAAATTTGGATTTACAGATACCGAAAGGCTATAAGATTTTACAAATTAGCGGCGCAAGTGCAAATTTTATAAAAAATAATGTTAAAATCGGAGATAAATTAAATATTTCATATGATATATATCCGCAAAATTCTTGGAAGATGTTGATTGGAGGTCATTCACTTCTAGTTGATGAATCCAAAGTAAGACCCTATAAAAAAGATATTAATTCCATCGGCGGAACAAGGGCCAGAACCTGTGTTGGGATTGCTGATGGCGGCAAAACAGTTTATATTGTTTCCTGTGAAGGTAGGACAAAGAGGTCAAGTGGAATGACATTAAATGAACTTTCAAACTTTTTGGTTGACCTTGGATGTACAAAAGCCCTTAATCTTGACGGAGGCGGATCTTCTGCCATGGTTGTCAGAAACCTTGGAGATCTTAAGAGAACAAGGGTAATAAATCCTGAAGGAAATAAGGCGGAAAGAAAAGTTGTCAACGGACTTGGGGTTTTTAATATTACAAAAAATACCGGAGTTATTGTTGACGGAAAACTAAAAGGAAATACAAATCTTGTAATTGGAGAGGCAAGTGATTTTACATTAAAATCAGCATGGGATGAATTCTTAAACCCCATTGATATTAGTGATAGGACTTATACAGTTAATGAAAGTTCTAATGGAGCCAATATATTATCTAATAATTCTTATTTGGCTTTAACGCCGGGATCATATAAATTAACTCTTACAACTAATAAAGGAGAGTCTTTTACTAAGGATATAAATATAAAAGATGAAAAAGCTATTGAGTCAATTATAATAACAGGAGATTGTGGTGCTATAAAAGAAGGAGATAGTTTTAAGATTTCTATTAAGGGCAAGGTTGACGGAAAGGAAGTTAAACTATCACCAAGAGTTTTTCAATTCACTTTGAGTGATGCAGAAGGAACTGTTGATGTAAATTCTTCAACTATAACCATTAATAGATTGGGAGACAATCCTAAGGTTATTGCCAAACTCGGTACAAAGACAGCTGAATTAGCTTTATTTGATGCAAACTCAAAAATAATCATAATGAATATTGGAAAAAAAGATTATGAAATTGACGGTCAAAAAGCTAAAATGGATGCTGCTCCTTTTATTAAAAATTCAAGAACTATGGTACCCTTAAGATTTATTGTGGAAGCTTTAGGTTATCAAGTGGAATGGAATGATGAAGAAAAATCTATTTTTGTAAAGACTGAAGATATAAATAAAGATATTTATTTCAAAGTAGGATCTAAAGAAGTTAATGTTGGGGAAGCGGTTGTAACTACTGATACTGAAGCAATCATTAAAAATGACAGGACTTTTGTGCCAATAAGATTTATAGCTGAAATTTTAGGCATGCAGGTTGATTATCAGGGAAGTTCTAAAAAAATTACTATTGTTGATAAGAATTCAAAAACTGTCAATAAGAATGATATGATAAATGACGGTCTATCAAATAAAGATGTAACTAATGCCAATAGTCCTTCCAAAGAACAAATTACAAATGGCACAAACAGCCTTAACAATAGTGGAAACAACAAAAATACAGACCTTACCAATAACCAAACAAATCAAATGAATAAGGAAAGTAAAGAGCTAGAATCAATTATAACTAATGGAAATAAGTCGGGAAATTAGACCCGGCTTTTTCTTTATTGCTGCAAAGGAGACTTTTGATTTACTATTCAGGATATAAAGGTTATAATATTTAAGGTGAATTAAAATGAATGAAGAAAATAAAGATAAAAAAGAAAAGAAAAAATCCGATTTTATGGAAAATATAAAAGTAATTATTGCGGCTGTTATTATAGCCCTAATAGTGAGGAATTTTATTTTTAATCTGGCAGTGGTTAATCAAACCTCAATGTATCCTACACTTTATCCTAAAGATGTCGTTGTTGTAAATAGAACATGCGACTGGAGGGATAAGTTTAACAGGGGGGATATAATAATTTTTAAAAGCCCCGAAGACAGTAAAAAATTAATTAAAAGGATAATAGGTTTACCTGACGAAAAGATCACCATAAAAGACGGGGTTGTTCTTGTTAACGGTAAAGAATTAGAAGAGGATTACCTACAAGAAGATGTATACACCGACACATATGAAAAAGATACTTGGGTGCTTGGAAAAGATGAATATTTTTGTATGGGCGATAACAGACCGGGTTCCTATGATTGTAGGAATTTTGGACCGATTAAGAGATCATATCTTATCGGATCTTCCAATTATAGAATCTTTCCCTTAAAATCATTTGGAAAGATTGATAAATAGTTTTAAATGCTGTAAGCCGTCATTAAGGACGGTTTTTTGGATAAAAGACTAAATGTATATTTTTTACTGTAAATTGTAAATCTTTTGTAATATAATTTATAGAAGATTATAGAAAGGACGCTTATGATTAAATTTGAAAATGTATATAAAGAGTATGGCAATGGAGTTCGTGCTCTTTCAAATATTAATTTAGAAATTCCAGATGGAGATTTTGTCTTTTTTGTCGGCTCTTCCGGAGCAGGCAAATCAACAATGATTAAACTTCTTATCCATGAAGAAAAGGTAAGCCGTGGAAGAATATTAATTGATAATGTTGATATAACCAAAATTTCAAAATATTCCATACCAAGATTAAGAAGAAATATTTCTGTGGTATTTCAAGATTTTAGGCTTTTACAAAAGAAAACAGTTTTTGAAAATGTAGCCTATGCCTTGGAAATAATCGGCTCAAGCAGAAAAGAAATAAATATTAACGTGGAAAAAGCCCTTAGTCTTGTGAATTTAAGTGATAAGAAGAAAGCTCATCTTGACGAGCTTTCAGGAGGCGAAAGCCAAAGAGTTGCAATCGCAAGAGCAATAGTTAATAATGCACCAATACTTGTATGCGATGAGCCTACCGGAAATTTGGATGAAAATACAGCCTGGGATATTATGAATGCACTTACAAATATTAATGACCAGGGAACTACTGTAATTATGGCATCTCATGCTGTAAATATAGTGAATGAAATGAAAAAACATGTTGTAACCTTAAAAGAAGGCAATATTGTTTCTGATATTGAAAAAGGCGGGTATTACTGTGAGACTTGTTAGACGATCTATTAATATTTGCAAAGAAGCCCTTAAGAGTTTGTGGCGTAATAAAACAATGGCTTTTACTTCAACAATTTCAATAGCATCTATGCTAACTTTATTTGGAATAGTTCTGCTTTTGGTATTAAATTTGAATGCCATTGTCTATCAAACAGGGGAAAAACTTGACAAACTTGTATTTTACCTAAATGATGATGCACCTGTTTCCGATGTAAATAATTTTATTAATGAACTGAGCAAAGATGAAAGGGTAAAAAAACTTGAATATGTTTCAAGGGAACAAGCCTTAGAAGAATTTAAAAAAGGATTTGGAAAAGATGTAGCGGTTTTAGAAAATATGCCGGGTGGGAACCCTTTGCCGGCATCAATAATTGTAGAAATGAAAGAACTTTCAGAAGGACTTAATGTAAAAAATAAGTTTAAAGACTTAAGTATAGTTGAAGATGTTGAATACCAATATGACTTTATTTCTAAAATGATGAAATTTGAAAAGGGAGTTAAATATGTGGGTATCGCTATTGTAGCAATATTATTTTTAGTGTCAATTCTAATAATGCACAATACCATAAAGATTGCAATTTCAAATAGGGAAAATGAAATTTCCATAATGAGATATATTGGAGCCACAAATTCTTATATAAGAGGACCATTTTTAATTGAAGGGGTATTGTTTGGAATTTTTGGGGCAATAATAGCAGGCTTACTGACTCTCAATTTCTATTCATATCTTTTTGAAAGAATAAACCCTGAACTCTTCAGAATTACTAATACTGATTTGGTTAGTGCAGGGCTTGTAAAAATGGATCTGTTAATAATTTATTTATGTATAGGAATAGGTATAGGATATATTGGCTCTTTATTTTCAACTAAGAGATTTTTAGATGTTTAGGTGGTTTGATGTTTAAATATATAAGAAAATTTGTAATAGTCTTGATAGTACTTGTATGCACTTCTGTATATGCTGATAGTGCTCAACTAAAGCAAAAACAAGAAAAAAAGAAGGCTGAAAAAGAACAGATTAATCAAGAAATGCAATTTAAACAAAATAAGATTAAAGCAACTCAAGGAGAGGTAGTTGATGTCAATAATGAAATTGATAAACTTGACGCTAAAGTTAATAAAGCTACCAATCAAATTACAAATTTACAAATTGATATTGATAAGTTAAATATTGAGATTGAGGAAAACGAAAAAAAACTTGCCAAAGCAGAGGATAATTTGAATAAAAATACAGACCTCTTTAGGGCAAGGATTCGTGAAATGTATAAACATGGTAATATTGGCTACCTGCAAGTAATAATGAATTCTAAGTCAATAGAAGATCTTTTAAAGAATAATAAAAACATTTCAACAATAGCAGAAGCTGACAGAGAACTAATTGACTTTATTAGCGAACAAATTAGAGTAATAGGAGAAGCTAAGCAAAAACTAACTGATGACAGAAATGTTATTGATTCTAAAAAACAAAAGTTGGTAGTTGAAAAAAATAACTTTCAAACGGCTATGGTTGCTAAAAATGAGTATGTAAAAAAACTTGAAGGAAATATTGAACTTTATAAGCAAGAATTTGATAAAGCTCAAGCAGAGTGGAAAAAGTTGGATTCTGAAATTGTTGAATTACAAAAACAAATAAAGCAGGAAACACAAAGGGAAAATGCAAAAAGATTTGGTAAAAACGGCTGGAACATAGCTTCATCACCCAGGTCCCCCGGCAGATTAAACTGGCCTGTTCCAGGGCATACAAGTATTTCTTCACAATTCGGACAAAGATTTCATCCAATTTTAAAAATTTATAGGTTCCATTCAGGAGTAGATATACCAGGACCCTCAGGTACACCGGTTGTAGCAGCTGCTTCCGGAACGGTAATCATGGCAAGGGCAATGTCCGGGTATGGAAATGTTGTAATGGTAGACCATGGAGATATAGTAACAGTTTATGCACACAATTCAAGTTTAAATGTAAGTGTCGGACAAAGCGTTAAAACTGGAGATGTTGTTTCATTCATCGGTTCAACAGGCCTTTCTACGGGACCGCATTTGCATTTTGAAGTTAGAGTTAACGGAATACCCGTTGACCCCTTAGGTTATATATAATGAAAAAAACAAAGAAAATAATACTTGTCCTAGCTCTACTTTTAATAACAAACCTTGCAACAAGAATGATAACCTTGCATGGTTTGTTTTTAGGAACATCTGGCAAGTTTGAAAAAATAGTACAATTAGAAAATTTTATCAAGGAAAATTATTTGTTTGAAGTTGAAGATAAAAATTTTGAAAACGGTGAATTAAAAGGAGCGGTTGCTTCTTTGGGAGATCCCTATTCAGAATATCTTACAGCAGATGAGATGAAGGAACTTACAGAAGAAACGACAGGCAAATTTTTTGGCATAGGTGTTTATATTGGTCCCGGTGAAGATGGAACTATAACAATAATTTCACCCATAAAAGATTCACCGGCAGAGAAAGCAGGCTTAAAAGCAGGAGATAAAATTCTACAGATAAATGGGGTAGATTTTAACGGAGATAATATTACTGAAGCTTCAAAAGCCATAAGAGGAGATAAGGGTAGTACAGTAAAACTTTTAATAATGAAAAATGGGAGCGATAAATCTCAAGAGATTGAAGTTAAAAGAGATCAAGTAAAAGTTGAGTCTGTTCTTGAAAACGAAATTGGAGATATAGGTTATATAGGAATAACTATTTTTGGTGAAGACACTGAAAAAGATTTTAAAAGAGCACTAGATGACTTAACAAAAAAAGGAAAAAAAGGATTGATACTTGATTTAAGGGGTAATCCGGGCGGAGTTGTAGATGCGGCAGCAGGGATAGCTGATGCTATAGTTCCAAAAGGGGTAATAGTAACGCTAAAAGATAATAAAAATGAAGTAGTCGATGAATACAGATCTGATGAAGATTATAACAACATACCAATGGTGGTTCTTCAAAATGGAGGTTCAGCATCAGCTTCAGAAATTTTAGCCGGAGCAATAAGAGATTATAAGAGAGCAAAAATTGTTGGCGAAAAATCCTTTGGAAAGGGTATAGTACAAACAGTATATCCCATGGCTAAAGGTTCAGGTTTAAAACTTACGACTGCAGAATATTTTACACCATCAGGGAAAAGCATTCACAAATTGGGAATAGAGCCTGATATAAAAATTTCAGAACCGGAAAATATAAAAGGCATAGGAGTTGAATTTTTAGATACAGATACACAATTACAAAAAGCTTTAGAGCTATTAAAATAAGACTTAAGGGATTAGTGATGTAATCCCTTATTTTTATTATAAAATAATTTAACAATAAATTTTCAAATATTAAATATTAGTGACAAATCTTATTGTAAATTTGTAAAAACTATGTTAAAATTATTATTTGCATAATAATAATTAGAGTGGATAAGTATCCTCTAATTTAATAATTGACTCATGAAAGGCTAGGGTGAAAAAATGGCACATCCTGTAAAATATGGGAAACGTGAGAGGATGAGTTTTTCCAGGGTAGGAGAGGTAATGAGTTTACCCAACCTCCTTGACGTGCAGACTTCTTCTTTTGATTGGTTCATTAAAGAAGGGCTCAAGGAAGTTTTTGACGATGTATCTCCTATTGAGGATTATTCGGGCAAATTAATTTTAGAATTCGTTGATTATTATATTTCTGATGATATTAAATACGACATTGATGAAGCTAAACAAAGAGATGCAAATTATTGTGCACCTCTAAAAGTGAAAGTTAGATTAATTAGCACTGCTACGGGGGAAGTTAAGGAACAAGAAGTTTTCATGGGAGATTTACCCCTAATGACTCCAACGGGAACTTTTGTTATAAATGGTGCTGAACGTGTTGTTGTATCTCAACTCGTTAGAAGCCCGGGGGCATATTTTAAGGAAGAGAGAGATAAGACCGGAAAGAAGCTTTTTTCTTCAACTCTTATTCCCAACCGTGGAGCATGGTTGGAATTTGAAACCGATGCTGCAGGAGTAATTAATGTTCGTATAGACAGGACCAGAAAAATTCCCATAACAATTCTTGCTCGTGCAATAGGGGTGGAAAGCAATAGCGAAATTATAAAAATCTTAGGTGAAAGCGAAGCTTTAAGCAAAACTTTTGAAAAAGATACCACTACAAATAAAAATGAAGCCTTACTTGAAATATATAAAAAATTAAGGCCGGGTGAGCCACCAACTATTGACAGTGCAAAGTCTTTATTCGAAAATATGTTTTTTGATGACAGAAGATATGACCTTGCAAGAGTCGGTAGATATAAATTTAATAAAAAATTAGGTCTTGCGGCCAGAATTGAAAATAATATTCTTGCAGAAGATGCCGTAAACCCAATCACCGGTGAAATAATTGCAAGTGCCGGGGATACTTTAGATAGGACAAAGGCATATGAGATTGAAAATTCAGGGATAAACCGAGTTCTTCTTAAGGTTATCAACCCTTTTGATGAAAATGAATCAAGGGAAGTTATAGTAATAGGAAATAACTTCTGCATTCCTTCAGGATACGGATTGGGTTTTGAATTAAAAGAAATTGGATTTATGGAAAAAATATATTATCCATTATTTAAGGCTATTTATGAAGAATTTGGTCAAAACGAAGAAACCTTTAAAGAGGAATTAATTAAAAACCATCATGAATTAAGCCCCAAGCACATTGTTATAGATGATATTATTGCAGCTATAAATTATGAATTCAATCTTATGGACGGAGTAGGATATACGGATGATATTGACCATTTAGGCAATAGGAGAATCAGATCTGTTGGTGAATTATTGCAAAATCAATTTAGAATAGGTATATCAAGAATGGAACGTGTGATTCGTGAAAGAATGACTGTACAGGATGTTGAAGCAACAACACCTCAATCTCTTATAAATATTAGACCTGTTACAGCTGCCATTAAAGAATTTTTCGGTTCTTCACAACTTTCACAATTTATGGACCAAAACAACCCCTTATCAGAATTAACTCACAAAAGAAGATTATCTGCACTAGGACCCGGTGGGTTAAGTAGAGATAGGGCAGGTTTTGAAGTGCGTGACGTCCATAACTCACACTATGGAAGAATGTGCCCAATTGAAACTCCGGAAGGACCGAATATCGGGCTTATAACTTCTTTAACCACCTATGCAAGAATTAATGAATATGGATTTATAGAAACTCCTTATAGAAAAGTTATAGATGGAGTTGTTACAGACCAAATAGAATATTTAACAGCAGATGTTGAATACGAACACATAATTGCTCAATCTTATGAAAAGCTTGATGAAGAAGGACGATTTTTAGAAAAAAGGATAGCATGCAGGGGACATGAGGGAATAGTTGATATTTTTGATGTTAAAGATGTAAGCTATATGGATGTATCACCTCAACAAATTGTTGCTGTTGGTACTTCCATGATACCTTTCCTTGAAAATGACGATGCAAACAGAGCTCTTATGGGAGCTAATATGCAAAGGCAAGCCGTACCTCTATTATCAACACAAGCACCTATTATCGGTACTGGCATCGAATATAGGGCTGCTAAAGATTCAGGAGTTGTTATAGTTGCCACTGATGACGGAATTATTGAAAAAGTTGATGCCAGACATATTGAGCTTCGCAGAGATGAGGACAAGGTACTTGATACCTATAAACTTCATAAATTTGTTGGGGGCAACCAAGGCACAACCATTAACCAAAGACCGATAGTTAAACAAGGACAAAGGGTAAAAAAAGGTGAAATAATCGCTGACGGTCCTTCTACGGATATGGGCGAAATGGCTCTCGGCAAAAATATCTTAATAGCCTTCATGAATTGGGAAGGTTATAATTATGAAGATGCAGTTCTAGTAAATCAGGAGCTAGTAATTAATGACACATTAACCTCTCTTCATATTGAAGAATATGAATCTGAAGCCCGAGATACTAAACTTGGCCCTGAAGAAATAACATTCGACATTCCAAATGTTGGAGATGATATGTTAAAAGACCTTGATGATCTTGGCGTTGTAAGGATTGGTGCGGAAGTAAAACCTGGAGATATTCTTGTTGGCAAAGTTACTCCCAAGGGAGAAACCGAGCTTTCAGCAGAAGAAAGACTATTGCGTTCAATATTCGGAGAAAAAGCTCGTGAAGTTCGAGACACATCTTTAAGACTTCCTCATGGAGAACATGGAATAGTTGTTGATGTAAAAACCTTTAAGAGATCAGAAGGTGATGAGCTTCAACCGGGTGTAAATGAAATGGTTAGAGTTTTTGTGGCGACTAAGAGAAAAATTCAAGTCGGTGATAAAATGTGCGGTCGTCATGGTAATAAGGGTGTAATTTCAAGAGTATTACCGGCTGAAGATATGCCTTATATGCCCGATGGAACTCCTATACAAATTGTGTTGAATCCTTTAGGTGTGCCTAGCCGTATGAATTTAGGACAAGTACTGGAAGTTCATTTGGGTTTAGCTGCTAAAAAACTTGGCTGGCATGTAGCAACACCGGTATTTGACGGGGCAAATGAAGCGGATATTTTTGAATCTCTTGAAAAAGCAGGATATCCCCATGACGGAAAGATTCAACTTCGAGATGGTAGAACAGGGGAAGAATTTGATCATCCCGTTACTGTAGGCTATATGTATATGTTAAAACTTCACCACCTGGTAGATGAAAAGATTCACGCGCGTTCAACAGGACCTTATTCTTTAGTAACCCAACAACCCCTTGGAGGTAAGGCTCAATTTGGAGGTCAAAGATTTGGGGAAATGGAAGTTTGGGCTTTAGAGGCCTATGGTGCATCCTATACACTACAAGAAATGTTAACTGTTAAGTCTGATGATATAGTTGGACGTGTGAAAACTTATGAAGCAATCGTTAAGGGAGAGAATATACCGCAACCAAGCATACCTGAATCATTTAAAGTTTTAATAAAAGAATTACAATCTCTTGCCTTAGAAATTCAAGTTCTAGATGAGAATGGAAAACCTGTAGATCTTGAAGCGGAAGAAGATGATCTTTCAAGAATTGACAATATCTCTGATGAGAATGAAGAAGATTTAAAAGATCTTATTGAAACTAATGGGCCCAATAAAACAATGGGTATAAGGACAATTTCAAGCGAAGAAATTGAAGATTTAGATGATAATTTCACTCCTATGGAAGATGATGATCAATCCGGGGACTCTGAATCTTATTTGGAAGATTCAGATGAAGACTACGAAGATATTGATAATGAATAAGGGAAAGGAGCATCCTTTTGAGCGAACACGAATTATTTCATTCTATTAAAATTGGTTTAGCTTCACCTGAAAAGATTAGAGAATGGTCTTATGGAGAAGTGAAAAAGCCTGAAACAATAAATTATAGAACATTAAAACCGGAAAAAGAAGGGCTATTCTGTGAAAAGATTTTTGGACCTACCAAAGATTGGGAATGTGCCTGCGGTAAGTACAAAAGAGTTAGGTATAAAGGCGTAGTCTGTGAAAAGTGCGGAGTTGAAGTAACAAAGGCTAAAGTAAGGCGTGAACGTATGGGTCATATAGAACTTGCAGCACCTGTATCTCATATATGGTATTTTAAAGGAATACCGTCACGAATGGGTCTTGTTCTTGATATGAGCCCAAGGGCTTTGGAAAAAGTATTATACTTCGCATCCTATATTGTTACAAGAGTTGAACCGGGAGAAACTATCCTGTATGAAAAGCAACTTTTAAATGAAGTTGAATACAGAGAATATAAGAGTGAGTTCGGAGATAAATTTACTGCAAAAATGGGAGCGGAAGCCATTAAAGAACTTCTGTCAAAAGTTGATTTACAAAAAGTAAATGATGAGTTGACTGCTGAACTGGAAAATGCAACAGGTCAAAAGAAAATTCGTATAACAAGAAGACTCGAAGTTATAGATGCTTTTATTCAATCCGGCAATAATCCTACATGGATGATCCTAGATGCCATTCCTGTAATTCCACCAGATTTAAGACCTATGGTTCAATTAGATGGCGGCAGATTTGCAACAAGTGACCTAAATGACCTATACAGGAGAATTATAAATAGAAACAACAGATTAAAAAAACTAAAAGATATTAATGCTCCTGATATTATAGTAAGAAACGAAAAAAGAATGCTTCAAGAAGCAGTCGATGCCCTGATAGATAACGGAAGAAGAGGAAGGCCTGTAACAGGACCCGGCAATAGACCTCTAAAATCATTGTCTGAAATGTTAAAAGGTAAACAGGGAAGGTTTAGACAAAATCTTTTGGGCAAACGTGTTGATTATTCAGGTCGTAGTGTTATTGTAGTTGGACCTGAGCTTAAATTTTATCAATGCGGGGTTCCTAAAAATATGGCTTTGGAACTATTTAAGCCCTTTGTCATGAGAGAATTGGTAAAAAGAGGTCTGGCTCATAATATAAAATCAGCCAAAAGAATGGTTGAAAGAGTAAGAGAAGATGTTTGGGATGTTCTTGAAGATGTTATTAAAGATCATCCGGTGCTTCTTAATCGTGCACCCACTCTTCATAGACTGGGGATTCAAGCCTTTGAGCCGGTTTTGGTAGAAGGCAAGGCAATAAAGCTTCACCCCCTATCTTGTACAGCCTATAATGCCGACTTTGATGGAGACCAAATGGCTATCCACCTTCCTTTATCAACAGAGGCTCAAGCTGAAGCAAGGCTTTTAATGCTTTCAACAAATAATATTTTGGGTTTAAAAGATGGAAAGCCTATAGCTATTCCTACGCAAGATATGATTTTAGGTTCATACTACCTGACCCTAGATAGAAAAGAAAAATTAAAGGGCGATGGAAACATATATTGTTCTTTTGATGAAATGATGCATGCATATTACAGTGGATATTTACACTTACAAGCTCATGTAAAAGTTAGAAGGTTTGCAGATTATAATGATAAAAGAGGCAAAATAATAGCTTCATCTGTTGGCAGATTTATTGTAAATGAATTTATTCCTCAAGACTTGGGATTTGTAAATAGAGAAGAAGATAAATATTCTTTAGAGATTGACCAAGTTATAGACAAAAAACTTTTAGCTAAAATAATTGAAAAAACTTATAAGAAACATGGTAATATAGAAACTGCCAAACTTCTTGATAATATTAAATCCTATGGCTACCATTATTCAACAATAGGAGCAATTTCAATTTCTATGGGAGATGTTCAAATTCCTGAAAGTAAACCACATATTCTGCAATCTGCTCAAAAAGAAGTAGAAAAATATGAAAAAGCCTTTAGGCGTGGGCTTATATCAGATGAAGAAAGATATGAAAAAGTAATTGAAATTTGGAACAAGGCAACTGATGATTTAACTGAAGATGTTATGAGAGGCTTTGACAGATTAAATAATATTTATATTATGGCTGATTCAGGAGCCAGAGGTTCAAAAAACCAAATCAGACAATTAGCAGGTATGCGTGGGCTTATGGCTTCACCATCAGGAAGGACTATAGAAGTTCCTATAACTTCAAACTTTAGAGAAGGGCTTAGTGTGTTGGAATTTTATATGTCCGCCCATGGTTCTAGAAAAGGGCTTGCAGATACAGCTCTAAGAACAGCCGACTCCGGTTATTTAACAAGAAGACTTGTGGATGTTTCCCAACAAATAATCATTCAAGAAGAAGATTGTCATTCTGATCAGTATATAGTTGCCAAAGCTTTTAAAGACGGCAAAGAAGTAATTGAAAATTTAGCTGATAGAATTGCCGGCAGGTTTGCTTTTGAAGATATAATAGATCCAAATACCGGTAATGTATTGGTAGAGGGAAATACAGAAATATCCGATGATGATGCTGATAAAATTGTTGAAGCGGGAATCAAAGAAGTTAAGGTAAGGTCTGCTCTGGTATGTCAATCCAAGAATGGTGTTTGTGCTCATTGTTATGGCAGGAATTTAGCTACAGGAAATATTGTTGGAGTTGGCGAAGCAGTAGGAGTTATTGCCGCTCAATCAATAGGAGAACCGGGAACTCAACTTACAATGAGAACATTCCATACAGGAGGAGTTGCTCAGGCAGCAGATATAACTCAAGGTCTTCCTAGGGTTGAAGAACTTTTTGAAGCCAGAAAACCCAAAGGTCTTGCAATGATTGCAGAACATGAGGGCGAAGTTGATATAAAAGAAACTAATAAGAAAAAAGAAATAATTATAACAACTAAAGATGGTACAAAAGATCTCTATAGCGTTGTTTATGGAGCAAGACTTAAAGTTAAAGCTGGAGATTATGTTGAAGCCGGAGATGAGCTTACCCAAGGTAGTGTTTATCCTCAAGACCTATTGAGGGTTAAGGGAGCTAAGGGCGTTGAAGAATATATAGTTAAAGAAGTTCAAAGAGTATATAGACTCCAAGGTGTAGATATCAATGATAAGCATATTGAAATTATTGTAAGACAAATGCTTTCTAAATATAAGATAGATGAAGCAGGAGACACTGAATTTTTACCGGGTTCTTTAGTTGAAAAAAATGATTTTATAAGCGTCAATAAAGAAATGGTTAAAAAGGGTTTGCAGCCTGCTCAAGGACAAGTAAATTTACTGGGTATCACCAAGGCTTCACTTGCCACTGATTCTTTCTTATCGGCAGCATCTTTCCAAGAAACCACAAGAGTTTTAACGGATGCAGCTATAAAAGGCAAAGAAGATATGCTTCATGGATTAAAAGAAAATATTATAATTGGTCAGCTAATCCCGGCAGGAACCGGAGCAAGAAAAAACTCCAGAGTTCAAATTGGGGTTTCTGATGAGGTCAAGGAAAATTATAATATTTTGGAAAATTCTGAAATAATAGAAAGAAAAGATATTTTAGAAGCTTCCGGAGATGAATAAAATATTATTAACTAATATTTTAAATAAAAAAATTTAAGATTGAATGGAAAAATATTGAGAGACTTAGATTTTAAGGGTTCTTTGTCAAATAGTGTTGGTGATTAAAAATTAATTATATATGGTTTATGTCTTAGGGCTTAAACCATATATTTTTTTATGATAAAAACATAAAAAAACTTTCAATCTAAAATTATCAAAAGAACGGTAGCCATAAGAAACTCTCTTAATAACTTTAATCTTGTTGTTAATACCTTCAATTTTTAGAATCATATTTTGTAGTGTTGTTTAATGTAAATCTTATAAAAACTGTTAAAAAAGGTCTGAAAAATCTAAAATTTTAATTGTAAGGCTTTCAAATAAAAATTATTTAAACTTAAGCATAATAGCTTATATTAATTCAAAATTTAAAAGCGATGTAAATTTTAGTTTGGTTTCTTAGGATATTTAGTTATTGTTTTGTTCTAAGTTGTATCAAGGATTATTATTTTTTTAATTACTATTTATTATTAAAATTTATATTAATTATATTTTTTTCAGGGATTATTTTGTTGAAATACTTAAAAATTTCTCTTCCAAAATTTGTGAAGGAAAGATTATCAAGACCTTTAATAATTCCCAAGTCCACGAGAATTTTTACCAGGGGTAAATAATTTTTCTCTATTTTAAAATCCTTATCCAATAAATCACCATCAATATCAAAAAGGAGTTTTATTATAAAAGTTCTCATTTTTGCAAATGTGCTTTCCTTATAAATGCCATGATAAAATTCATGGTTCATTAAAGTTGAGAGCCAAAGGGCAAATTTTTCATTCTGGTCTAGGGATAGGTATCTATACGCTTTTTCAGAAATCTCATAAAGGCCGTCATTAAATTCATTATCTATATTTAGGCAAATTATATTTTTCAACTCTGCAAATTTTAAGAAAATTTTAAGTTCTGGAAAATGATATTCTCTAAGGGTCTTAACATTTTTTGTCGGCATAAGACCAAGCTCTGTAGAAACTGATTTTACTACAGATGGGGACATCTGACCGGTTTTAACATTATAAACATAGGAATACTGAATATAATCAATAAAATTTTCAAAGTTATTAATAAAACTCGGTTTAGCAAGGCCTGAATCTTCAACTATATCAACCAAGCTATTATCGACAAAGTAACCGGATAAGGAATTTTTTAACAGATTTTGATATAAAAATATATTTTCATTTGATTTTTGCAATGACTTAAGTAATTTATCTGTCTTGTTGGTTCTCTTATGCTGGGTTAGGTAATTATAGTAATTTTTATAAAACTTCAATGAGTTTTTCAATTCATATAAATTTACAAACTCTCCTTTTTCACATAAGGAATAATAAATTTTTTCAAAATTAATTTTGCTATATGATGAGAAATTCATACTGTTTTTAACCATATATTCATTATAAAAGAGGTGCAAATAGTAAATAGCTTCATCTGTGGATAAATTTCCGGATTTTTCATAGGTACTTAAAACTTTTAAATAGTCATCCAAGATTGAGGCATCTTCTTTAGAGAAAGCATCTTCAACAAAGTTTAAAAATTGCTCAAATGCAAATTTTTCTTGCAATTCATTGGCAAAATTTGCCAAGCAGCTGCCATATATATAAAATATGTTGATCAGGTCTTCTTTTAGAATTTTTTTTATATCAACAAATTTATTTGCTCTAATTTTTTTGAAATTTAGAAACTCATTCACATCTCCTATAAGGGCTTTAGCAAAATCTTCTTGAAAAGAATTTAATTTTGAAACAACCAGATAATTTTCATCAGGAGAATTCCCAAGTCTGAGAAAATAGTAATCAAATTCATCAGTTATCAGGTGATCGGGGTCATAAGCAATAATTTCAGTATTAAGGATAAGGTCCTTTAGGCGAGCGTACTTATCTTTTATGGAAATAATTTTAAAGAAAGAGCAATAGGAAGAAAAAATAAAATCTATATAGTCATTAATAAGCTCTTCCTTAATCTTGTCAGAGGCCAAGAGTTTTCTTAAATAATTTTCAGCAAATGCTTTATTTTTTTCAAGGTCAAAAAGAGTCCAAGAGCAAAAATCTTCTTTTTTTCTGCCAGATAAAATAAAAAAACGATCCGGATCTGTATCACTTGCCACATTATTGTAATTAAATTCATCTTTGGATTTTGTTAATATATAACTTGTAATTTCATAAAATAAATTATATTTATTATTCATAATTCCACCCTATTTTTTTACATGAGCATATTCGCAATTAATGTATTCATTAGAAGATTATACCAATATTTTTTTAAAATGTATATTAAAAGAAAATTAAGAATTAAATTATTAAAAATGGGTAATTAATATATAAGAGAAATGTAAAGGGGTGTATTATATGTTACTAGAATTAGTTGGAAAAAATATGGAATTAAAAGAAGGTTTAAAAAACCAAGCAGAAAAAAAGTTTTCCAAATTAGACAAATATTTTGCGGAAGAAATTAAAGCAAGAGCCGTATTTTCAACACAAAAAAAAGGCCAAAAGGTTGAAGTAACAATATTTTTACCGGGAACCATATTAAGAGCTGAAGAAACTACATCTGATATGTTTGCTTCAATTGATAAAGCGGTAGATGTTCTTGAAAGACAAATAAGAAAGTACAAGACCAGACTGAAAAAAAGATATCAAAATACTCAAACAATAAGATTTGATAATTTTGATAGTGAACCTGAACAAAAAGAAGAAGACAAGAAAGTTATTAGAAGAAAAACTTTTACTTTAAGGCCAATGCATGAAGAAGAAGCCTTACTTCAAATGGAATTATTAAATCATAATTTTTTCATTTTTAAAAATTTTGACAATGACAAAATTGAAGTTGCTTATAAGAGAAGCGATGGAAATTATGGAGTTATTGAAGTGGAAAATTAATCGTATATAAGGTGCTTAGGCACCTTTTTTTATGCTGTAAAATAATTACTTTCCGAGAAAAATTGGTATTTTTATTAAATTAGTAGTAGTATGTAATTTAGAATTTTATATTCGGGAGGAATTATGAATAATAAGTCAGGTTACATATATGCTATTTTATCAGCAACAATTTTTGGCATAACACCAATTATGACCAAATATCTAATACTATTGGATGTAAATCCTATAACTGCATCCTTTTATAGGATGATGCTTTGGCTTATACCAATTTATATTTTATGTAAATTTTATTTAAAATTAGACATGAAAGTTAGTAAGACTGATTTGTTTCAACTGAGTTTGGCGGGCATATTTTTTGGCGGAACAAGTATTACACTTTTTTCATCATATAAATATTTAGATGTAGGAACAGCAGAATCTATACATTTTATTTATCCCTGTATTATTTTTATAGTTATGTCCCTGATATTTAAAAACAAACCGACAAAAAGTGAAATAGTTGCTTTAATTTTCTCTCTTGGAGGAGTATTTTTATTGGCGGATTTTAAAGATGTATGGGGAATAAGTGGACTAATTCTTTCAGCCTTATCTGCTTTTTGCTTTGGATTTTATTCAATAATTGTTGAAAAATCAAATATGTCTTATATGAATATTATGAAGAGTTTATTTTATGTAAATTTAGTCGGAGCAATCCTTACGGGGATCTATGCAATAATATTTAAAATCCCTATAAATTATCAGTTTGATATTAAGGGTTGGGGCTTTTTATTTTTTTATTCTTTTCTTTTGACCTTGGGCGCAACTTTAATGTATCAATTAGCGGTTTTAAAAATCGGGGCGACTAAAACAGGGATTTTATCTACTGCAGAACCAATAGTTAGCGTAATTGCCGGGTTTTTATTCCTGAACGAAATTTTAACCATTAAACAAATTATTGCAGTTATATTAATTCTTCTTGCAGCCATTTATATAATTAATAAGAGCGATAATTCACAAGAAGAAATAAATTAAGGCTAAAACTTCTTAATTTTATTTCATAGTTACCTTAATTTCATATTCTCTTAATAATTCATCAACATTTAAAATATCTTTAATTGCTGTTAATGCCTTGTTATTAGCTTCTTGTAACAGACCCTTATCCAGGGCATCTTTTTCAACAAGTTCTTTTTGGTCGGCTGAAAAATCTTTATAGTCTTCCACCTTTATTGGATTAAAAATTGAATTTTTTTCATCAAAAACTTTAATGGATTTTTCATCAATTTCATGGGATAAGATTTTTGATTGAGGGACTTTAATATTAATTGTATGAGCATCGATTTTTATATCTAAATTTTCCAAATCAACTCCGGCACTTATGGTACCGTCATAAGTAACAATAAATTTTTTATCTGTGAAGGGAACTTTCCACCCGTAAAAAGTAGATTGATTTTCAAACTGTCCCATATTCCTATAGTTATATTTAACTGTTGTAAGCTCCTTAACCGCCACTAATTTATTAGATATTAAAGCTGAAGAGATATTTGGAGTCAGGTCTTTTTTCATTTTATTCATACCAATAAAAAAAGCTCCGCCAACTAATAAAATAAGAACAAACAATGATATAATTTTATTTCTAATATATTTCAAATTTTCAACTCCTAAAATTTATTGCCGCATCTTGGACAATAAGTAAAATTTTCGTAGGTCCTATAATTGCAATTTTTACAAATCATAAGCCTATTTTCCTCACAAGTATTTATCTCTTCTAAATTTTCATCCTTAATTAAAACATCTTCGCCTCTTTCTATTTTTTTACCAATATAAGGATCAAGTATATAAATTTTGTCACAGCAACTGGTTTTTACAAAATATTTCTTGGCCCATTTAAAGATAGGTATAAAAAAGAAAGAAAGTTCTCTGAAAGATACAAAGACCCGGTAGCGACCATATTTAGAGCAGGAATGAATAAATAGCGGACCCATATAATCCAAGTTTTTTTCAACATTATTCAGACTAATTATAAAAAACATTCAATCACCGAACTATTTATACCCAAAATATTATTAAATATATATTACAGTACATAACATTAGCTAAAAATATAGAAACTTCTATATTTTCTTGGTATAATAAAGCTAAAATTAATTGGAGGAATATTAATGGACGATGGCGTCGCCTTATGGGCAAAATTATTTTTAATAGTAATTTTAACAATGATAAATGCTTTTTTTGCATCAGCGGAAATGGCAATGGTTTCAACTAACAAAAATAGAATTAAAAATTTGGCGGAAGATGGCGATAAAAGAGCAAAGGCTCTTTTAGATATTTCTATGGACTCCACAAGATTTCTATCAACAATTCAAGTTGCTATAACTCTTGCAGGATTTTTCTCCTCAGGATCTGCGGCAACTTCTATATCAAGAGTTTTTGGAGATTATCTTAACGGGTTGAATATAAGTTACGGTAACACTATTTCTTTTATAATTATAACCATGGTTTTGTCATATATATCACTGGTATTTGGAGAACTGGTACCCAAGAGAATAGCTTTAGGGAATGCAGAAAAAGTTGCTCTGAGGAGTGCCTATGCAGTTAAATATGCATCAATAATTTTTGCACCCTTTGTAAAATTGCTATCCATCTCAACTGTTGTGGTACTAAAACTTTTAGGTAAGTATTCAGAAGATGTGGAAGAAAAAATTTCGGAAGAAGAATTAAAATCATATATTAAAGTTTCACAAGAATCAGGTGTAATTAATTCTGCCGGAGAAGACATGATTATTAATATTATGGATTTTGATGATAAAATGGCCTATGAAATTATGACACCGAGGACAGCTATTTTTATGGTTGACTATGATGAATTCACCATAGATTCACTATCGGAAATTCTTGCAACTGGCTACTCAAGGATGCCTGTGTACAGGGAAAACGCCGATAATATTATTGGAACTTTATATATTAAAGATTTATTTACAGAATATGCAAAAAATAACTATAAAAATATTGATTTGGACAGGTGCCTGAAAACGCCCTACTTTGTACCTGAAACTAAGAAAATTGACAGACTTTTGAAAGAATTACAAACAACAAAGAATTATGTTGCAATTTTGATAGATGAATATGGCGGTTTTTCCGGCATGGTAACTGTTGAAGATATAGTTGAAGAGATTGTAGGCGAGATTGAAGATGAATATGATAGGAATACACCTACGATTGAAAAAATAGGACAAAATGAATATATGGTAGACGGTTTTATGTCAATAGAAGATATAAATGAAGAATTAAATACAAAATTATTTTCAGAAAATCATGAAACCATATCAGGACTTATAATCGAAAAATTAGGTTATATACCGGAAGAAAATGAAAAGAAAAAGCTGCAAGTAAAGGCAAACGGTGTATTACTCACAGTCTTGGCAGTTAAGGATAAAAGGATATTAAAGGCAGCTCTGAAAATATTACCTTCACAAAAGTAAGAAGCCGACTAAAATCTAATAATTTATTGACTTAAATCCGTTTCAAGCAATTTCAAAAGTATTAGATAAAACCAGAAAGAACTTGGGATCAAAATCATTAACCACACTTCTAACAATCACAAGCTATAAGAAGGTTTCCTACGAGAATAACCGAGAATCTTTTAAGAAAAGTTCTCTTAAAAATTTCATTTAACGAAGACTTAAAGAATTATAATACTTCAACATCTATATGCATAAGCTGATTGTAATGTATGAATTACAACTATATAATAATGTAAAAATTTCAAAAAAATTTTAGCCTGAATTTTTTATAAATGCTAATATCAATTTATAACAGCAGATAGAATATTTACTAAATTATAAGAAACTAAAAAAGTATAACTAAGAAACGGAAAAAATTATCAAAAAAAGCTGAAAAAACGTAAAATTGACAAGCCAACTTGAAAAGGGAATATACGTGTGTTATAATTTAATTGTATGGAATTGTTAACACAATACATAGATAAGGAGAGTGTATAAAAATGACAGATATTTTAAATCCATTACTATCAGCTCAAGCAAAAGTTAAAAATGCTTGTGAAAAACTTGGAGAAGATCCAGCAGTTTATGAATTATTAAAAGAACCTCAAAGAGTAATTGAAATTAAGATTCCAGTAAAAATGGATGACGGATCTCTTAAAACTTTTAAAGGTTGGAGAGCTGCTCACAGTTCTGCAGTAGGTCCTGCTAAGGGCGGAGTTCGTTTCCATCCAAACGTAAATGCTGACGAAGTTAAAGCTCTTTCTCTTTGGATGACTTTCAAAGGCGGAGCATTAGGTCTTCCATATGGTGGAGGAAAAGGTGGAATCTGTGTTGATCCTTCTGAATTATCTCAAAGAGAATTAGAACAATTATCTAGAGGATATATTAGAGGTCTATATAGATATTTAGGCGACAGAATTGATATTCCTGCACCAGACGTTAACACTAACGGACAAATCATGTCTTGGATGATGGATGAATATATCAAACTTAACGGCGAAAGAATGGACCTTGGATGCATTACTGGTAAACCGGTAGAATTTGGTGGATCTCAAGGAAGAAATGAAGCAACTGGATTTGGTGTTTCTATCGTAGTTAGAGAATCTGCTAAGAGATACGGCATCGAAATGAAGGGTGCTAAAGTAGCTGTTCAAGGTTTCGGTAATGTTGGTACTTTCACAGTTAAAAACATTATCAGACAAGGTGCAAAAGTTGTTGCTCTTGCTGAATGGGATAAATCAAAAGGAAACTTTGCTCTTTATAACGAAAACGGACTTAACTTTGAAGAATTATTTGCTTACAAGAACGAACACCGTACAGTATTAGGATTCCCAGGAGCAAAAGAAATTTCTGATGAACAATTCTGGACTGGAAAATATGACATTTTAGTACCGGCAGCTCTTGAAAATGTAATCACTTATGATGTTGCTAAAAAACTTAATGTTAAATTAGTTTGTGAAGCTGCTAACGGCCCAACAACTCCAGAAGGAGATAAGGGACTTGCTGAAGTTAATATTCCACTAGTACCGGATATTTTAACTAACTCAGGCGGAGTTCTTGTATCTTACTATGAATGGGTACAAAACCAATACGGATATTACTGGACTGAAGAAGAAGTTGAAGGAAAACAAGAAGCTGATATGATGAAAGCTATCAACGGCGTATTCGGAGTAGCTGATGAATACAAAGTAACTCCAAGAGAAGCTGTTTATATGTATGCAATTCAATCAGTAGCTAAAGCTATGAAATTAAGAGGATGGTATTAATTCCAACCTTAAATTAGATTAATTAAAAGGGATCGTTTTGCGATCTCTTTTTTTATGAACTTTTAAAGTATGCAATATAAAAAATCTGCCGAAAACTTTCTGTCCGGCAGATTTTTTAATAACATAGAATATAATTTTTTTGGTAAATTATTAATCTAAATTCTCTACAACATCTTTTAGATGCTTATATACCCTTTCAATTGAACCTAAATATGTTGTTTCTTTTGGCGTATGAGCTCCACTCACATCAGGACCGATGGAAACTATATCAAGTTTTGGATTTTTCTTGTAAAAAACTCCACATTCAAGCCCGCCATGGATGATGGCAAGTTCCATATCTTTATTATAATTAATTTTATAATATTTTTTAACTATTTCCCTTAAGGGAGATTCTTCTTTAAACTCCCATTCAGGATAATAATTTATAAAATTAATTTCAACATCATAATTTTTGGATATATCTATAAATATATTTTCAAAATCTTTCAAAAGTGAAGATTTGATAAATCTCATAGAATCTTTAATCTCATACTTTTGGGGGTCATTTTCATATCTTCTTATAATTGCAAGATTTGAAGAAGATTCTAAAAATTTCCTGCTTTCATCCGTATAGGATTTGACACCGGTCGGCAGGTCTAATAAAAGTTTGGCTAAATTTTTTGAAGAATTTTTATTTTGGATTTTTCCCTTATAAAAATCTTTAGAGCAAGTAACGGTAAAATCACCATCTAAATTTTCATATTTATCAACAAGTTCACTAATTATTTTATCAGCAAGATCTCTGTCGGCATCAATCAAAAGTTTCCCTTCTCTTGGTATAGCATTATCTTTAGTACCGCTATTTATTTCTGCAATTCGACCGTCAACTTTATCAATAAATTCGGCAATAATTTTAATCATATTGCCCCTATTTTTATCAATTTCAACACCTGAATGACCGCCTTCCAAGCCTGAAAATTCTATTGACAAAACTTCTCCGTCAAAATCTTCATATTGGGGATTAAATATGACTTGATATTGTTCTCCGCCTGCGGCAGCCATTGTAAGAATTCCTTCATCTTCTGAATCTATATTTATAAGATATGAACCTTGAAGGAATTTTGCATCAAGATTTTTAGCTCCGTGCATATCAGTTTCCTCAGACACAGTAGCTATTATTGTAAGGGGTCCGTGATTTATTTCTTCTGCAAGGGCAAAGGCTGTTGCAAGACCGATTCCATCATCTGCACCGAGCGTTGTGCCGTCAGCATGGAGTTTATCACCTTCATAAATAAGTTTTATAGGGTCTTTGAGAAAGTTGTGATTTGAATCTTGTTTTTTTTCACAAACCATATCCATATGACCTTGTAAAATCAATCTTTTTTTATTTTCACATCCCACACTCGCAGGCACATTTATTATTACATTTAATGTTTGATCTTGTTGGGCAGTGTATCCCTTTTCTTGGGCCAACTTTACCAGATAATCCGAAATTTCTTTTTCATTTCCGGATCCTCTTGGTATTTTTGCAAACTTTTCAAAATAATCAAGTACTATATTTTTTTTCAAACAATCACCTCATTTAATAGTTATTTTATGATATAATTTCTTACCTTTTTTTAAAATAATTTCGTCATTTTTGAAGTCTTTTTCTTTTATTATGATAGCGGGATCAGTTATTTTTTCATCACCGAGGGATATGCCGCCTTGGTTTATTAACCTTCTAGCTTCGGAATTTGTTTTTGCAAAACCTATTTCATTCAAAAGGTTTAAAATTCCCACTCCTTCTTTAAATTCAGCCCTATCCATTTGACTTGTAGGAATATTTTCTGCACTGCCTTCTCCGCCAAACATTTCTTTTGATGCCTTAAGAGCTTTGTCTGCTTCTTCTTTGCCGTGAACATCTTTAACAACTTCATAGGCTAAAAGTTCTTTGGCCTTATTTAATTCTTGACCTTCCAATTTTTCATATTTTTCAATTTCTTTAAGATCTAAAAGGGTTAATAATTTTAAAAACTTTATAACATCTCTGTCGTCAGTGTTTCTTAAATATTGGAACATTTCATAGGGAGATGTTTTTTCTTTTGATAACCAAACGGCACCTTTTTCAGTTTTACCCATTTTTATACCGTTGGCGGTAATCAAAAGTTTAAAGGTCATTCCATAAACCTTGTCATCTTCCAACTTTCTTACAAGTTCATAGCCGCCGATAATATTTGACCACTGATCTGAACCGCCCAGTTCAAGTTTTACCTTATAATTTCTATATAAGTGCAAGAAATCATAAGATTGCATTAGCATATAAGAAAACTCAAAGAAAGTCAGTCCTTTTTCCATTCTATTTTTATAGCAGTCAAAAGTTAACATCCTATTTACTGAAAAATGCACACCGATTGTCCTCATAAATTCCAAGAAATTAAGGTCTAAAAGCCAGTCGGCATTATTTAAAATTAGACCTTTTCCATCAGAAAAATCAAGAAATCTTGAAATCTGTTCTTTAAAGCAATTTGCATTATGGTCAATTGTTTCCCTGGTCATAAGTTTTCTCATGTCATTTTTACCTGAAGGGTCACCTATAGAAGTTGTACCTCCCCCCAAGAGAGCAACCGGTATATGTCCTGCTCTTTGCATATGTTGCATAACTCTTATTTGCAAAAAATGACCAAGGGTTAATGAGTCTGCTGTTGCATCAAAACCTATATAGAATTTAATTTTTTCCTTTGCCAAAAGTTCACGTAGGTTTTCTTCATCAGTAACTGAATCTATAAACCCTCTTTCTTCTAACACGTCAAATACATTTTTCTCCATCGTTACCTCCATAAAAAAAGGCCATAAGCTGAAAGGACGCATTCGTGGTACCACCTTTCTTCACCAAGGCCTTAAGTAAATATTCGACTCCGATATTGTAATTCAGCTACAAGCCTACTGTATATCTTCACAGTCTTAGATATGTTATAATAAAATTATTATACTAATTATTTATAATAAAGTCAAATGGAAGTGGTTAAATGTACGGTCTTGATATTGTTAAGATAAAGAGGATAAGGGACTTATATAAAAAGCACCCTAATTTCATGGATAAAATTTTTACAGAAGAAGAAATAACTTATATTAATAAAAGAAAAAATCCCTTTGAGAGGATGGCAGGAATTTTTGCTGCAAAAGAGGCCATTATAAAAGCAAATGAAAGTCAAATAACTTTCCCTCCAAAGGAAATAGAAATTTTTCACCAAGGCAAAAAGCCCTATGGAAGATTTAAAGATGAGCTTTATCAGCTTTCCGTAGCTCATGAAAAATCTTACGCTATTGCTTTTGCAAAGTTATGGAAAAAAGAAATTAAAATTGAAGAAGAATTTATAGGAATTATTCCAAAAAGAAACTTAAATTCTCACAAGGGAACATATGGGAAAATTGGAATAATAGGTGGAAGCTATGGGATGACCGGATCCGTTTACCTATCTTCCACGGCCTGTTTAAAATCAGGTGCAGGTCTTGTTTACAATATTGTAGATAAAGAAATTTTTGATATTATGACAATAAAATATATTGAACCTATTGCCAAGTCTTTTTCCAACACCAATGAACTAACGGACTTTGCCAAAACTTTAGATATACTTGCAATAGGACCAGGCATGGGGACCAATGAAAAATCAGCGGAAATTTTGAGGGAAGTGTTAAAAATAAATAAGCCCTTATTAATTGATGCTGATGGTATAAATAATTTAGCCAAGTTTACAGATCCTTTTAAGGGCAGGGAACCTTTTACAAGTGTTTTAACCCCGCATCCTCTTGAATTTGCAAGGCTTACAGGTCTTGATGCAGCTTATATAAATGCAAATAGAGAAAAAGTTGCCAAAGATTATGCCAAGAAGAATAAAGTAATTTTACTTTTAAAAGGTATGGGAACCGTTGTTACAGATGGAGAAAGGGTTTATATTAACAAAAGCGGAAATCCGGGCATGGCAACAGCAGGGGCAGGAGATGTCTTAACCGGAGTGATAAGTGCTCTTTTAAAAATTTTTTCTCCCTTTGAAGCTGCCAAAGTAGGGGCCTATGTCCATGGTTTGGCAGGAGATTTTGCCAAGGAAGAAATTGGAGAGATTTCTTTGAGGGCAGGGGATATAATTGATTACTTGCCCCGAGCATTCATGGCAATTGACAAAAATATAATATAAATATATAATTAAGTGGGATATTTTCTTCGACCAAAAAGGTGAGAGTATGATAATAAAAAGAGGAGATATATTTTATGCAGACCTTTCGCCGGTTATTGGATCTGAACAGGGTGGCGTTAGACCTGTTGTGGTTGTCCAAAACGATGTTGGCAATAAATATTCTCCAACTATCATAGTATCCGCTATAACAAGCCAACTAAATAAAGCTAAACTGCCTACCCATATTAATGTAAAAGCAAAAACTGTACCGCTTCCAAAAAATTCAGTAATATTGTTAGAACAAATAAGAACAATAGATAAAAAAAGGTTGAGAGAAAAAATTGGCAGATTTGACGATGATGTTATGACTAGTATTGACGATGCTATTAAAGTTAGTTTGGGAATAAAATAATATTGTTTGGACCTACATATTTAGAGCTGTTTTTTAACAGCTCTTTTTACATTTTGATAAAAAAATTTAATAAAGTTTTAATTTGTGAAATTTTGGAATTTGGGACTGTCCTTTAGAGCATGTCATTTTTTTCTGAGGACTGTCCTTTTGCAACTGAAAATTTTCTTTTAAAACTGTGTTTTCTGAGGACTGTCCTTTAGGACTGTCCTTTTGCAATTGGAAAATTTTTTCTTGTTATGTGACTGCCCATCATTATAATTCGAATATCATTGGTTAGACAAGGAGTTTAATTATTCCAATATGTTTATTAGCTATTAAATTTTATTTAAAAAAAACGAATTTATTTAAAATCCAAATTAGATGCAAATGAAAATTATAACTTTGCCATAAGCATATTTAGGCTGTACATTATTATGGAAAAAAATCCCTCCCTATGGTAAAATCAATAAAGGTAATTTAGAAAAGGCAAGGGTAATATGGAAAAGGTAAGTATTTTTGGAGTGGAAATTTGCAATATTTCTTTTGAAGAAAATATAAAAATTTTACGAGATTTTCTACAATCAAAAAAATTAAATAGAATTTATACACCTAATACTGAGATTGTCATGACAGCTAAAGAAGATAAAAATTTGCAAGATTTAATTAATAGGGCTGAGCTTGTTATAGCAGACGGAATTGGCCTTATTTATGGATCAAAAATGAGAAAAAAGCCTTTAAAGGAAAGAGTCACAGGGTTTGATACTTCTGTTGAGCTATTAAAACTTGCTGATGAGTTGGGATTAAACTTATATTTTTTAGGGGGCGTGGAAGGTGTTGCCAAAGATGCCGCTATTAACGTAGAGAAAAAATACAAAAATTTAAAGGTTGTAGGTTTTCACAACGGCTATTTTATGGGAAGCCATATGGGGGTTGAAAATTCATCGGAAGAAAATTCAATTATTGAAGAAATAAATTCTAAGAATGTGCATATAATTTTTGTAGGTTTAGGTTTTCCAAAACAAGAAATTTGGATAGATAAAAATTATCATAAATTAAGGGCAAAAATAATTATCGGCAATGGCGGAGTCTTGGACATACTGGCAGGGAAGGCAAAAAGAGCTCCGGAAATTTTTATTAAATTGAATTTAGAATGGTTTTATAGGCTGATATCAGACCCTTCAAGGATTAAAAGACAACTGTCCATTCCTAAATTTTTGTTTTCCATTTTATTAGATAAAAAAAGTGTAAGGTAATTTATAAAAAGGAGAAGAAATGAAAGATATTAAAAATGTAAATACAATTAGAATGTTATCTATTGATCAGATTCAAAAAGCAAATTCGGGTCATCCGGGATTGCCGCTTGGAGCTGCCCCAATGGTCTATGAACTTTTTAAAGATCATTTAAAGCATAATCCCCTTGATCCGACCTGGCACAATAGAGATAGGTTTATTCTGTCAGCTGGTCACGGAAGCGCTCTTTTATATTCTTTACTTTATCTTTTTGGCTATGGTTTAAGTCTTGAAGATTTGAAAAATTTCAGACAATTACTTTCAAAAACACCGGGACATCCAGAATATGGACATACTCTTGGAGTTGAAGCAACAACAGGACCTTTGGGTCAAGGTATAGCTATGGCTGTTGGAATGGCTTTGGCGGAAGAAAAACTTGCCAATATCTATAATAGAGATATTAAGTTAGTTGATCATTATACTTATGCTTTAGTTGGAGATGGCTGTTTAATGGAAGGAATTTCTAATGAAGCATCTTCCTTGGCCGGAACTTTAAATTTAAAAAAACTCATAGTTTTGTATGATTCAAATAATATAACAATCGAAGGTTCCACTGATTTGGCTTTTACAGAAGATGTTTTAGAAAGATACAAGGCCTTAAATTGGGATACTTTTGTTGTAGAAGACGGAAATAATTTAGAAGAAATTTCTAAAGCTATTGAGGCGGCAAAAAACAGTTCAAATCCAGCTCTTATAAAAGTGAATACTCAAATCGGCTATGGAAGTCCTATGGCAGGCTCTGAAAAGACTCACGGTTCACCTCTTGGTCCTGAAAATATTAAGGCAACAAGAAAATTTTTTGGTATGAAAGATGAGGATTTTTATGTTGATGATGAAGTTAAGGCTAATTTTTCTCAAATAGTTGGAAGTTTAAAGGAAAAATATAATGAGGCTATGAATAAGGAAAATGCTTATAGAAAAAAATATCCGGACCTTTATAAAGCCTATATGGATAGCTTAGAAATTCACAAAGACTATGAATATATTGATGAAGATTTTTATAAGTCTTTTGACAAACCTATGGCAACAAGGGCGACATCTGGCAAGGTATTAAATCATATAGGCCAAAATTATAATAATATATTTGGAGGCTCCGCAGATCTTGGACCTTCAAACAAATCTTCACTAGATGGAGAAGAATACTTTTCCAAGGACAACAGAGCAGGAAGAAACTTAACTTTTGGAGTGCGTGAAAATGCTATGGGAGCTATAACAAATGGTATGTTATTGCATGGTGGCTTGAGACCTTACTGTGCAACATTTTTAGTATTTTCCGACTATATGAAACCGACAATAAGACTTGCATCTTTAATGAATATTCCAAATATTTATATTTTAACTCACGATTCTATTGGAGTAGGAGAAGACGGTCCAACCCACCAACCAATAGAACACCTTGCAATGTTAAGGTCCATACCAAATTTAATAGTATTTAGACCTGCAGATGGAAGAGAAACTTGCGTAGCTTGGAATCTTGCAATGAAGTCAAAAAATACTCCTGTGGCCCTTATTTTAACCAGACAAAATTTGCCCCAGCTTGAAAATTCTTCTAAAGAAGCTGCAAGGGGAGCTTATATTATAAAAAGAGAAGAAACGGAACTTGAAAAAATTATAATAGCTACAGGCTCTGAAGTTCATCTTGCACTTGAAGCCACAAAAGATATGAAAAATGTGAGAGTAGTAAGTATGCCTTCAATGGAACTTTTTGAAGCCCAAACGGCAAAATATAGAGAAAAGATTTTACCTAAAAATATAAAGAAAAGGCTGAGCGTGGAAGCATCTTCATCTTTTGGCTGGCAAAAATTCACAGGGCTTGAAGGCAAAAATATTTCCATAGATTCCTTTGGAATCAGCGGACCGGCTAAAGAAGTTTACCAATATTTTGGAATAACAGTAGAAAATATAAAAAAGACAATCGAAGAATTATAAAATATTACGTTAAAAATGGCTCTATAATATCTGTTGGAGAGTAAAATCTTCAGCAGATATTTTTATGAAAAAAAATTGCACTTATACGCATTTAGTCCTAAACTTAAAATAACAACAAACAAAGCTAGGATGTGTATATAAGTGCAAAATAATAACATGAATTTGTAGGGATTTAAAGTTGTAATTTTTGATAGCTTTTATGAGTATAATGACTTTATTCATGTCTATGCTTCTGTTAAAAAGATGGATACTTGTCCTCACTGTGGTTCTAAAAGAATTTGGGTT
>CABTZF010000019.1 GCA_902489255.1 uncultured Peptoniphilus sp. | reverse complement strand
TTTTAAACTACATAAGGGCAAGAAAAAAAGTCCCAGGTCGACCAAAACTCAAGGACTTAAGAATTATTATCTTGCCTTTATTATAACACAAATAAAGGAGTTTTGAAAATGACAAATATTGAAAGAGAATTTAAAAATACTGTAGATGAATTGGCTTATGCTGAATATTTATTAGCAGGAGATGAAAATAATGAGGAGCTTATAAAGAATAAGGAAGATATTTTAAAGAAGATGGAAAGATTAGGTGATGCTATTAGTAAGGCTGAGATTATTGCAGGAGAATATTATGCGTTTTAAGGTTGAGTTTGTTTTAGACATTGACAAGGAAGCCATTAAAGATGCCCTAAATATTTTAGGGCAAAAGGCTGTATTTAATCATGGCAAAGCTTATGTTAAAGAAAATCTTACCAAGGCTTTTGACCAAAAACCCATTCAAGAGGTTAAAGACATAAAGGTATTTTTGGAGATTTAAAAAGGAGGAAATAATGGAGAATTTATTAACTATTGAAGATTATAAGGAAGAGGAAAAGGAAGAGGCAAGAGAAAAGTTTGTTGTTGATTCTTTAGCTGCTTGCGACTGGTGTTTTAGGAAGTTGGGACAGATTAAAAAGATTAGGGAAGAGCAAACTGCCTATGTTAAAAATATAATTGATGAATATAAAAAGTATCTAGAGAAAGAAATTAAAAAGCTAGATGATGATGAGGCATATTTTAAAGGTCTTTTAGAGGCTTATGTTAATAAGAGAATGGAAGAAGATCCTAACTTTAAATTAAAAACTGCTGTCGGTTCTGCTTCATACGGAAAATTACAAACTAAGTTTGAATGGGTGGATGAGGATAAGGTTTTAAAGTTTCTTGAAGAAAATGCACTTTATGATTTTATTGATATTAAGATGTCTATTAAAAAGGCTGATTTTAAGAAAAAATTAACCGGTTCAAATGGCCTTGCTGTTGATGAAAATGGAGAAATTGTTGAAGGTATTGTAAGTTCTGAATTTAGGAATTTTAATGTTAAATATTAAGGCTTAATATATGATTGAATTTAATTTATTTGATGAAAGATTAAAAGAAATGTTAACAAATTTAAATGTAGCTTTGGTTCATGTTGCTAACAAAATATCTGAAGGTAAATTTGAGTCCGGAGATGTGAACTTAAAATTATCAATTTCTACAGTCACTGGTTTCTATGAAACTGATGATGAATATGGAGATTTAACAACTGAACCTTATGAAATGCCTATATTTAATTTTAAGATAACAACTAATTTACAAAAGAAAGATGTTCAAAGTGGGAAGATAGTAGTTAAAGATAAAAAGTTTTATGCAGGTAATAATGGAGTTCTGTATTTAGAAGATGTAAAAAGAGCTCAGATGTCGATTGAGGATTATGAGAATAATAAGGAGATAAATTATGGAAAATGAATTAATGAAACTTGTTGATACTGTAGAAATTGAAGATGTTTCCACAACTCTTAGTAAAGTTGCAAGAATACAAACGGCTATAAAGGAAGCTTTAAAATGTGGGCAAGATTATGACACAATACCAGGAACAGGGAAGCCTACGCTTTTGAAGCCTGGTGCAGAAAAAATTTTAATGATGTTTGGCCTTACCAGTGAATATGAAATTATTGATAGAGTTGAAGATTGGAGCAAGGGTGTTTTTGCCTATACTGTAAGATGTGTTTTATCTAAAAACGGAATAAAAATTACTGAGGGTCTTGGTAATTGCAATAGTAAGGAAGATAAATACAGATATAGATGGGTAAAGCCTGAAGATGTTCCAGTAGGAATAGATCCTAATTCTTTAAAGTCTAATCAATATGGAAGAGTGAGAGTAGAAAATGATGAAATTTATAGTCAAGTTAATACTATTTTAAAAATGGCAAAGAAAAGGGCTCAAGTAGATGCCAGTTTAACTGTTGCATCGCTATCTGAAGTATTTACTCAAGATATGGAAGACATTAAAAACTTTAACCAAAAAGAGCAATTAGAAAATATGTCATCTGATGATGCGGGTAGATTTAAGGTTAGTTTCGGGAAATATAAGGGACAATTACTTGGAGAAATATTTGCTAAGGATAAATCATATATTAAGTGGCTTGCTGATAATGCCAAGGATCCAATATTAAAAGAAGGGGCAAATAAACTTTTAAACGAAGCAAATGAAGGAAATACAAATGAACATCCTGTAAGCCCTGTGAATAATAATGCCAATTCTGAGGCTAATAAATTTATAGATGAAGATAGACCGTTTCCCGATGAAGATGATCTTCCATTTTAATTAATTGAAATAATGATTTGGGCCTTAGAACTTATAAAAGGGTTCTAGGGCTTGAAAAGAGAATGTTATGGCAAGACCAATTATAAAAGGAATAGATTATTATCCATTAAATGTAGATTTTTTAAATGATTTAAAAATAAAACGAGTAATTAAAGCTTGTGGGCCTAGTAGTGTGGCAATTATTGTTTTTCTGCTTGGAAATATCTATAAAGATGAAGGGTATTTCATGAGGTGGAATGAAGATATATGTTTTTTAATTGCTGATGAGATTGGTGTTAAAGAAGTGTATGTCGATGAAACAGTCAAGAAATGTTTGCAAGTTGGATTATTTGATTGTGAATTATTTGAAAAATATAAAGTGTTAACCTCAAAAGGTATTCAAAAAAGATTTTTTGAAATTACAAAAAGAAGAAAAAATATACATGTTATTAGTGAGTTATTGTTAATTAATGTTGCAGAAACGGGGGTTATTGTTGCAGAAACGGGGGTTATTGTTGCAGAAACCGGGGTTATTGTAAGCAAAAGTACACAAAGGAAAGAAAAGGAAAGAAAAGAAAAGGAAAGTAAAGAGAGAGAGTTATATATAAAAAATAACTTAGCTTTATTTAATAATGTCCTAAAACACAAAGTAACTCTTCAAACTCTCTCTAAAATCGCAGAGAAGTATGATTTGGATTTATTTCTTGAAAAAATTAAAGAAAGTACATGGATTAGAGAAAATATAGATTTAAACAAGGCTAGTGATGATTTTCTTTTAAAAATTTCAAGGGGAGATTACAAGACTTATAAAAATAAAAATTCTTTTCACAATTTTGAACAGATCACTGACAACTATTCAGCCGCAGAGCTTGAAGAATTAGCAAAGAAAAAGAGGAATAAGGCCTATAAAGAATTGGGGGTGGATTAGCGAATGGATATTAAAAAGGCCCAATATTTATTAAAAAAAGGCTCAAAGGTAAGGGTCTATTACTCAAGCAGTTTGAAAGAGGAAGAACCCTTAACCATGGAGCTTTGCGGCCTTGTTATTAAGGCTGTAAATAATGAATTTGTATTTTTTGCCAGATGTAAGGATCTTAGGGCAAATAGTGTGCTTGAAATTTCTTTGGATAAAATCCGGGAGTTTAGTGATGATTAAATTAATTTTTTATGGCAGGCCTATAACTAAAAAAAATTCATCCAGGATCATAAAGTGTGGCGGATATCATAAACTCCTGCCTTCAAAGGCCTATGTAGCCTATGAGAAAGAGTGTTTAATGCAGCTTACAGGGAAATTCAAAAAAAAGTTGGTCGGTAAATATAACTTGAAATGCCTTTATTATATGCCTACAAGGCACAGAGTTGATCTTGTTAATCTCCTGGAAGCTACCTGCGATATTTTAGTTGCAGGAGGAGTTATTCTTGATGACAATTCAAATATTATTGTGTCTCATGACGGTTCTAGGGTTCTTTATGACAAGGATAATCCTAGGGTTGAGATTTTTTTGGAAGAAGTTGTAAGGTAAAAAATGTTAAGTTTTGTTAGGGTTTTCACGAATAAAAAACAGAAGTGAGGAAATGAAAGTTAAAGAACTAAAAGAAAAATTATCAGAACTAAAAGATGACGAAGAAATATTTATAAAAGCAGAAATTACTGATAAATACGGGCATCAAGATATTTTGTTTATAAGTTTTAATGATTTAAAAAAAGAAGATGGCAAAAACTATTTAGCACTTGATGAAATTATAGAGGACCTGTGATAATGCAAAAGTGCTTATTAATTCCTTACAAAACAATTAGGGATAAAATAAAAATTGTAAATTATTATAGAAATCGTGGCTATTATGTAGAAATTTGGCAAGATTATATATATTGCTCTAGGAGGTAAAGGTGAATAGAGAGAAGTTGGGACAGTATAGATCCTTGTGTCTTGAAATAGAAGAACTTGAAAAAAGAATAGAGAAATTAAAAACAAGAGAAGTATCTGATAAAGTCCTGACTTCTAAAGATGAATTCCCCTATAATCAATATGAGCTTAAAATACAAGGCTATGAAGATGATAAATACATAGAGAAGATAAGGGTAAGACTTATCAGACGAATTAGAAGATGCAAAAAGTTAAGGCTTGAGATAGAGGAGTTTATTGACAGTATCGCGGATTCCAGGACAAGACTTGTTTTTCAACTTAGATACATTGAAGGTAAGAGTTGGGTATATATATCTAAACAATTAGGAAGTTCAAACGAATCTTATGCAAGAATGATTCATAATAGATATTTTTAAGATTTATGCTAAAATTTTAGCATAAATCTTTGACTTTTTTAAATTTTAAATTTATAATTAAATAAGGATAAATTCCAAAAACTGGAATTTGTGTAATGAAAAATATGGAGGTGTGAGTTATGATTTTGTTAAATATGAAAATTGATAATATTTGTATGTTTAATAACTTTGAGATTGATTTTACTATTGATAGACTACAAGGTGAAAGTATAGTTGGCAATGAAAGGATAAAATGTGCACCTAATATAAAATATAAAAAATTAAATATAATAATGGGTGGCAATGCCACGGGGAAAACTACTTTTGGTAAAGTTATTTGTGAAATGGAAAATTTATTATTAGGCAGGCCAAGTTCTATAATAAAAAAAATTTACGATAAAAAAATGGATTCCAGCTGTGAAATATTATTTGTAGAAGGTAAATATTTATTTAATTATTTGTTAGAGGTAAAAGAAAACAAATATATAGAAAAGTTAAAATATACGAAACTAAGAAAATCTAAAAATTTAGATAGCCACAAAAAATATTTAGAGAAAGAGCCTTCGATTGAAACATCTAACGACGTATACTCTTTTGAAAAAGATAAATTGATAATATCAAAAGTAATTGACTCATTTTTTGAAGAAGAAAAGTCTGATTTTAAACTATTTTTTACAAAAAACTTTGCTTATTATTTTAGGTTTGCTTCTTTTACAGAAAATTCAATTAATCCGAATATATCAGATGAGTTATTGAAAGAGACTGAAAAAATATTAAAAATTATAGATAATTCTATAGATTCAATAAGAACGATTGAATCCACAAGTCTTAATAACAAAGATAACGACAATATTAAAGAGGATGATTATTATATTGTATTTAAAAACGGAGAAAGAGTTTTAGTAGAGGAATCTAACCCGAAAAACATTAAGGACAACAGGCTATCTCAAGGAACGATTGAAGCTATTGAAATGAGTTATATTTTAAAAAATCTTAACTCATTTCCAGGGACGGTTTATTTAGATGAACAAATGGCATATATGCACACTGAATTAAGTAATGACTTAATTCTAAAGCTTATTGAATCTAATAAAGATTCCCAAATTTTTATAACAACTCATAATGAAAATGTATTAGATTTAAACGTTCCTATTCATTCTTATACTTTCTTTACCAGAAATGATGGTGTTATTAATGTTGTTAACCCTGAAAAGAAATTAAACAAAAATGACAGGAACTTAAAACTATACGTACAAAATAATTATTTTGAAACATATCCTGAACTAGATGATTTATGGAGAAATTTAGATGAGTAACTTAAAGAATCTAATAATTGTTGAGGGAAATACAGAAGAAAAGTTTTTTAAAGATTTTAAAAGTAAGTTAAAACATCCAGCCAAAATAGTAGTTCATAATTTAGCTCAAAATGATTTCAATACAAATATAATAGGTTTAATGTATAATAGTGTATCAATTGTTTTGGATGCTGACATTCTAAATAAAACAAATGTAGATAGAATAAATTCCAATCTGGAGCTTCTAAACGCTAATAAAATTAATATATATATTCAAAATCAAAATTTTGAAGATGAATTGGTAGAGTCATTGAACGAGTGTAAAACTCTTAATGATCTTTACAAATTATTTGACTGTAAAAATAATAGTGCAAATGAATTTAAAAGAAGATTTTTAAAAGTTAGTGATTTATCTAAAAAACCTAAGTTCAACATTAATTTTCATATGCTATACTGTAATAATGAAATTTATAAAAATTATTTTAAAAAAGGAAAAATTCAAACGGGGAATCGATTATTTAGAAACAAATAATTTTGTGCGTTTTGTGCGATTTTTCAGTGTTACTATATAAAATGAGAGAATATAGTTAATGATTACCGGAGAAAATTCATATTTATTCATGGAGGAGACCTTTGTGTAAGGTCTCTTTTATTATGCAAAGAAAGGTGGTAATAATGGCATTAACAATTAAACAAAAGCAAGTTGCTGATGATTTTATTATCACTGGCAACAGGACAAAGAGTTATTTAAAATTTTATAAGAACATTAAAAATAGAGAGACGGCAGCTTCAGCAGCAAGCCGTCTTTTTAATACGGAAGAAGTTAAAGAATACATCGAAGAGAAGATGAAAGAACTTGATGAAGAACTTATTGCAGATCAAAGGGAAGTTTTAAGAGGACTTACTAAGCAATTTAGACGAGAAGAAATTGACTATCAAGTTGTCATGATAAAGAAGCCTAGCTTTGATGATAATGGCAACTTTTTAGGGATTGAAGAGAAACCAGAAGTTTTAAAACTCCCTACACAGAATAAAGATGCTATTAAGGCAGGAGAACTATTAGGCAAGAGATTTGGCATGTGGACTGATAAGATTGAACTTGAAGCGTCTAATCAAGTAGTGATAGTTGATGACACAGATTAAATTATCCAAAGTTTTTACAAAAAGCTTTCTCAACCTCCATAAAAAAATAAAGAGTGAAGACTATCTTAAGTATGTGTTAAAGGGTGGACGTGCTTCAGGCAAGTCCTCATTTATTGCCCAGGAAACAATCCTGGATATTATCAAATATCCCATAACTGTCCTATGCGTGAGAAAGGTAGGCAACACTCTCCAAGAATCATGCTATGAACAGATAAAAGAAGCTATAGACCAACTAAGTTTAAGTGATTACTTCAAGTTAAATATCAGTCCACTTAAAATTACATATACTCCAAGAGGTAATGCAATCATCTTTAGGGGTGCAGATGATCCTGCTAAGATTAAGTCCATTAAGATGGCAAAATATCCTATAGCAAGGCTATGGATAGAGGAGCTTGCAGAATTTAAGACAGAAGATGAAGTTTCTATGATTGAGAACTCTATCCTGCGTGGAGAACTTGATGGAGATCTAAAGTATAAATTTTATTACTCCTACAATCCACCAAAGAGAAAACAGTCCTGGGTTAACAAGAGGTATGAGACAAACTTCCTCCCTAAAAATACCTTTGTGCATCACTCTTGTTACTTAGACAATCCCTATATTTCAAAGGCCTTCAGGGAAGAGGCAGAACATATAAAAGAGACTAAGCCTTTAAAGTATAGGTGGGAGTATCTTGGTGAACCTATAGGGTCTGGAGTAGTGCCCTTTGATAACCTAGAATTTAGGGAAATTTCAACGAGGGAACTTTTAAACTTTGACAATATAAGACAAGGCATTGACTGGGGTTATGCTAATGATCCTTTTGCCTTTGTAAGGCTTCATTATGACAAAACTAGAAGAAGAATATATATCTTTGACGAATTATACCAAGTCAAGCTATCCAACAGGAATGCAGCACAGAAAATCAAAGAAAATGGGTGGAATGACACAAAGATAATAGCCGATTCTGCAGAACCTAAGTCAATTGACGAGATGTGGGAGTATGGCTTAAAGATATATGGGGCTAATAAGAGACCTGGAAGTGTTGAGTATGGGGAAAAGTGGCTTGATGATTTAGAGGAAATTATTATAGATCCTAAGAGATGTCCTAACACTGCCAAGGAATTTGAAAACATAGACTATGCAGTAGATAAAGATGGCAATCCAAAAAACAAACTAGAGGATAAAGATAATCACTGCATTACAGGAGACACATTAGTAGACACAGAAAATGGTCAAGTGTGTATAAAAGACTTAGTTGGAACAAAAGGAAAGGTTTATGCTTATAATTTTGACACTAACCAAAGACATTTACTAAATTATTATAATGTTAGGAAAACAAGAGAAAAAGCTCCTGTATATGAGGTTTGCTTTGAAGATGGGAGTAAAATAAAGGCAACTGAAGACCATCTATTTTTAACAAATAATGGTTGGAAGAAACTTAAAGACTTGACTGACAAAGATGTAGTAATAAATGTGTTTAATTGATGCGGTGCGATATGGTATAATAAAATAAAAAGAGGTTATACCATGAACGAAAAGTATATATTTTACAAAGGGTTAAAGTTTACAAGAGACGAAGAAACTGGATATTATCTAAATTCAACTAATCGAATTAGGCTACACAGATATGTTTGGGAATGTGCTAATGGGAAGATACCTAAAGGCTATGATATACATCATATAGATCAAGATAAAAGCAATAACAATCTTGAAAACTTAGAACTCATGGATAAAGCAAGGCATCTGTCTCTACATGGAAGAGAAAAGGGTAATAAAAATGTTAAAAGTGGATGGTTAGATAAGATTAGACCAATGACAAAAAAGTGGCACGCTTCAGAAGAGGGTCGAAAATGGCACAGGGAACATTTTGAAAATACAAAAGATAAATTATTTCAAGAAAAAGAATTTGTATGTGAACAATGTGGTAAAAAATACACATCTATAAATAACGGTTCTAATAGATTTTGTAGTAATGCTTGCAAGTCAGCATGGAGACGAGCATCTGGAATAGATGATGAGGAAAGAGAGTGCATTATTTGTGGAAAATCATTTAAAGTTAATAAGTATAGCAAAGCAAAATGCTGCTCTCGAAAATGTGCAGCACAATTCAGGGAAAAAAATAAAAAAAATTGAGTTTGTAGGACATGAAGATGTCTACAACATGGAAGTAGAAGACCACCACAACTTTTCAGTTGAAGGTGGTTTTATTATACATAATTGCATAGATGCGACAAGATACAGCCTTTCTGAAGATATGAGAGGCTCACTTGTAGGATTTTAGGAGGTGTGAATTGAATTTAGAACTATTAAACAATGAAGAGCTTGTAAAGTATCTTGAAAGTAAGCTTTCAGGCTTTGAAGAAACTAAGGCTAAGATGCAAACTGGCATTGATTATTACAACTACAAACAAGCGATTGATGACAAAAAGAGGGCTGTTATTGGGAAAGATGGGAAATTCATCATTGCAAAAAGCTTACCGAACACGATAATCAAAGATAATCAGTACTCGAGAGCATTGGATCAAAAGAGAAACTATGTACTTTCAAGAAAGCCGAACATCAACTCAAAGAATAAAGAAGCGGTGAAGTATTTAGATGATTTTGTAGACAAAAGATTTATGAGAACTTTGAACAAAATCGCGATAGACTCATATAACACCTCTATAGGTTGGATGTACTTATCCACAGATGGTAAAGATATCAAGTATAAGAGACTGGATCCAATGACTGTAATTCCTGAGTGGTCAGATGACAATCATGAGTCACTAGATGCAGTGATTAGAGTAGTAACAGAGACAGAGTTTGAAAATGGCAAACTTGAGGTTAAAACTTATGTTTATCTTTATACCTTGAATTTTATCAAAGTATTTGATTATAAAGACGGAAGACTCAAGTATTTAAAAGATGAACAATATCTCGAAAAAGGCGGCACTATGTATAGCTATAAAAAGCTGCCTTTCGTATATTTTAAGCAGCCTAATGAGATCACTCTTTTAGAGAGAGTTAGATGCCTACAAGATGCACTTAACCTGCTACTATCCAACTACGCTGACAACCTATTTGAAAATCCTATGAACTCAATCTTAGTTTTAAAGAATTACGAGGGTGAAGACTTGGCGGAATTTAGAGAAAAACTAGCACAGTACTCAGCTATTAAGGTCAGGACCGCTGATGGATCTCAAGGCGGTGTAGATACACTTGAAGTTACTGTCAATGCAGAAAACTACAAAGTTATCATCGAGCTCATTAAAAAAGCAATTGCTCACAATGCAAGATCCTTATACTTGGATAATGACAGGACTAGTAATGCTCCTAATACTTTAAATATAAAGGCTATGTATTCTGACATGGAACTAGATGCCAATGACCTAGAATTGGAGTTTACAGCATCCTTTGAATACTTATTCTCATGGGTTGCTGATATTGTTGGAATTGATTTTTCAGATGCAGAAGTTAAGTTTAAGAGAAGTATTATGGTAAATGATGAGTCAATAATTGAGATGATTAGGAACTCTATAGGAATTATTTCTGACGAAACTTTAGTTGCAGCCCATCCTTTTGTGGAAGATGTAACTGAAGAATTAAAGAGGATAGAAAAGGAAAAAGAAAAGTCTCTTGATTACTTTGATGACTACAAGAATCTAGGCGGTGAGGGACATGACCAATTACTGGGAAAAGAGAATAGGGAAGATAAATGAAGAGACCTATAGAGATGCCGACAAGTATGTAAGATATTTAAGAAAGCTTTACGAAGAAGAACTAAATAATATTGAAGAGAAGATTTACAACCACCTTAGCAAGCTTCAAGAGGAAGCAGGTGGTATTTCTTTATTTGAAGCTAAAAAGTTATTAAATAATAAGGAATTAGATCTCTTTAAGATGAATTTAGATGACTTTATGAAAAAGGCTGAGGGAAATATCACTCCTGAGATAGAAAAAGAACTGAACATAGTGTCTCGTAGGGTTAGGATTTCAAGGCTACAGGCAATGGAAGTAGAACTTAAAAAGACTGTGGCAGGGCTTATGTCAAGAGAAGAAAAGGGTCTATTTGCACATTTAGGAAGGACTTATGAAAGAAGATATTATAAGGAACTTTACGAACTCCAAAGAATAACAGGCTATGACAGCGTTAGGAAAATATCTAAAGAAGATTTAAAAATTGTATTAAACAATCCCTGGACATCTGATGGGAGAGAATTTTCTGAAAGAATTTGGGGAAGAGGGGATAAGCTTGTAAATTCTTTGAAAGATACTCTAACAAGGAATATTGCAAGGGGAGCAAGCCCGGAGGAGAGTATTAAAGAATTACAAAAACAATTTGGTGTCTCAAAAGCTGCAGCATCAAGACTTGTTTATACAGAAACTTCTGCAATTAGTTCATTTGCCGTTAAAGATTCATATATTAAGATGGGAGTAAAGAAGTACGAAATACTTGCAACTCTTGATTTAGTAACAAGTGATATTTGTAGACAACAAGATGGAAAAAAATATGATGTTAAAGACTATATGCCAGGAATAACTGCTAATCCCTTTCATCCAAACTGCAGGACTACTACAATTCCGTCTTATGATGATGACTTAGAAAGAAGACTTGATGAAAGAATAGGCAGGGCAGCAAGAGATCCAGAGACAGGGAAAAGTGTTAGAGTTGGTAACATAACTTATAAAGAGTGGTATAATAAATATGTAAATTTTGACAACTCTTCAAGGAAAAGAACAAGTAACCATAAATCAAAAGAAAGAACAAATAACAAAAAATCAAAATCAAACACAAAAGATAATTTGAATGCTTCTCAAAAATATACCGAAGAAGAAACAAATGAAGCCATAGAAAATTATGTATCCGGTGAAGGAATGTGGATAAATAATTATCTAAGAGGTAGAGGAGAGATAGCTGAATATCCCCTAACTAAAGAAGATAAAATTTATTTAGAGAGATTAGATCAGGTAACTAAAAACAATATAGTTAAAGAAAAGATCCTTTACCGTTCAGTTGATATATCTACAATAATAGGCGATATAAGTGATTTTGAGTATGACGATTTAAAGAGTGCTTCTATTTATGGAGATGACTCAAAAAGAGCTCAAGAAACATTAGAGAAATATCTTAAACACATTAAAGGTAAAGAAATAGTCGACAAAGGCTTTCTGTCTACAACAAAAGATAAAGAAATTGCCTTAGATTTCCAAGATTTTACAGGAAGTTCAAAGCCTTGTGTAATTGAATTTAATGTACCTAATGGGGTGCACGGTATAGATTTAAAAGACTTTGATATTGCCGACATGGAACAAAAAGAGGTTTTACTTGCTAGAAATCAGAAGTTTGTTATAAAAGAAGTCATACAAGAACAAGGTCAATTCTACTTTAAAGCGGATTTAATCCCTAATAATGGGTATAATAGAAATATAAAAGAATTTGATTTACAGTTATTCTCAAATAAAGATAAAGAAATTCAAACTGATGCTCAACTTAAGAAGGGAATAAATTCGGATAAAAAGAACATCGAAAAGCATAAAGAAAAAATAAATAATCCTCAAAAGTATTATGAAGATTGGAAAGATAGCTCAGAAGATGTTAAAAATGGTCGTATTAAACATTGGGAAAAGGAAATTTCAAATTTTAAAAAGAATATACAGGATGCAGAAGAGGAACTTAAAAAGAGAGGTGGAAAAAGATGAGAGAATGGAATTGGACTGAATCAACACTTGCATCAATAGTTAAAAGGATTATAGATAGAAATAACGACAATAAAGGTGAGGAAGACAACGACTTTAATAGAGGAAGACATGAAGGCTACTGGGAAGTAATTGATATGATTAAAAATGATATAGAGTCAAGAGGTTATGATTTTGATGAATTTATGAAAAAGTTTTATTAAAAAGCACAAAAATCCAGGTGAGATAATAGCTGAGGCCTGGAGTGAGTATTGCAATAGGGATAAGCCTAGACAGATTGCAGATACTATTGGTAGGGAGATAGAAAAATTATGGAAGGCAAAGAAAAATATATAAATATTATTAATAAATTAATCAAGCAAGGGATTCCTAAAGAAAAAATAAGCAGATATATAATAGCTTTGCAGAAAAGATATTTTTCAGATGAGGACATTTATGATTGCTTAAAGGACCTTCTTGAGGAAGATTTTGAAACAGGCATCAAAAATCCTAATTTTAATTTAGACATGACCATAAAAATGGTTGAAGACTCACATGTTTACCCAACAATGACTGATGGGAAATACTATTGCAAAAACAATCCAATATATACAGGCTATATAGAGGGTTTAAATAATCAAGTTTAAAAGCACACTGACAGATGATGTTAGAGGTGCTTTTTTATTGGAGGAATTATGAGAAAAACTTTAATAAAGAGTTTAAGAGCTGACACTGGAAAGCTATTTATAGTTAGGGATGGAAATAGAGACTTTGAGATTATCAACAACATTGAAATTAATCTCTATGAAGAAAAAGATTATATAAATACACTTGGATCTAAAGGTATGGCGGTTGTAACCAATAAGGTATCAATAGCAATTACAGATCCATTAGACACCATAGCAAATGTGAAAGATAGTTTTTCATTAGAAGTTGATTTGAAACGAAATGATGGCATTTATGAGAGGGTTTATATAAACACTCTCACACCATTAAACATCTATCCTGATGAGAAATGGGAGTTTGAAGTTGACTATAAGTGCATAAATTGGGGCAAATTTATAGGATAAAACATGGAGGAAAAATGAGAGAGGCATTAATAGGCTATATTATATTTTTAATTATCTTTCCGATAACAGTTAAATTTATAGCTTTTTTAATAAATTTAATTTATGAAGTATATTCACGTTGGAAGATTAATAGAGAAATTAAGAAAATAATTAAGAACAATAAACTATAAAAACAATATGAATTTAAGACGACTGTAAAAGGTCGTCTTTTATATTGTCCCGAAATGACGTAAAACTTGGTCGGGCAAGTCTATGAAAAAGACGTAAAAAATCGTAGTTTAGGAGGGCGAAATGAAGAGAGAATTTTTAGAAAACTTAGGACTAGAAAAAGAAGTGATTGACAAGATCATGGATGAAAATGGCAAAGACATCAACGCTGAAAAAGCTAAGGCTACCGCGAAAGATGACGAAATCAAGACCTTACAAGAGCAGATAGAAACAGCAAACAAGGAAATCAAGTCATACAAAGACATGAACATTGAGGAAATCAAGCAGTCAGTAGAGACTTGGAAGACTACTGCTAAAGAGCATGAAAAGGCTTATGAAAAGCTTAAAAATGATACTGCTTTAAAAGATGCAGTAAGAGGCTATGACACAGTAGATGAAGATGTACTTATGAAGCTAATAGATAGAGATAGTCTTAAATTTTCTGACGACGGCATAACTGGACTTAAAGAGCAAATGGAATCACTAAAGGAATCTAAACCTTATTTATTTAAGGCTGAAGATAATAATCCTGAGGATCCAAGATTTAATGTACACACTCCACCTGATAGTAATGGTGGCAGCGTAAGTCCAATGGAAGAAGCTATTGCAAATATATTTAATAATTAAGGAAGGATGAAAATATGGCAATTAACACACTAGAATATTCAAAACTAATGATGAAGCAGCTTGATCAACATGCAGTGCAAGGGTTGACATCAGGTTGGATGGAAGCAAATGCAGGTCAAGTAATTTACAATGGCGGAGATGAAGTAAAAATCCCTACAATGTCAACTGTAGGACTAGCTAACTATGATAGAGATGCTGGATTTGTACAAGGTGGAGTTACTTTAAAATACGATACTTACAAGATGACTCAAGATAGAGGTAGAACTTTTCAATTAGATTCAATGGATGTTGATGAAACTGGATTTGTGGCAACATCTGCAAACTTAATCAAAGTTTTCCAAACTGAACAAGTTATACCAGAAATTGATGCTTACAGATACTCAAAAATTGCTGCTATTGCAAAGGCAGCAGGACAAACAGAAGCTATTGCTTTAACTGCAGATAACGCACTAGATAAAATTAGGGAACACATAAGAGCAGTACAAGATATAGTAGGAGATAATGTGCCTCTAGTGCTTACTATGTCAACTAAGACAAGGGCACTTATTGAAAACTCCTCTAAAATTGGTAAGTCTATTAATGTTGCTGATTTTAAACAAGGTAACATGAGCTTCAAGGTTAAATCTCTTGATGAATCTCCAATCAGAATTGCACCATCTGCAAGACTTAAGACTGCTTATGATGTACAAGATGGTAAGACAAACGGCCAAGAAGCAGGTGGATTAAAGGCAGCTGCTGAAGCAAAGGACATTAACTGGATTATCACACCTACAAATGTGCCAATTGCAATTAATAAGACTGACAAATTAAGAGTCTTTACTCCTGATGTTAACCAAAAAGCTGATGCTTGGAAGATTGACTTTAGAAAATACCACGATTTATGGATTAAGAAACAAAAAGAAAATCAAATTTTTGTATGTATAACTGCTTAAGAGGTGGAATATGAGACTTAGATTAGACAATCTTTACTACACTACTGACAATCCAGATAAAATTATAGAACTTCAAGAACTTGGAGCTGAAATTGTAGGTGGAGAAAAGACAGTAGAAAATGGAATTAAGATTGACAAAGTGTCAAACCTTGAAAATTTAAAAGTTGATGAACTTGAAAAACTATGTGATGAAAAGGGAATCGACAGAAGCACAGCTACAAAAAAAGCTGAATTAATTGAACTGTTAAAGTAGGTGGATTATGTTTAAGGACTTAGTGCCTATGGATGAATTCTTTGCAAGTATCTATGCAGATGATATTTTGGTAGCTTTAAAAGCTGCAGGATTTGAGGAGATAGATCCTAGTATAAGAATGATAGCAGTAAACGAGAGCATGAGGCTTAAAAACTTCTGCAACATAGTGTTTATACCTGAAAGGATTTACTATCTGCTATACGAAATGATACTAGGTAGCTACTTAGAAAAAATGTATCAAAATGGCAAACTTCCTAAGTCCTTTGACTTTGCAGAAATTGCAGGAAGGGTGCAAGTTGGAGATACATCAGTAGAGTTGCAGGGTGACAAGAGCATAAATGATATGAACGAAGCCAAGCTACTTAACTGGATAGACTCACTTAAGAGCTCCTGGCAGAAAGAGGCGATTACATGCAGAAAGATAGAGTGGTAGCTGCTTATAGAAAAGCAATTGAAAGTTTATACACTGGTCTTTTGACTGCAGTGGTAAGAGAGACGTCAAGAGATTCAGGTACAAAGGTTAGTGGTCTTAAAGAGAAGACAGTTTATGAGGATATACCCTGTAGACTGTCTTTTTCTACTGCCCAAGTTTTGAAGGAAGGCAAGGTTATGGCAGAGGAAAATCAAATGACCCTTTTCACAGGTCCTGAAATTGATATTAAGGCAAACTCAAAAATTATAGTCAAGCAAAATGGCTATACTTACACTATTACTAATGCCAATAAGAAATCTTATGCAAGTCACAATGAGTACTCCTGCACTGAGTTTTTGAGGTGGTTATAGTGAGTGTAACTTTTGATGTAAGTGATCTCGAGGATTTTAGAGATGAACTCAATAAATTTAAAGAACAGACAGATGACATAATTATTGAGGCATTGCAAGAGATTGTAAACAGAGAATGGAGAGCAGTAAAAAAGCTTACTCCTAAAGGAGTTTATGGAAAGCTTGTTGTTGATACTTATAAGAGAAGCAACAAGAAAAAGGGAATAAAGGTAGGAGACGCTAAAAAGAACAAAGATGGCTCTATAAAGATGAAATCTACGAGCAGTAGAGAAGGTGGAAATTTAAGAAATGCTTGGAGAATAACAGATGTCAAAAAAGATGGAGATATCTTTGAGGTTAGTGTTTGCAACAACACTGAGTATGCTGATTATGTTGAATTTGGCCACAGGACTAGGAATCACAAAAACTGGGTGCCAGGTAAATTTATGCTGACTATATCTGAAAGAGAAGTTGAAAAGGTTATGGATGAGATAGTAGATAGACACTTAGAGGAGGCTTTTAGCAAATTATGATTAACTTATTACAAGGAATTGTTGATAGGCTTGCTGAACTCTTTCCCGACACTAATATCTATGTAAATAATGCCGACCAAGGCTTAATCGAACCTTGTTTTTTTATAACCATGGTAAATACTGACATGCTTAAGTTAATGAGCGAGAGATACCAGTTTAAAAACCTTATAAATGTGGTCTACTTAAGCCAGTGTGAAGATGCCTTTGTCTTTCAGTCCATAAAGGAGAGACTGCTCTTGGGAATGCGAAACATAAGCATTGATAGAGAAAAGGACAGTGGAATCTATGGCTATGGAATGAGTGTAAGGACAGAAAATGATAACTTACAACTTGACGTTAGCTATGACTATATAGGCAAGTTTCCAATTTTGCCCGATCCAATGATGGCAACGAATAAGATTGTACACTATACAACGGAAGAACCATATATCAAGGACACTACAAAAATCAATCCTGGCATGTGGAAGACTCCACCAAGGCAAAGGAAGCCACTTAAGATTTATCCTGCCATGAATCCAAGGGATGAAAGGTATGTAGATAAAAACAAGGGTAAGATGTGGAAGCCAAAGGGCTACAAGGATAGATACGAAATAGAAAAGGAAAGATACAAAGAAGAAGCTGAAGATTTAATGAGAACCAAGGAGATGACCATTGATGAAAGATAAAGAAGTTAAAGAAACACAAGAAGTTAAAGAAACACAAGTGGCAAAGTACACAAAATCAGTAATTTTAAGTGCTGATAAACTTAGATGGAATAGAGACGTACTTGCAGTTCTACTTGAAGACGATAAGGAATACACTCTTGATGAAGTTGAAAAAATTGTAGACGACTTCAATAAAAGAGAAGTTCACTAATAAGGAGGATTAATTTATGGCATATGGTGCACTAGGTGGAGGTACTTTTTTAGTACAGAATAAAATTTTACCAGGCTCTTACATTAACTATGTAAGTGTGCCAAGGGCAAGTAACCTATTTTCTGATAGAGGATATGCAGCAATTGGCATGCCTCTTGACTGGGGTCTTAGCGGTGGGGTAATAACGCTTGAACCTGCAGACCTACAAACTGAATCCCTTGAAACTGTAGGCTACTCTTACACTAATGATAAGATTAAGCCTTTAAGAGAAATCATGAAGGGTGCTAAAGTTTTATATCTATATAGGTTAAATGACAATGGCGGCAAGAAGGCAGAAGGAAGCTTAGGAGAAACTTTAAAGATTATTGCTAAATACGAAGGTATTGTTGGGAATGAAATTATGATTTCCTGTGAAAATGATATTGACACAGAAGGTGCTTTTGTAGTTACTACAAGAGTTGACGGAACAAGAGTTGATGAGCAAGTTGTAAAGAAAGCTACAGAACTTGAAGACAATAAATTTGTTGACTTTAAGGCAAGTGGTGATGCCCTAACTTTATCTGCAGGAGTTAAGCTTGCAGGCGGTGCTAATGGCTCAGTTACAGGAGAATCACATTCTAACTTCCTAGAAATCATTGAAAAATACGACTTTAACTGCATAGGTTATGCAGGAACTGATGATGTTATAAAAGACCTATACAATCAATTTACTAAGCGTATGAGAGATGATGAAGGGGTTAAGTTCCAAACTGTTGTATATAACATGAAGCCAACTAAGGCAAACTATGAAGGAACAATTAACATCAAGAATAAGGTTACTGATGATGAGAATGAAGCAGCTCTTGTTTACTGGGTTACTGGTCAAGAAGCAGGTGTTGATGTAAATAGATCTATAACTAATAAGCTTTATGATGGAGATTATAAAATCTTTACTAAGTTTAAAACTAGAGATGCTAAGGAAGCTATCATCAAGGGATATTTCTTCTTCTATGAAAAGAATGAGGAAGTTAGGGTACTTGAAGACATTAACTCATTTACAGAATTTACTCTTTACAAGAATGAGGACTTCTCAAAGAACCAAGTAATGAGGGTACTAGACCAAAGAGCAAAGGACATTTCAATCATCTTCAATAAGAGATACCTAGGTAAGGTACAAAACAACGAAGATGGCAGAATTGCTTTCTGGAACGAGCTTGTTAGACACGCAAACACACTAACAGAACTTGGTGCCATTGAGGACTACGATCCAAAGGACACTACAGTAGAAAAGGGTTATGCAAAGGATGCAGTTGTTGTTAAAGACTACTTGCTACCAGTAATGGCAATGCAAAAATTATACATGGTCATCTGGGTTCGTTAGACATATTACAACTTGCAATGCAAATTAAACATATAAACAATTTAGACAATCTGAAAAGCTTGTCTTTTTTAATGAAAAAAGGAGTGAGAATATGGCAGACTTAAATCAACCTATAATGCACGCTAGAGAGCCAATCCATGGTGCTGAAGGTGCTGCTTATGTGACTATTGAAGGGAGTAGATATTTACTATTCCAACTTATAGACTGTGAATTTACCCTAGAAAAGGGCAAAGTTGAAATACCTAGATTAGGTACAAGAATGGCAGGGAATAGAAGTAACTATGCCAAAGGCAAGTGGAAGGCAAAGTTATACTACAACACTGATGTGTTAAGAAAATTAATGATGGTTTATATCAAAGACCACAAAGACATCTACTTTGACATTCAAATTACTAATGATGATGCAAACTCTAATGCAGGAAGACACACAATGATTTTTAGAGACTGCAACATTGATGGAAGTGTTATGGCAAAGCTTGATGTAACTAAAGAATATCTTGATGAGGACCTAAGCGGTACATTCGAAGATGTCGAAATGGCTGAAGAATTCCTAGTATTGGAGGGAATGAATCAATGAGTTTAACTGCATTTTTAAAGGATAATGTTGCGAATCCTTTTGAAGAAGTAGAATTTGTAGTATCTGATAGATTTAAAGATGATAAGGGTGCTGTAGCTTGGAAGTTAAGGGCAATGTCTCCAGACAATGCCCTACTAGCTTCTGACAGGGCTACTGTCATGAACGGAAAACACAGCGACTTTAAGACAAGCACATATTTTAAAAATGTTGTTGCAGAAACTGTTGTCTATCCAAATTTAAGGGATAAGGAATTGCAAGATTCTTATGGGGTTATGGACCCTGGACAACTTTTAAACAAGATGCTTAATTCTGCAGAATTTAACAAGCTACTTGAAAAATGCTTGGAAATCAACGGTCTTAATAAGACATTTGAGGACTTAAAAACTGAAGTAAAAAACTAATCAGGGAGGACTTAGAAACCTCCCTTGCTTATTATGTTTTTGTATGTAGCAAGTTTCAAATTAGGCCAGAAGAATTTATCAAGTTTGACGAGCCTACGCAAGCAATGTATGTGGCTATGCTTGAGCAGTATGCAAAAGATACTAAGCCAAATTAGGAGGTGTATATGGGAGTTTTACAAAGCACAATAATTTTAAAAAATCAGATGACCGGAGTTTTAAACAATATTGTTGATAGCATGAATATGATGGTAAGTGCCGCTTATGATGTAGAGGGGGCAAATAAAAAGGCCTTTGATCCCACTACACTAAATGCTGCCAAAGACAAGTTAAGACAAACTCAGGCATCTATACAAGCATTAGCAGCAGAACAGGAAAAGTTTAATAAAAAACTTGAAGGTGGCTCAGACGCAGCAAGTAAATTGACAGGAATGTTAAAGAAAGCTTTGATAACCTATGCATCTTTTAGGAGCATAAAGGCTTTTGTAGGGCTATCAGATGAGATGACACAAATAAAGGCAAGGCTTGATGCTATAAATGATGGTCAACAAACAACTGTAGAATTGCAGAACATGGTATATGAGAGTGCACAAAGAGCAAGAGGGGAATATAAAACAACTTTAGACATTGTCTCTAAGCTAGGTGCACAGGCAAAGGATGCCTTTAGTAGCAACAAAGAGACAATAGCCTTTGCTGAAAATCTGAATAAGTTATTTACAATTTCTGGAACCTCTGCACAGGGTATGGAATCTGTAATGTATAACTTAACTCAAGCTATGGCTTCAGGTGTTTTAAGAGGTCAAGATTTAAATGCAGTAATGGCAAATACTCCTCAGCTTCTTCAAATTGTATCAGAATACATGGGTGAACCTATTGGAAGAATAAGGAAGTTGGCAGAAGAAGGGCAATTGTCGGCTGATGTCATTAAAAATGCACTCTTAGGTGCTACTGATGACATCAATGCACAATTTGCGAAGATGCCTATGACTTTTGGTCAGATTGCCACTTCTATGAAAAATAAATTTATAAAAAACATAGAGCCGGCTCTTAATAGGTTAAATGACTTTGCAAATTCTGATAAATTCAAAATATTTGTTGACAGGGCATCAAATGCAATTGGGGTGCTTGCAAATGTAATAGTGAGTGTCACAGAAAAAGCGGTTGACTTTGGTAACTTTTTAGCTGACCATTGGGGCCTTGTTGAGCCTGTAATTTGGGGCTTAGTAGGTGCTTTTGGCGGACTTGAATTATCAACAATAGCATTAAATTTAGCTACATTAAAACTTAATGCTGCATTTTTAACAAGTCCTCTATTTTGGATAGGAGCTGCAATTGGAGTTGTTATTGCCCTATATTTAAGGTGGGCAAATTCTGTTGGAGGAGTTCAGATAGCACACTTAATCGTAATTAATGCACTTAAAAATTATTGGGCAAATTTTGTTATAGAAAGCAAGAAAAATATTGAAAATTTAATAGTACATTGGGCTATGTTTAAAATTGGGCTTGATAAAGTTAAGCTGGGTGTCTTAAATACTCTTGACGATATGAAAGTTCAAGGGTTAATGATAGTAGAAAACTTTTTGGATGGTATAAGAGTTGGTATTAACGGATTAATTAAACTTGTAAATTTAATACCTGGAGTAAGTATTGATACTATAGACAAGATTTCTATAAGTGCAGGAGCCAAGGCTCAAGCTGCAGAAAATAAAAGGCAAAGGGATAAAGTTATTGAAGATCAAGTTTTAAAAGTTAAGTCCAATAAAGCTTTTGAAGATGAAAAAATAAGGAATCTGCAAATACAATATGATAAGGAAAAGTTTGTAAGAGAAAAAGAAATTGCAAAGTTACAAGCTGAAAAGAAAAAGGCTAGTGCAGAAAAAGCAAGCTTTAATCAAAAATTTGACATTCCTGCTTACGCAGATATGCCTGATATTGCAAAAGATGTTAAGGCAGGAAAAGATGCTGCCAAGGGAACAAAGAAAAATACCGAAAAGCTTAAGGATGGCATTGAAGTTAAAAATGATGATATATCTTATCTTAAAGACCTGGCAGAAATGAGAGCAATTCAAAACTTTAGCTTTGATAAGATAGAAGTCATTGCTAATAATAACTTCGGTGATGTGCACGAAACTGCGGACCTAGATGGATGGATGGATAACTTGACTGATAACTTATCTGAGGCAGTCAATGCAACTATGGGAGGAGTGATAGCTTATGAGTAAGGGATATGATTTTTATATTGACGGACTTCTTTTGCCTATTACTCCTGGATCCATAGATACAAAGATTGGCAATAAAAATAAGATTGTCACTCTTTTAAATGGTGAGGAATTAAACCTCTTAAAGAAGCCTAAGTTAACAGAATTTGACTTTGACTGTACTTTGCCAAGTGAGAATTATCCTGCGGTTAAAAGCTTTGTACCACCAATAACAGTCTTAAACAAGTTGGAAGACTTAAAGAAAAATAAAAAGTCTTTCCAATTTATTATTATTAGGACTCCCTATGAATCAGGATTAAACAACTCAATCAACAAAAAGGTTACTCTTGAAGAATATGTAATCAAGGAAGATGTGAAAAATGGTCCTGACTTAGTTGTAAGCATAAAGCTTAAACAGTATATACCTCTTAAGACCAAGGTAGTTAACACCAAGGCTGATGAGCACAAAGGGATAACAGTTACTTCTGATGCCATTGACAAGGGCCTATCTGCCATGTCAGTAATTGGTAAAATTGCACAAAAACCTTTGATGAGTGCTTCTGCAACTATGCTTAAGGGCGTTAAAGATGCAACTATGAAGTATCTTTTCAGGTGATGCAAATGGCTAAATATAAGTTGGTTATTGAAAACAAACAAGCAGGAAATTTACAATTCCCAAGTGTAGAGGGTGAGCTCACTGTAACTTGGTCTAGAGAGGGCAGTCCCGGAAAATTAATTTGTAACATTGTAAAAGACGAGAGTTTGAACTATCAAGAAGGCAATACAGTTGCCTTTTATGTTGATGATGAACTCTTTTTTTATGGCTATGTTTTTGAGAAATCAAGGACTGGAGAGCAAATTATAAAGACTACCTGCTACGACCAAATAAGATATTTAAAAAACAAGTCAACACTCCAGTATAAAAACTGGTCCTATTCTGAACTTTTAAAAAATATCTGCGCAGATAGACACTTAGCAGTGGGCGAAATAGAAGATACTGGCTTTAAAATCCCTGCAAGGGCAGAAATCAATCAGGAGTATTACCAGATGCTTAAATTTGCAAGTGATATCACTACTGCAAATACTAATAAGATCTATGTACTTTTTGATAAGGGTGGCAAGATTTGCCTTAAAGACATACAAAACATGAAGTGCAAAGATGTAATTGACTATGACTGCACACTTGATTTTGACTATGCCACTTCAATTTCCGAAGGTGTTTATAACAGGGTTTACCTTAAACTTTTAGATGATGATAAAAGAGAGGTCAAGAGTGCATCTGCTGAAGATGGTGGTAATATTGCCAAGTGGGGGATATTACAGTACTTCGACCAAACAAACAATGAAGAAGATATTGAGGGCAAGGCAAAGGAACTCTTAAAACTTTTAAACAAAAAACACAGAAGGTTAAAGTTAAAAAACATTGTTGGTAGAACTGATGTAAGGGCAGGAAGCCTGGTACCGGTAGATATGCCTGCAATTGGTGATATTGATATTAAAGGCTATATGATGGTGACTTCTGTAACTCATAAATTCCAAGAGGAGCATCATTTTATGGATATGGAAGTTTACAACAAGGACATTAGTCCTGGAATTAGTCCACCATCTATGGGCAATAAAAATAGTGAAGGTGTAGGAGCAGGTGCAGGTATGGGCGGTGGAAAAGGTGCCTCTGGTGCCATTAAATTCCTACAAGCCAATATTGGTGCTCCATATAGTCAGGCTCAAAGAATGAGTCCAGGTAAGTTTGACTGCTCTTCTGCAGTAATGAGGGCTTATCAAAGTGTGGGTTTATTACCTACAAAGGGATATAATCTTACAACTAGGACTATTGCATCAGATAAGCATTTCATGGAAATCAATAGAAATCAATTACAGCCAGGAGATGTTTGTTGGAAGAAAGGACACATGGAAATGTATGTTGGGGGAGGCAAAACTCTTGGTGCTCACAAAGTTGGCACTCCTCTAGGGTACTCAACTCTTGGCAACAGGTTTAATAGATTTTATAGGATTAGAGGTGACAGTTAATGGCTCAAGGCAAAGAACAAAAAGCTAGAAAAGAATACAATCCTGAAAGGCTTAAGAATGTTTTAACTAATATTGTTTCAGAATACTTAGGTACCCAAAGCTTTGCTACAGTTTTTCACGCAAAGTTAGAGAGTATATCTCCTCTTAAGTTTGTAAGAGATGACGGGATAGAAATGTATGAGAACTTTTTAGTAGTACCTAAGTACAGGAAATTTACTGAAGAAGAAATTGGTCACTTATTTGTATTTTCTGGGAATCATGAGATGCAAGTTTTTTATTATCTCTATGAGGCAAGTTATCCTCAAGGGTCCAATGGAAGACCTTATCACTGGGAAGGCTACCTTGAAAAGGCAACTTTACATGGTACTTGCTCTTGTGGTCATGATGTAGTAGTTACACATGGAGAAATAATTGACTGTAGGCATGATTGGGGCATAAGGAAGGTGAAAGATTGATACCGCAACAAGATAATTTTAACGATATGCTTATGGATGGAGTAAATGTTGAGATAGCACCTACCTTTACCCACAGGATGCATGTCAACTCTATGAGAATTTACGGACATATAGATGACAAGGAAGCTTTAAAGCAGATGATTTATAAGCAACTTAACACAGAATATGGAGAACACATTATTTATCCTAACTATGGTATGCCTCTAAAAGACCTCTTCGGACAGCCTAAGCACTTTGCTTATATAGAAGTTATAAGAAGGATTGAAGAGTGCCTAATAAGAGATGACAGAGTTTTAAAGGTCTATGATTTTTTATACCATAGGGAAAAGTCTCCAAGAGATGAACTAAGCATCTCATTTACTGTGGATTCTGTTTATGGTGACATAGAAATCTATAACACTTGGAAGTTTGACTATGACAAGGGAATAGGGGGTGACTGATAATGAGTGATGTAAAAGTAAAGGGATATGGATTTATAGGAGAATGGAAGCAGAAAAAGTATGAGCCAGTTTTTGGTGAGTACACTGCTTCTTTTATTTTAGAAAGAATGCTCTCTAGGATCCCTGAAAAATTTGATAAAAGAGAAGGCTCTATCATCTATGATGCTCTTGCTCCTGCAGCAGTAGAACTTGAAATCATGTATATGGAGCTTGACTATATCTTAAAAAATGTCTTTGGAGATACTGCTGATAGAGAGGGTCTCATAAGGCTTGCTTATGACAGGGGCATGTCTCCATATCCTGCAAGCCAAGCTATTGTAAAGGGTGAGTTTAATGTTGAAGTTGAAATTGAAAAGGTATTTAATTTTGACGACTTAAACTTTACAGTGAAAAAATTTATTGAAAAGAAGGATGAAAAATACTACTACGAGCTTGTATGTAATAAGTATGGAGCAATAGGCAATGTGCCTTATGGAAAGCTTATACCTGTTGACCATATAAAGGACTTGAAAAGTGCCTTTATTGTAGGGGTTATAAAGCCTGGAGAAGAGGAAGAAGACACTGAAGAATTTAGAAATAGATACTACAGAAACATTATGTCAAATGCCTATGGTGGCAATATTGATGACTACTTAGATAAAGTCCATGCCATTGATGGTGTTGGTGGTGTTAAGGTCTATCCAATATGGCAAGGTGGAGGCACTGTTTTAATTGTTTTTTCTGATGCAAATTACATGGTGCCAAAGCAAGAGTTAATAGACAAAGTCCAAACAATTATAGATCCTGTAACTAATCATGGAAAAGGAATAGGAATTGCTCCTATTGGTCATACTGTGACAGTAAGGGGAGTTAAGGAAGATAAAATCAATTTTAGCTTTGAGCTCCTATATAAAGATGGATTTAACTGGGATAAGGTTGTTGATGAAGTCAAGGCTACACTAGAGTTATATCTCAAAGATCTAAGACGAGAATGGCAAAACTATGAAAAGTCAATCTTAAGGCTTAGAAGAATAGAGACGAGACTACTAGATATAGAGGGTGTGCTTGACATTAATTCTTCTAAAATTAATGGACTTGAAAGAAATTATGAAGTTGGTGGAGAAAGCATACCTGTGTTAGGTGATGTCAATGGACAATAAATTTTTGGAAGAGTCTTATGTTTTTGATATACAAGGAATAGATTTTACCGGTAAAAATATAAGTTTAAAAAGAAATATCAATCTTGCAAAGTATAACGATTATGAAACTGAAGCTAAGTCCGTTGATTGGAAGGTAAGATGTGATAGTGAAGATACTGAGTTTGATATTGTATCTTATAGGCTTTTAAAGACTTTTTATGATAGGTTTATACTCACTGCAACTAGCGAAGGACTGAGCAGGTATGAAAAGATTTTGGGTATTGATGGAGATAATAAAAGCCTAGAAGAAAGAAGAAAAAAAGTATTCCTATTATGGAACAAACAGATTAGGTATACCGATAGAAGCTTAAGGGCAATGCTTGATGTTATCTTTGGTAAAGGAAATTATGACATGACCTTATTTTACAATGAGTACGGAATCATGATTGAGATTTTAGTCAATAAAAGTCTTAATTTGGATGAATTCTATGAGATGTTAAGAAAGGATATTTTACCTGCTAATCTTGACATAGAGCTTAGAATAAAAATTGTTGATACTTTGGTGATAAGGGACAAGACGAATGTGTATACTTGTCCTTTTTATCCTGTTGGGTATTTCCACCAATGCGGAACTATATTTAAGCATCAGTACACCGGTACTAGAGTTAAGACTGGAATTAAATTACCTAATAAATCTAATGTTAGAGAGCAAAGAACTTGGATTACGAATGAGCCTACTACAGGGCATATGAGAGGAGGCAAGAGATGATACCACAAGAGCAGTTGGAAAAACGAGCCAAGAGACTTTATGAGGATATTAAATCAGCTAAGGCCTACATGAATGGTAAGGTCTATGAGGGTGTAATTAAAAAGAAAATTATAGATAAGAATGTTATTAAGGTTTTTATTGCCCTATCTAGTGATGATGGGGAAATAAAAAGGGTTGAGTTATACGATAGCGACGGAGACCTGCTCCAAGTGCAAGAAATGCAAGTTGTTAAGAGTAGCAGGTACAAGTTTTTAGCTATTGTAGAAATCAGAGTAGAAAACGAGGTGCTATATGGCAGATACTAAGGGATATACGGGTATTAATTTGGCGGAAAATCCCTACTATGAAGTAGAAGATGTGCTTAAAAATTTCCAAAAGTACAATACTTATAGGATGACAGAATTTTCTGATAGGATCGTTGAGTTACCTTGGACTTTTGAGTTTGTAGAACTCGGGGAAAATCCACAGACAGGGAATAAGCTCGTCCACCTACAATTTAATGAGGGGGAAATTATTGAAGAGGGTACAGATCTATCTGAAATGAATTTGGGCAATGTGGATGTTGCAGTAGCAATTCTTTATGAATGGCGAAAGTATGTTGATAATCTACTACTACAACAAGCCTTAAAGACAGATGGGCTTGAACTTACTACTTTAAATGGTCTTATTGCCAATGCCTATGGGGTTACTTTCTTTGACCTCAACAATGTGAAAGTTATAAGGGGCTATTGGGATAAGTCTAGAGGGGAGGTATGGAGCTAATGGCAACTAATTATATTTGGTCTAAATATAAAATAAAGCCGAATATCATAATAGGCACAGAAAAAACAGATATCAGGGAAATTTATAGAGACGTTTCAGATACGAATGATCGTAATAAGCGTAGGATAGTATACTATAACCAGTACAGGTCACTAAAAATAGCAGAAGGAGGCAATTATTTAGTCGGAGAAGGCGATCCTATTGGAGAAACAAGTTATGGTAGTGACTTCCCGATTAATCCATCAAATTACTTTATAGGACTTAAAATCTATACAAACCTTGAATATTATTCCTATCAAGATAATAATAGCGGCCATTATAGGTATACAGGTTACTATGGCTATCCTGTAAGTCTAAATACAAGTGCCCCCTGCAGAAAAGGAGATTATCTTGAGAGAGTCCTGTCCCCAAATAGGTATGCTTATCCTGATAATGGCAAGCAAAACGGATATTGGTATGTATATGTGGGGACTGATAACCGAGCACCTACAATATCAGGTAATAATTTAGACCTTGGAAGCAAGACTGATGATTTTAGCATTGAGTATATTGTATCCGATGCAGATAATGACACTTGCACAGTGGATATTTTTGTAGATAATGTCAAAAAGATCAGCGGTCAAAGAGTAAACCTAAATACTAAATACAACTATCAAATAAAGATGGGAGATTTTACCCTTGGTAAGCATAACATACGCATAACAGCCTCAGACAGCAAGGGTGCAAGTGCCACAAGAACCTATACTTTCACAAAATCAAATACGGCACCGACAATATCCGGAAGTGATGAGGATTTAGGTGGTAAAAGTACAGCCTTTACTGAAAATTATAGGGTAAGTGATAAAAACAATGATGATGTTGCTGTTACCATTACGCTAGATGATTTAGAAATTGGGAATTTATCCTCTGCACAAAATAAGGACCTTTCCTTTACCATTACTGATGATCAGCTTTTAGCCATGGAGATTGGGTCTACCCACATAGTGACTATAAAGGCTGATGATGGCAAGGGTGGTGTCGCATACAGGCGATATACTTTTACAAAGATCAACCGTCCGCCAATTATAAGTGGTGCAGATGCCCATTTAGGACAAAAGAAAGCAGAATTTACACAAAGTTTTAGCTTTACTGATGTTGAAAAGGATAAAATCTATTGCAGGGTTTACCTTGATGGCAGAAAGGTATATGAAAATTTAGAGGTTGTAGACAGTAAAACTTACAGCTACAGGATCCCACACAAGGAGTTTATACAACTTAGGTACGGAAAACATGAGATAAAAATTGAAGCCTGGGACGACTACTCTGTGGATAAAAAACAGTATAGGGTTTATAGTTTTGAAAGAATATCTAATGGGCTTGAGGTAGAAGTTAAAATAAACGAATTTACAGTGCAGCCAAAGAAAATTATTGCAGTGCCTCACGGAATTTTTGCCAGTGATGCCATTATGAAAGTCTATGCCTGCAACAATTACATGGACACCAATCCAACTTGGGAAGATATTAGTGCCGAAAGTAAGGCTGCAAGGGCCCATGCTTTTACTAATACTTCTAAATCAGGAAGTAAATGGTCTATAGGAATTAAGGTAATTGTGGAAAATGGACAAAGCGGAGTGAGTTCGGTGTTAAGAGGTATTAAAGGAGGCTACGAATAATGGGTGTAAAAATCTACAATGAGGCAGATCTTGAAGTTTTAGCAAAATTAAAAGCTGCTGCAAATGCCGATGTAAAGGAAACTATAAAATCACTTGGTGAGATACAAAGCGATAATGATGCCTTGGCAGAGGCTATTGCAACAATGTATGAGGACAGTATTGCAAACAGGGAAAAAACTGATGAGGTATTGGCTACAATTTATGAAACTATTTTAGGAGGTCAAGCATGATTGATTTATATGTTGGATTAGTTATTAGAGGAAAGAGGACTTGTGATGTTAATAACAAGAAAGTTAAGTTAGTTCCTGCGAATTTAAGAGAAGCAGTTATAGCAGAACTTAAGGCACAAGGATATGACGAAAATGGTAAGGAAATTAAATAGGGTATGGATGAGATTTGTTTTAGCAAGTCTTTTTTTATACACAATTTTATATAAGAGAGGAGGTGTAAGTATGCTAGATTTATATGTTGGATTGGTATCAAGACAAAGAAGAACTTGCAATCCTGAAAATAAAAAGGTTAGGCAAGTACCAAAGATTTGGAGAGAGGCTGTACTTGAAGATTTAAAGGCTCTTGGTCTTGATGCAGATGGTATGCCTGTGAAAGTTGAAGGAGAATAATTTAGGGGGAGGCTAAAACCTCCCTTTAATTTTTTTTATAAGAGAGGTGACAGCATGGAAGATGAAAAATGTAATGATCATGAAAAACGATTAGCTCTTGTAGAAAAGATTGCAGAAAGGCATGAAGCTACACTTAAGGACCATGAAGTTAAAATTGAGAAAATCGCCACTGACAATTCTTTACAAGATACGAGCATTAAGCTTTTTCAAAAAGACCTGGACTTTATAAAGGAGCAGTTGAAAACTATGAATGAAACTTTAATTGAACTTACGGACAAGCCTAAAAAGGCTTATGACAAGTATAAGGACACAATTGCAACAATTATAATTACCGCAATTGTCACTGGTTTATTAGCAAAAATAGTTAGGGGATGGTAAGATGCTTGACAAAAACAAGGTAGAAAGATTTATTGGAGCTGCCATGTTTTATGATGGCAATAAATACTCCCAAAGGTGGAGAATGACTGAAAAACAAGGCAAGGAAGGTTATTCTGATTGTTCCAGTCTTATAGAAAAAGCCTTAAATAAATTAGGTTGGAATACCAGAAAAGGCGTTGCAGTAACGACTCACAGAATGGGTGTTGAAGGGGATAGAAGATTTAGGGAGATTCCTTTTAAGTCCTTAGAGCGTGGCGACATCGTATGGTATAGGAACGACAAAAACGGGAAATACTTTGGTCATGTTGGAATTTACCTTGGCAATGACAAGGTATTTGAAGCTATTTATGCAGGTGTAGGAACTTATCCTATATCAAGAATTAAGTGGCAAAGAGCTTTTAGAGTTGTAGCTTTAGAGCTTGCAGATAAAAAAGTTGAGGTAACTCCATTTAATGCAAAGGGTAAGGTTAAGGCTAAGTTACTTAATGTTAGACAATCTAATCACACTAATAGCATAAGACTAGGACAATTAAGGCTAGGTCAGGAAATAAATATCACCGGTAAGGCTGATGGTTGGTTTGAAATCAATTACAATGGCAAAAAGGCTTATGTATCCGGTGCTTATGTTGACTTAATTCCAAAGAGGGCTATTGAAAATATCCCTATCTTAATCAATGGCAAAGAGTTTAAAAAGGGATATATTGTTGATGGTGTAACTTATGCTCATATAAATGGGAAAGATGTGCCGGTAAGAAGAATCTTTGAATCTATTGGAGCTGATGTGTCATGGCAGGACAACAAAGTACAAATAAGCATGTAAGGAAAAGAGAAGGACAGTACAGTAAGTTTTGGGTTAGTTTTATAATCACTTGCAATGTGATTTTCACAGTTGCTATACTAATATCCTTTTGGAAAACCGGCATGGAACCAAGTACTATAATAGGTGCTTGGTTCTCTTTTACTACTGTGGAACTTTGGCAGCTTGCAAGGATCAAGAAAGAGAAAATAAGAAAAGAATTTAGAAAATTTAGAGAGGAGAATGATAGTTGTGGCTAATAATATTTTTTATGTAGTCCTTAGTATCGTGTCAGTTTTAGTAACAGGGGTGCTTGTACCATTACTTAAGCAAAAGTATGGCAAGGAGAAAGTAACAAGTGTTATGGAAGCAGTTGAGATTGCGGTAAAAGCAGCAGAACAGATCTATAGTGCAAGCGGTCAGGGACAACTAAAAAAGCAATATGTTTTAATGAGGTTAAACGAACAAGGTATAAAATTAAGTGAAAAAGAACTAGACGATATGATAGAAGCATCTGTACTTGAGTTAAATCGTTGGAAGCAAGAAATTAATAAATAAAAATAAAAAAAGAATTATAAAAGTTGGTAACGAGTTGGTAACACAACAATAAAAACGTGTAAAAATATGTAAAAAAAGCATATATCTAAATATAAGATATATGCTTTATATTTGTATTTTTAGCCATTTGTAACAATTCATAAAAATACAAAATTGTCTGGTGCGGGAAAGAGGACTTGAACCCCCACTCCGATGGAACTAGATCCTAAGTCTAGCGCGTCTGCCAATTCCGCCATTCCCGCATGAAGTTTTAACACCTTTAATATTATAGCTATTATATAAAAAATTGTCAATACTTTTACAAAAAATTAAATAAGCATTGAATTAAATAATTTTAATTGTTTTGTAACAATATATACAAAAAGATTACAATTTCTGTTTTGTCATTTACAATTAAGCCCTTTAGTCTATAATTAAAAGATAGGTGGTCATATGAAAAAAGCTTTTAAAATTGTACTGATATTGATAGGTTTGTTAGTCTTAGGAATTTATTTTACGGGTGCTTATTTTTTCAGCAATTATTTTTTGCCTAAGACTTTTATTAATGGTAGAAATCTTTCTTTTACAAGAAAATCAGACCTTTATAAAAACTATAATGATATCTTTAATGATTATAAATTAAATATTATATCAAGAGAAGGAAAAGAATCTTTGGATGTAGGTGAATTTGACTACAAAGATATACTTCTTCCGAATCAAGAGGTTAAGCAATATGGCTTATATTGGTTTTTACAAGCTCTCTATACAAAAAAATATGATCTTAAAAATAATGCAACTTATGATTTGGAAAAATTTGACAGGGCAGTAAATAATCTTAATGTAGTAAAGAATCAAAATATACCTCCAAAAGATGCAAGAATTGTATTTATAAATGATAAATTTTCAATTGAAGATGAAGTTTTAGGAAATAATATAAGAATTAACGCCTTGAAAGCTTCAATATTGAAACATTTAAAAGAAAATAATAAGGATTTAAGTCTGGAAGAGGAAAATATTTATAAGCTGCCGAAAGTAAGGGCAGACGATCCATCTTTGGAATCTTTGTTAGATGAATACAAGACATTAAATAATATTACTCTCAGCTATAACTTTGAAGATAGAAATGAAGAATTAAAAGGGCAGGATTTAATAAAACTTTTCATGAAAACTGATGATTACAAGTTGCGTCCCGACCCGGAAAAAGTAAAGGCCTATGTTAAAAATTTAGCGGCAAAATATGATACTTTTAAAGTAACTAGAGATTTTAATGCAACAGGGATAGGTCCGGTAAGAATTAGCGGTGGAATCTATGGTTGGTCAACAGAAATTTCAAAGACTTCAGATGAATTATTAAAGGCTCTTGAAGAAAGAAAAGACAAGGTTCTTACGCCTGCTTATAAAACTGTAGCACAAAGTAGAAAAGTTGATGATTTGGGAAATTCTTATATAGAAATAGATATAGCAAGACAAAATGCCTGGTTGTATAGAGATGGAAATTTAATTTTAGAAACAAAGGTTGTAACGGGTAATACTAATCTTGGAAACGGAACGCCTACAGGAACTCACAAGATTTGGTCAAGAGAAAGAGACAGATTTTTAACCGGAGAAGATTACAAATCTTTTGTTAATTATTGGCTGCCAATTAATTGGCAAGGAGTAGGGCTTCATGATGCTTCTTGGAGAAAAGATTTTGGAGGAGATATTTATCTTACCAGAGGCAGTCACGGTTGTATTAATATTCCATCAAACCTTATGCCCAAAATATTTGAAAATACTTTTATAGGTATGCCGGTAGTTGTTTATGATTCTGCAAAGCAAAAATTGCCGGCAAATGAAAATGGGTCTTGAAAAAATTTTATTTAATGGTATAATAAAAATGTATTAAATCTTCAGGGTATGGTGAAAGTCCTAACCGGTGGTATAGTCCACGAGCCTATTTAGGTATGAATTGGTGAAATTCCAATACCGACAGTACAGTCTGGATGAAAGAAGATGTGTAATTGTTTTTACGCCCCGAAGAAGGGGTTTTTTTTAAGCCCTAAAACAAGGAGGTATTTATGAATAGAGTTAATACAGGTACTCGTTTGTCAGCACGTGCAATTTCAAGAGTAGCCATGCTATCAGTTATCGGTTTTTTATTAATGCTTATTGAAGTTCCTATACTTTTTTTAGCACCGGAATTTATAAAGATGGATATTTCAGAACTGCCAACATTACTTGGAGCTTTTACCATGGGTCCAATTTATGGAGTTTTAATTTGCGGTTTAAAAAATATTTTGCATATAGTTATTAGAGGAACTACAACTGGTGGAGTAGGAGAACTTTCCAATTTTATAATAGGTTCAATTTTTGCGGTAGTTTCTGCCGGAATATACAGGAGAAATAAAACTTATAAAATGGCAATTTTTGGACTTACCTTTGGAGTTCTTGCAATGACAGGACTTTCTATGCTTTCTAATTATTATGTAGTTTTTCCCCTATATTCAAAATTTATACCAATGGATGCAATTATAGGAATGGGAGCTGCAGTAACTCCTAAAATACATGATTTATGGTCATTTATGGTCTATGCAATTCTTCCCTTTAATCTTTTTAAGGGTTTTATTACATCAGCAATAATGATGGTTGTCTACAAAAAAGTTAGTCCAATTTTTAAATTAAGATAAGTATAATAAAAATCCGTAATGTTGGTATTTTTCAACATTGCGGATTTTTTTATGGCTCTATGTCAAATATTGGGGAGGCTCGTTA
>CABTZF010000018.1 GCA_902489255.1 uncultured Peptoniphilus sp. | reverse complement strand
TTAGCAAGTTTGTATTATTAGGGACAGTCCTAAAGGACAGTCCCAACTTTATACAAATTATATATTAATTAGCCATACTTTATATAAAAATAACCACTATTTCTAGTGGCTATTTTTTTACTTTATTACTTTTCTGAAGCCGGAATAATTGCTCCTTGATATTTTTCTTCTATAAATTTCTTAGCATCTTCTGATTGTAAGATTTCTATAAATTTATGGAATTTTTCCTTGTTTAAATCTTCAGTTCTAATTGCTATAAGATTTGCATAGGGTGAATCTTTAGATTCAAGAAAAATTGAATCTTTTGTCGGGTTTAATCCGGCTGTTAGAGCAAAATTAGAATTAATAACTCCTGCTCCTGCATCCTTATAAACTTGAGATACACTTGCTGCATCTACAGCGGTAAATTTAAAGTTATGGGGATTATCTGTAATATCTTTTTCCGTTGTCTTCAAATTTGTATTATCTGATAATTTTATCAGACCTGCATTCTCTAATAAAATTAAAGCTCTTGCTCCATTTGTTGGGTCATTTGGAATAATTATATCAGATCCGTCTTCAATTTCATCAACTGACTTATATTTTTCTGAATAAAGACCTATCGGTTCAAGATGAACAAAGCCTAAAACTGATAAATTATCAATTTTTCTGTCTGCTGTAAATTCATCAAAATAGGGTTTGTGTTGGAAATAATTTGCGTTAATATCTCCTGCAGATAATTGTAAGTTTGGTTGAACATAGTCGTCAAATACAACAGTTTTTACATCCAAGCCCGCTTCTTTAAACTTATCTTGTAAAGCATCAATTATTTCTCCATGAGGAGTGGGGCTTACTCCGATGACGATTTTATTGTCATCTGCAATTTGAACAATATTGCTTGTCGTTGCATTTGCCGGTTTTTCTTCAGATACATTTGTTTGATTTGCTTCTTTCGTCTTGTTTTCTTCCTTTTTACCACAAGCTGTTAATACAAGTGTTAGTGATAATGCTGCCAGTCCTAAAATTTTAAATTTTTTCATTTTTTCCTCCTAAAATTTTTTTATTTATTTTAATTAAAAATTAAAATCTTTTATCAATTTTCTTTTCAAGTTTATTTCCTAAAACTTGAACTATTTGAACAATTATTATTATTAGTATAACTGTTGCCCATAAAATTTCTTCTTCTCTCATTTGATAGCCATATCTTATTGCTATGTCTCCAAGTCCGCCTCCGCCAATAGCTCCTGCCATTGCCGAATAACCGACTACATTTATTAAAGTCATTGTTATTCCATTTACAATCATGGGCATTGCTTCAGGAATTAATACTCTTCTTATGATTTCCATATTAGTTGAACCCATTGACTTTGCCGCTTCTATTATTCCTTTATCAATTTGATTAAAATAACCTTCCATGAGTCTTGCAACAAAAGGTGCCGCAGAAATTGAAAGGGGTATAATCATTGCCGCTGTTCCATAAGCCTTGCCAACAATAATTCTTGATAATGGAAAAACTACAATTACTAAAATTATAAAGGGAAAAGACCTTAAAACATTTATTATCTTATCAAGTATCGAATATAATTTTGTATTTTGGTATAAGCCGTCTTTTTGACTTATAGTTAATATAATTCCCAGAGGCAAACCTAGTATTATTGAAATTAATGTTGATGCAAAAACCATTATTAAGGTTTGCGGTATTGCCGGGCCAATAATTGAAATTAATCTTTCCACCTATAACACCTCCACACTTACTTGGTTTTCTATAAGAAAATCAAGGGCCTTTTTTCTTTCAGCTTCTGAACCTTGAATTTCTACAGTTAAATATCCTACACTTGTTGCATTTAACTTATTAATATTTCCTGAAAGAATATTTACATAAACATCAAACTTTTTCATACACTGTGAAAGTATTGGTTTGTCATAATTATTATTAGCATAAGAAAGTCTATAGACATCTCCTTTAAAATCTTCTCCGTTAATAACTTCTTCTTCAACTTCATCTTTAAGATTTTTAATAAAAGATCTTGTAACCTTCGTCTGCGGATTTCTAAAAAGTTCTTTGGTTGTATTTTCTTCAATTATTCTTCCATTTTCCATTACTGCAATATTATCACAAATATCTTTTGCCACTTCCATTTGATGGGTTATCATAATAATTGTTGTGTTGTATTTTTTAACAATTTTTTTCAAAAGATTTAAAACTGCCTGTGTGTTTGCAGGGTCAAGAGCGGAAGTTCCTTCATCTGAAAGTAAAATCTTGGGATTTGTAGCTATTGCCCTTGCTATTGCAACTCTTTGCTTTTGTCCCCCGGAAAGTTCTGCCGGATAGGCATTTCTTTTTTCTTCAAGGTCAATAAATTTCAAAAGTTCCTCAACCCTTTTTTCTATATGATCTTTTTTTTCTTTAGCAATTTCTAAAGGATAGGCAATATTATCATAAACAGTCTTTTGCATAAATAAATTGAAAGCTTGAAAAATCATGCCTATATCTTTTCTTTCACGCCTTAGGTCTTCCGGACTGAGTTTTGAAATATTAACACCGTCAATTATAACTTCTCCGCTGTCAGCTTCTTCAAGCCTATTTATACATCTTACAAGGGTGGACTTGCCGGCACCCGAAAGGCCAATCACCCCAAAAATTTCTCCCTTATCAACCTTGAAGGACACGTCATCAAGGGCTTTAAATTCTTTTCCATCTACCCGGAAGGCTTTTACTAAATTTTTTACCTCTATCATTTTTTTCCTCCATGAATAAAAAAAGAGCTTCCATCCTAAAAGGACGAAAGCTCGTGTTACCACCTTTATTTAATATATGCTCACGCATATAAACTCACTAGGTACAATCATACCCTGACTCTATAACGGGAGTTCCCGTCAGGCTCTAATTATCGAACCTTCCTTCAAAGAGGCCATGTTCATTAAGTTTTGTTTATCTTCTTTCACCAAAACGAAGCTCTCTTTAATCCCAAAGACTTAACTACTCTTCTCTTTATCAAGTTTATCAATATAAATGTATTCTACACTACAAAAAATAATTTGTCAACAACTTTTTTAAATATTTTTCATCAGATGTAAAACTTTTTTAATATTTTGTTATTATACAGTATCATTTTTATTTTTGCAAGTCTAAATTATTAATAATTTTATATTTTTCAAAAACCAAATCTTTAATTATATTAAATAGATTTTTTTTGAGCTTTAAAGAATAATCCCTTCCGTCTTCCTCGTTTATAAATTCATAATAGTAAAAACCGTCCGAATTAGGTTTTGGGTCAAAAACATGAAGATATGAATTGCCTTTTTCCCCATAAAAAATTAAATCATAAGATCCATCTTCAGGAGCTAGGGCATATATTTGATCTTCTCCCAAAAGCTCTCCACCTTCTAAAGCTTCTGAGATTTTTTGTAAATCTTTACCTTCAATTTCTATAGGATAAGACTTTAAATTACCATCATATTTAAAAACATCAAGGTCTATAAATTCAAAAGTTTTTCCATCTTTAAATGAAATTTTGGATGCATTCGGATATTCTCCCTTATTTACAATTTCAAGGCAAAGATTTTCTAAATAATAATTTTCATGAAGATTTGTAAGGACTATAAAGAATTCTCCTTGCGGGGCAGACTTTATTGTTTGTGAATCAATATAAAATTCTCCCTCCGGTTTTTTCTCCTCGTAAAAATTTTCTTTTTTTGAAAAGTTTATTAATAAATCTTTTTCTCTTTTATTTTCATAAGATTCTCTTTTTATTAAAGGATAACCATAAATTTTTAAAATTATTTCTTTGTCCTTGCCAAAGGAAAATTTTTCTCCCTCTGCCGTCAAAAGAATTGACTGATCTTTATTTAAGACAAGGTCCTTGTAAAAATATTTACTATCCTTCTTTTCCAAATAGACTTTTTTATCAATATTATAAGCTTCAGGAATAGATTTGTTCTTAAAAAAATCTGTCTTAATAAATAACATGGAGAAGATTATAATTAGAATTCCTATAAATATAAATATTTTATTTTTCATGTTTGGCCTCTTTTAAAAAAGCTGAATTTTTTAGAAAAGTCCAGCTTAAAATTCATATTAAAGCACAATAGCTTTTGTTTTAATTTCTTCTTTAAGATCTTCTATAAATTTAGAAAGTTCAACATCTTTAACTTCTTCTCCGTTTCTCTTTCTTACTGAAAGTTTGTGGCTTGCTGTTTCCTTTTCTCCAATTACAAGCATATAGTTAATCTTTTTAAGTTGAGCTTCTCTTATCTTGTAACCGACTTTTTCAGCTCTTTCATCAATCTTAACTCTTATGCCAGCTTTTTTAAGTTGATCAAAAACCTCTCCAGCATAAGGCTTAAATTTTTCAGATACAGGAATAATTTCTACTTGAACAGGACTTAACCACAAGGGGAATTTACCCGCAAAGTGTTCAATTAAAATACCCATAAATCTTTCAACTGATCCGAATAAGGCTCTGTGAAGCATAACCGGTCTTTTCTTTGAACCGTCTTCAGCAATATATGTTAAGTCAAAGTTTTGCGGGAGTTGGAAGTCCAGTTGGATTGTGCCGCATTGCCAAGTTCTTCCAATGGCATCTTCCAAATGATAGTCAATCTTCGGACCGTAAAAAGCTCCGTCACCTTCATTTATTATATAGGGCATATTTCTTTCTTCCAAAGCTTCTTTTAAGGCTGCTTCAGCTTGATTCCAAGATTCCAAATCTCCCATATAATTTTCAGGTCTTGTTGAAAGTTCTACAGTATATTTAAAACCGAAGGTTTGGTATAAAAGATCTGCAAGATCAATTATATTAAAAACTTCAGATTTTATTTGAGATGGCAGGCAATATATATGAGCATCATCTTGGGTAAATGACCTAACCCTAAACAATCCATGCAAAGCTCCTGACAATTCATGTCTGTGAACTAAACCGAATTCTGCATATCTTAGGGGAAGGTCCCTGTATGAATGAGGTGTTGTTGAATAAATTAAGGTTGAACCCGGACAGTTCATCGGTTTTACAGCATAGCCTTCTTCATCAATTTCTGTGAAATACATATTTTCCTTGTAGTGGTCCCAATGACCTGATCTGTGCCACAAATCTTCATTTAAAATTACAGGAGTTAAAATTTCTCCATATCCTCTTTCTTGTAAAATACCTTTCCACCAGGATAGCAAATTATTTCTAATAATCATGCCGTTTGGATGGAAAAACGGAAATCCCGGACCCTCTTCATGCATAGAGAATATATCAAGTTCACGACCGAGTTTTCTGTGATCTCTTTTTTCAGCTTCTTCACGTCTTTCAATATATTCATCTAATTTCTTTTTCTTTTCAAATGCTATGCCATAGATTCTTTGAAGCATTTTATTATTTGAATCTCCCCTCCAATATGCTCCTGCTATGGAGAGTAACTTAACAGCTTTGATTTTTTTGGTTGACTCTAAATGTGGTCCCTTACAAAGGTCGGTAAAATCTCCCATTTGATACATGGAAATAACTGCATCTTGGGGTAAGTCTTCTATTAGCTCAACCTTATAATCTTGACCCTTGTCTTTAAAATATTTAATTGCAGCATCTCTTGCAACTTCAACTCTAACTATTTTTAAATCTTCTCTTGCAAGCTCAAGCATTTTATTTTCAATGGCAGCAAAATCTTCTTCAACAAATCTATGATCCAAATCCATATCATAATAAAATCCTGTATCAATTGCAGGTCCTATTGCAAATTTAGTGTCAGGATACAAACTTTGTATAGCATAAGCCATTAAATGACTTGCTGAATGCCATAAAATTTTTTGACCGTCCAAATCGTCAGATTTTAAAACTTTAAATGAAGAATCCTCAAAAATCTTATCACCATTGCCTAAAACTTTGTCATTAACCTTAGCTCCCAGACTGTCCCTATAAAGCCCTTCTGAAATTGACCTTGTAACTTCCCCTACACTTATTCCTTTTTCAAATTCTTTCTTTTCCCCATCGGGTAATGTAATAAACATATTTTCCTCCTCTTTATAATAAAAAAATCTATCATCCAAAGGACGATAGACCGTGGTTCCACCTTAATTAAACTTAAAAGATTTAACGCATCTGACGCTGTAGTTTTCTACAGAACTCCAAGTTAGTTTTCAAATATGATCTGCTAAGCCTTTCACCAACCGGCTCTCTCTAAAAACTTTTCATATTTTACTTATCTTTTCATCGTTTCAAAAATTTTAACATAAAAATATAATATTTTCAAGTGATAAGAAAATAAGCTTAGCCTAAGACTTTATTATATTTTTCCATAAGTTACACTAACTTTTTAATCCTGAAACTCCGATAATATCTATGAATATAATAATTTATACTCATAAATAATCGCAATATATTCACCAAGTATTTTTGAATATCCGCTTTTAATTTCTATTATTAGATTAATATCAAAATTTAAATTTATTAATAATTTCTCATATACAATTAATATTTAATAATATATTTTATTCCTTTATATTAATAAGATAGAACCAAAATCTTCAAGTTTTTCATCAGCAAGTTCTAAAATTTCTATCTCATTTTCCCTGCACTTTTCTCTTATTGTTTCCCCCGACCTATGTTTTTTTAAAGATCCGCACAAAATTAATGTATTGTCAATAAAGCCGCAGGTTCCTCCTATAAATCCGTATTCATATCCCCTTAAATTAATTCCCTTGTGCTTAATTTTTATAATATTAAATTTATCTTTTAAGGCTTTGTAAATACCCAAATCACTTGTAGCTAAAAATTTATCCGTTATTAGAGTATTGCACTTGCTGTAGCCTTGTTTAATATCTATAAGTTTATAATTATCTTTATAATATTTTAAAACAGCAGAGTCTATATATTTTAAATTTCCAATAAAATAACCCTTGTAAAAAAATCCATTTAAAGACACATGGCTTTTATAATCATAGGCTAAGGAATTTTCTGTTTTGAAAACTTTTCTGCCCTTAAAGATATTTTCATAATAAGAAAAATTATCTCTATCTACAACAATATCTCCATTAGGAAACGAGTGAACAAGTATATCCGGATGAGCCGAAATTCCTTGGGGCAAATTGAAATTCTCCTTAGTTTTTACAATTTTATAAGGAAATCTTTTGAGTTTTTTTATAAAATCTTCGGGCATATTTTTATCAACAACAATATATTTCATTTTTTACCTCATTAAAAATTTATAAAGTGGAAATAAAATAAATAAATTTATTTTCATAAATAAGAAGAAGGTCAAAAGCAAGTCTATTATCATTACTATAAAAAATATAGTAAATATTATTAGCTTTATTTTTTATATTCAGGTTCTCTTTATCCAAAAACATTTTTAATATTTCCAAAAGCTCATCATTTTTAATATCTTCATAAGATTTATTAATAACATTTTTATTGGCAGCTAATTCTTTCAATAAATTATTCTTATCTTCATTTGCTATCTTATAAATATTATAAGTTTCTCCTGATGTTGAATTAATGCTTGAGGTTTTTTTAACTTCAGCATCTAACTTAATATTAAAGTGCCCTAAATTTTCCACTTTTTTTTCATTTATCTTTTTATTAAAAACATGTGAAAAAAATAATATTAGTAATAAGTTTAATATAATAAGTATAAAAAGATTTTTTCTAGTTTTCATTTGTCATCATATAGGAAAAAATGCCTGCTGCCACCCCTGCATTTAGTGAATCCACATTAATATTTATTGGAATCTTGACCTTTAAGTCGGCTCTGTCCAATATTTTTTTGCTTACTCCGTGAGTTTCATTTCCAATAACTAAAATCATATCAGATGAAAAATCTAACTCCTTTATAGAAATAGAGTCTTCCAAGGTTGATGCTATAATTTTAAAATCAAGTTTAATAAGATCATCCTCTTTTAAATAAAATATAGGAACCCTGAAAATTGATGCCATTGTTGCTCTGATTGTCTTAGGATTATATAGGTCGCAGGAATCTTCAGAAATTATTACACCGTCTAAGGAAAAAGCATCGGCAGTTCTTATGATTGTTCCCATATTTCCTGCATCTCTTAGCTTATCTAAATATAAAAATTTTCCATTATGTAAGTCAAACTTCTTATGAACCATTGGATAATAGGCACAGATGCCCTGAGGATTTTCGCTGTCACAAATCCCTTTAAAAAGTTCTTTGGAAAAAATCAGATAATCCCTATCTCTTAAAATATATTTATAAGTTTCTACCAAATCTTCTCTAACCGCTACATACTTCGGCTCATAAAAATTTAAGGCCTCAGAAATTACCACAGGCCCCTCCAGTAAAAATAAATTTTCGCTATTTCTATTTTTTTTCAATAACAACTTTTTAAAAAATTTATAATATTTATTGTCTTTTGAAGTGATTAACATTTTACACCTTATGTAATGAAAGAGGGATTAACTCCCTCTTAACTATTTTTTATTTTTATTACTTAAATATTCTCTAACATCAATTATTTTTCCATCTGCCATTATGATTTTAAAATTATAATCAGTAATATAAGCAACAGTAAGACCCAATAGTGAAGCAAGCGGTGCAATAATTACCCCTATTGTAGAAACGGTTAAGGACAAAGATAAAACTGTTTCATTTCCTCTTTCTACTATAAGTCTTGATGCATTACCTTGTCTCCAGATTTCTTTAATGCCTGCAACAATGTCATCAATTGTTTCTGTTACACCGCCAAAAAATTCTTTTTTAGCTTCATTTTCTTCAATGACCTCAGCTTCTACTTCAATCTTTTCGTCACTCTTTAAATCATTAGCCTTATCTTTTTTTGCTTCGATATATCCAATAGCTCTGTCAACATCTCCATCTGCATTTAATAGAGCTTCTCTAACTAATTCATAACTTGCTCCTGTTGCATTAATAACATAGTCAACTTTTTCAATATTAATCATCTTATCACCTCTTTTTTATTTTACCCAATTTATTTGATAGATATCTTAAAAAAATGTTAAAATTTAATAAAAAAAAGCGGATAAATTTCCGCTTATAATAAATCTTACTTTTCTTTTACAATATTAACTAATTCTTTAAAACCTTCGGGGTCGTTAATAGCCATTTCAGACAACATTTTTCTATTAATATCAATTCCGGCTTTTTTAAGACCAGCTATAAATTTTGAATAGCTCAAACCGTAAAGTCTTGTAGCTGCATTAATTCTTGTAATCCAAAGTTTTCTGAAATCTCTCTTTCTTTGTTTTCTGCCAATATATGAATAGTTAAGAGATTTCATAACAGCTTGGTTGGCAGGTCTGAATAATTTGGATTTTGCACCAAAATATCCCTTAGCTTGCTTTAATATACTTTTATGTCTTTTTTTTGCATTAACTGCTCTTTTAACTCTAGCCATCTTCAAACCTCCCCTATGGAATCATGTGATCAATTCTCTTTTGATCACCCTTGCTAACTAAAGAAGACTTTCTAAGTTTTCTTAACCTTTTTGCTGTCTTCTTGCCTGTTAAATGTCCTTTATAAGCAAAATATCTCTTAATCTTTCCGCTACCTGTTCTTTTAAACCTTTTAGCAGAAGCTCTGTGAGTTTTCATCTTTCCCATAAAATCCTCCTTTATTGTTCCTTGCCAGACAAAAACATTATCATATTTCTGCCTTCCAATTTTGGCTTTTTGTCCACAACTCCATACTCAGAAACTAATTCCATGAATTTATCAAGAACTTCCCTTCCGATATCAGTATGACCCATTTCTCTACCTCTAAATCTGACAGTTACTTTAACTCTATCACCTGATTTTAAGAAGTCAATCGCTCTATTGGCTTTTGTATTTAAATCATGAGATTCAATATTGGGAGTAAGTCTTAACTCCTTAATATTAATGACTCTTTGTTTCTTTTTGGCTTCTTTTTCTTTCTTTATCAGCTCATACCTAAACTTACCATAGTCCATAATTCTACAAACCGGTGGTTTAGCATTCGGAGCAACATTGACAAGATCAAGTTTACTTAACTCAGCCATGTCTAAAGCACGATCAATATTTACAACACCAACCTGGTTACCTTTTTCGTCAACTAATCGTACTTCTTTTTCTCTGATCTCTTCATTGATTTGAAGTTCTTTAATTTCTAAGCACCTCCATAAAAATATGCGGACAAAATAATGCCCGCAAATAAATTACTAATTTACAAATAACCTTAAACCCTAAGCGTAAGGTGAGAAGCGGACTTCTTCTTAAATTTATATAAAGTATAATACAATTTTTTATTAATGTCAAGTTATTTGTTATTTACATAGTCTTCATATTTAACAAGACATGCATTTAATATTATCCCCACAAGAGCTGCCAATGACAAACCGCTCAAAGCTACTTCATTGGTAATTTTAACTTGTAAATTTATACCGACATGAGAACCTAAACCAATAATCAAGACACTGGCAATAATTATAATGTTCTTCAAATTCATTTGGGTATGGGAATTTTTTAGGGTCTTAAAACCTACCAAGGCTATCATTGAAAATAATACCACTGAAATTCCGCCCATTACTGCTTGAGGTATGGAAGATAAAAATCCTCCAATCTTACCTACAAAGGATAAAATAATGGCAAAGCAAGCTGCTAACCTTAATATGGATGGGTCATAATTTTTAGTTAAAGCAAGAACTCCGGTGTTTTCACCATAGGTTGTATTTGCAGGACCTCCTATTAGACCGGCAAACATTGTTGCCAAACCGTCACCTAAAAGTGTTCTGTTTAAGCCGGGATCTTCTATAAAGTTTTTACCTACAACTTGAGAATTTGTTGTAATATCTCCCAAATGTTCCATAAATACCGCCATAACTACAGGACAAATTATTACGATTGATGATAAAGAGAATGCCGGAAGTTGAAACTTAGGAATTTCTACAAAGCTGGCCTGGGATATAATTGATGTATCTACTATATTTATAAATAAAGACAATGTGTAACCTACAATAACAGAAATTATTATCGCAAGTTGTTTAAAAAATCCTTTGGCAAAATTTGAAAGTAGAAGGCAAGTAAAAAAAGTAACTACAGCTACCAAAATATTTGTCCTTGCCATATTTAGAGCAGTTGGAAGTAAATTCATACCAATTACTATTACCATAGGTCCGACAATTTGAGCCGGAAAAAATTTAATTATTTTTGAAACCCCAATTTTATTTATTATAAAAGATATAAGTACATATATAAGACCTGCACAAATGATTCCTCCTTGGGCATATTGTAGACCTTCCGACTCTCCTACAAGCTGTATTACCGGTATAAAGGCAAAAGATGAGCCTAAAAAAACAGGTACCTTATTTTTTGTACAAAAATGAAAAATAAGAGTACCTGCTCCTGCTGCAAATATTGCCGTTGAAACATCAAAACCGGTAAGAATCGGAACTAAAACAGTTGCCCCGAACATTGCTATCAAATGTTGAAGACCGAGTATAACTTTCTTAGATGCACTTAAGAATTTACTATCTTTTTTTAGAAACTCCTTATCCATAATTCCTCCTAATTAAAAAGCTTAAGATTTTCTTATTAATTTTACCCTTGAGATAATTCTTTGTCAAGTTGAATGCATGAAACTTTTTTATAATTTCCCCTTATATAAATTTAATTCTACTCTGATTGTTGTTCTTTCTTTACTACTTTCTTTAACTTGAATATTTCCTTCGTGAAGATTTATTATTTTCCATACCAAAGCAAGACCCAAGCCTGAACCTGAATTTTTTGATGATTTATCAATTCTGAAAAAGGGGTTGAAAATTTGTTGTCTATATTCTATGGGGATTTCTTCTCCATTATCAGAAACATCTATAAGTACCCTATCCTTATTCTTATCTATTTTAACATTAATATAGCCACCCCTATGATTATATTTAATAGCATTTTCTATCAGATTAAAAAACACCCTGTAAATTAAAATATCGCTAGCTAAAATTACAGCATCTTCTCCTTCAATTCTTAAATTTATATTTTTTTCTTCTGCCAAGGGATTTAAGTCTTCCATAACTTCTTCTATTAACGGATAAATTGAAATTATGTCGTCCCTCTTAACTGAAGAAAGTTCACTCATATCAAGAAGAATTCTTGTCATTTTGTTTAGTCTTGTTAGCTGAGTCTGAAAAGTATCTATTGTTTGATCAAACTGTACCAAACCTTTTTCCCTATCTTTTTTATACAGGTCAAGTTGTGCCTGCATAAGGGCTAGTGGGGTTCTTAATTCATGAGCTGCATTTGCTGTGAACTGACCTTGCTCTTTAAATGAATCTTCCAGTCTATTAAGCATCTTGTTAAAAGATCGGCTTATATTTCTAAATTCTAAAACTTCTTTTTCGCTTACAAGAGATTTTGTTAAATTTCCCATTTCAATTTTTTCAATTTTTTCAGAAAAATCCTTTAAAGGTTTTAAGCTTCTACCGCAGACAAAATATGCAATTAAACCTGAAATTCCTGTAATTGCTATAGTAATTAGCCACCCATTTATAGAAAATAGCAGCTTTCTTTGGTCAACTTCATCATTCAATTTTACAGAAAATTCCTTAATTTTATCTTGGGGTATTGATATATAAAGTTCATCTTCCTTAGTTTTTGAAAAATTATTTACAAATCCGCCTATAGAATCCATATAAAAAGAACCGTTTTTATATAAAAATAAATTTATAGAGATACATGAAAGGGCTATTAGAATAGATGTCATCATAGTTATTCTCCATTGTAAAGATAGTTTTTTCACTTAATCATCCTCCAATTCATAACCTAAACCTACCCGGTTTTTTATAGGATCATAAGAAAGATATTTTTTTAATTTTTTCCTTAAAGCTGACATATGAACCCTTATAGAATTTGAAAAAGGATCCACACTTGAGTCCCATACATGGTCAATCAATTCTTCCTGGCTAATTGGTCTACCTCTATTTAATAGGAGATATTCAAGAATACCCGTTTCTTTTCTGGTTAAGTTAATAACTTCTTCTCCAACCCTGGCAATTCTTTTTTTACTATCAAATACCAAATTTTTGTAGATCAGGTCTTGAGAATTTGTTATAAAATTTCTTCTTGTTAAACTTCTTATTCTTGCTTCCAATTCATCAAGATGGAAAGGCTTTGACATATAATCATTTGCTCCATTGTCCAAACCTTCCACCTTGTCTTTAATCTGACTTCTTGCCGATAAAATTATTACCTTAGTTTCCTGATTATACTTTCTAAAATTTTCTAAAATTTCCATGCCGTCAATTTCAGGAAGGTTTAAATCCAATACAACAAGATCATAATTCTCAACCTCTAAAAGTTCCTGGGCTTCTTCCCCGTCAAAACAGCTGTCAACTTCATAGCCGGCTTCTTTTAAATTTCTGCTAACCATCTTATTAAGGTCTTTTTCATCTTCAATAATAAGTATTCGCATATATATCACCTTATATTTTTAAAATATTTTAATTTAATTAAAATCTTAACAAAAATTTTATATAATTAATTGTAACATATAATAAAGCTTTACTGAAAGGGTGATGTTAGTCTATATGAAATTAAAAAGTAAGCTACAAATTTTATTCCTTCTCTTAGGAATTATATTTGTAGGAATCGGGATTTCGAGAGGGGAAGTCCAAACAGTATTGGATAAGGCAATAAAAATCTGCCTGGAATGTGTGGGTATAGGTTAAAATGAAAATATCAAATTTTTTTGCTAAAACCAGAACTCACATACAAATGCTTGCAACACTTATAACAAATATACATCTTCCAAATTTTTTTAAGGGAGAAATATATAAAGGAAGTGGCAAAATGGTATGCGTACCGGGACTAAATTGCTATTCCTGTCCAGGTGCGACCGGTGCATGCCCAATAGGAGCATTTCAAGCAGTTGTAGGTTCTTCAAAGTTTAACTTTGCCTATTATATAACGGGTTTTTTAATCTTACTTGGTGTTTTACTCGGAAGATTTATATGTGGATTTTTGTGTCCTTTCGGTTTGTTTCAAGACTTGATACATAAAATTCCCAGTAAAAAATTTTCCACAAAAAAACTAAAAGTTTTAAAATATCTTAAATATTTTATTTTATTATTTATGGTAATTCTACTGCCAATAATTATAACTAATGAATTAAAAATGGGTAACCCTTTCTTTTGTAAATACTTGTGCCCCCAAGGGGTTTTAGAAGGAGCCATACCTCTTTCTTTTGCAAATGTAAGTATAAGAAATGCTCTTGGCAAATTGTTTACATGGAAACTGTTTTTGCTAATTGCTTTTGCCCTTACAAGTATATTCTTGTATAGACCTTTTTGTAAATTTATTTGTCCTTTAGGTGCATTTTATGCCTTATTTAATAATATTTCATTATTGCAAATGAAAGTTGATTTTTCAACTTGTATAGGTTGTAAAAAATGTCTAAAGGCCTGTAAGATGGATGTCGATGTATGTAAGAATCCAAACCATGCTGAATGTATAAGATGCGGAGCTTGCATAAATGCCTGCCCTGTTAAAGCTATTAAATACAGATATGGATTTGGCAATGGAAAAGAATATGAAAAAAATGAAATTTTAAAAAATAATGAAGGAGTAAAAAATGAAAATTAAAAAATTATTAACAATATCTCTATTAGCTTGTATGATGATCTCTATGGCAGCTTGCTCAAAAGAAAATAATTCTTCAAACAACACAAGTGCAAATAATATGACTTCACAGAATGAAAACTTAGATAAAAAAATTGAAGAAACTACTAAAAAACTTCAAACAATTTCTGATGAAGAAAATAAAATTTATGATTCCCATAAAGAATTATGGGATAAATTATGGCTTCAAGCTGATAAATCTCAAGCAACAACTAATAAAAATATGGAATACTCTGAATTCTTAACAGATTTAATTGAAAAAAATTCAGAAAGTTTTACAGAAGATGAACTTAAAAGCTTAAAAGATGATGTTGAAAAAATTAAGGTCTTAGATAAAGATGTTGAAAAACTAAATGGAGAAATGGAAGAGCTTCAAGCAAAAAAAATGGCAAGTGCCAATTCAAAGAGTGAAAACACTTCTGAAAATGCCTTCCCCGAATTTACCGGCAAAGATTTTGATGGTAATGATGTTGACCAAAGTATTTTTTCAAAAAATAAGTTTACAGTAGTAAATTTCTGGTTCAACGATTGTGCACCTTGTGTTGCCGAACTAACTGACCTTGATAAACTTAATGAAGAAATTAAGGCAAAGGGCGGAGCCGTGATTGGTGTTAATGCTGTGGCAAGTGATGGTAATAAAGAAAAAATAGAAGAGGCCAAGGAAATTCTTGAATCCAAAAAAGCTAAATATCAAAATATTTATTTTAATTCAAATACAAAAGGCGGGGATTTCTTAGGAACAATTACAGGTTTTCCAACAACAATAGTTGTAAATTCTAAAGGAGAAATTATTGGTAATCCGCTTCTTGGAGGAATTGATAAAGAAAAAAATTTAGCTAAACTTAAAGAAACAATAGAAGAAGCTATTAAATCAAATAATTAGATACCTCTTAATATAAAAGGTCGGCATAAAAGCCGACCCATTTTTTATGGCTCTTTTTCAAATGCCTTGTTAAAAAAAATTAATGATACATGGTTTAAGATATTGAACTTAGTCCATATATTCATATTTTTTTCACCAAAACTATTTAAAAAGAATCAAACAGGATTAATATTTAATGATTTTTAGTCAAATAGGTAAATTCGAATTAGAAAGCGTCCTCAACATTTGACATATAATCTTAATAATTAGCCCCTTTGTCATTTATTCACATTTAAACAATAACAAATTTTCCGCTATTTTTGTATTTAACTTCTTTGCATATTCATTCATATTATATAATTTCAAAAATTAAAAATTCAAAAATTTAAGATTACATATGCCAAAAGCCCTTTACTTTCATACATTACCATTTCTTTATAAAAAAAATAAGAGTCAAACCCCAAAAGGCAGACTCTTAATACTATATATACAAAAAACTATTTAATGATAGTCAATTCTTTATTGTAAGAATTTAAAACCTTGCATCCGTCTTCAGTAACTAATACTAAGTCTTCAATCCTAACTCCCACTTCTCCCGGCAAATAAATTCCGGGTTCTACAGAAAATATATTTCCGACTTCCATTAACTTGTCATTAGTATAAGAAACATCCCCCTTTTCATGAGTTTCAAGACCTATAAAATGACCCGTTCTGTGGGTAAAATATTTACCATATCCAGCCTTTTCAATTACATCTCTTGCAGCCTTATCCACTTCCGAAACTTTTCTTCCGGGTTTAACAGCTGCAATTCCTGCAAGATTTGCTGCAAGAACTGTTAAATAAACTTCCTTATCTCTATCACTTACAGATTTATAGAAAAAAGTCCTTGTCATATCTGAGCAATAATCATCTAAGATACAGCCCATATCTACAACAATAGAATCTCCTTCCTTAGGTAAAGATTCATCAGTGCTGTGGTGAGGATTAGCCCCGTTGGCTCCATAGGCAACAATGGGTTCAAAAGAAAATTCATCAGAGCCTAATGATTCATAAACTGACTTTAAAAATTTTGCCATTTCATTTTCTGCAAGACCTTCCCTTAATTTTTCACTCATCATTTTCATTGCCATATCATTAACTTGAGAAGCCTTAATCATCTTATTAATTTCTTCCTTATCTTTTACTGCTCTTAAATCATCAACTAAATCAGATGCTAAAATAAACTTAGCCCTAACTATGTCTATTATTGGAAGTAAAAATTTTGCGGGTAGGTTTTTATCAATGCCGACAGTTCCTTCTATATCATTAATTATTAACTTTAACGGATCATCTGTATCCGAATACCACTTTAAGACCGGGCCAAATTCTTCTGTAGGAAATAACTTGTTTACATATAAAATTACATCTCCTTTTGATGAAACATTTAAAAGAACAAGTCTTTCCTCTGGTTCATACCATTTTCCAATTAAATAAAATATCGCATAGGTATCAGTAATTAAAATATTATTAATACTGTTTTCTTTTAATTTTTCAACTAATTTATTAATTCTATTATTCATAAATCCTCCTTTGTATCCATCCGGATAAGATAGATAAAAATTTCTTTAGCATATTTTTTATCTAATATCTTAATTATATCAAAAAAATAAGTTAATAAAATAAAGGCCTTAAAAATTTCTTTTTAAAGCCTTCTTAATAATCAATTTTATAAAACTCTTGTTGCATTTACATATCTAGCTGAATAATAGTCTTCGTTCAAGGAACTTACTACAACTTTTCCCGCTCCTGAAGAAGCGTGAATAAATTCTCCTCCGCCTATATAAATACCAACATGACTGACTCCTGAACCTGCAGTGTTGAAAAACACCAAATCCCCTTCTCTAAGGTCTTCTTTTTCAACTTGCTTTCCATAACAAGACTGTTCAGATGATGATCTGGGAAGTTTTATTCCCATTTCATTTTTATAAATAGCATAAACTAAACCGGAACAATCGTAACCTTCATCACCGGTTGAACCGTAAACATATTCTATTCCAAGTTTATCATAGGCAGATGCAATTATTTTTCCTGCATTTACCGGTGCATTTTCTAAATCTTGCGGCTTAAAGTTAATTACCTTATCTTTTTTTGAATCTTTATTATTCTTTTTTGAAGCTTCCTTAGCTATCTTTTCAATTTCTTTAGAATCATTTTCAATTGCCGCAGAATATGTTTGTTCATCATTTTTAGGTTCTTTATTAGCTTTTTTACCACTTTCTAATGAAAGTTTTTCAGCTGCTAAGCTATATTTTTTACCCTTGTTGTCCTTAATGATAAAATCACCATTATCATAATCAACAACATTAACACTATCTCCAACCTTAAGAGTCAATTTATTTTTACCGCTTTGTGCGATTGCATTTGACTTAACTTTAACTTCAGTCACATTTTCTCTCTTGTCAGCAATCATTTCTAATGAATCTCTTGGTACTTGTCCAATAGTTCCATCATTACACTTTATAGTTACTGTATCTTTGTTGTTTTTTACTTCTACTGCATATTCGCCTATAAATAAATTTCTTACTACCTTACCGTCTTTTTTTATAGGGGCATTTTTAACAATTTTATATGTAGGCACATTAACTTCTTTTAATAATATTTTTTCTTGTGGAATAGTAAGTTTTGCTTTGCCTTTTTTTACAATATAAGAATCTTTAGTTTTTTCAATAACATTAACTTCTTCACCTATAGAAAAAGATATTTCATTTCCACTAAAGGTTCTTTGAACGTGTTCATTTATGAAGACTCCTGTATCTTTTAAACTTACTAAAGATACTGCACATAGAGCAATTAGACCCAATGGCAATTTACCCTTTATAGATAACAAAATCAACAACTCCCATACGTTAAAATTAATTCTCTATTAGTATAGCAAAAAAGTTACAAAAAAGCAACAAAAAGTTACAAAAATGTTAAGAATTTTTTAACATATTTATAACTTTTTGTTGCAAGCAAGTCTATAAGCTGCGTTCTGTTTAGTCAACTATCTATCTTGAACTATTGTCACCAATAGTTTCTAGCGACCTACCTACCGGCAGATGCGAGCAACATCTGTTAGTCCTAATCGGTCTTGCTCCGGATGGGGTTTACATGGCATTATTATCACTAATAATCCGGTGAGCTCTTACCTCGCCTTTCCACCCTTACCATAAATGGCGGTATATTTCTGTTGCACTGGCCTTAGGGTCGCCCCCACTTGCCGTTAACAAGCATCCTTGCTCTGTGGAGCGCAGACTTTCCTCACACTTGGTGCAGTTGACCAACTTACTTAATTTTATTTTAACAAAACTTAAAACTTTTTACAAGGTGAATAAATAATTCTGTACCATTTCATAGGAAGAATCTTCCTTAATGATAATTTCTAAATTTTTAAATTTTTCTTTTAATTTTTGCTTTATTCGTCCAAGAATTAATTTTTCACTGTGAAAATGTCCCAAATCCATTACTAATAAATTATTTTCATAGGCTTCCTGTCCTTCATGATACTTTATATCGGCACTTATAAAAAGTTCTGAGCCGTTTTCTATAGCCTCTTTCATATAATTTGCCGCACTTCCGCCGCAAAGAGAAACTTTCTTTACCTTATTCCCCTTGCCATAGCATCTTATATTATTAATCTTTAACTTCTCTTGGAATTCCTTATAAATTTCATCAATAGTTTTTTCTTCTTTAAAATATCCCACAAGACCTATGGGTAAATTATCGTCTATAGCAAGAGTGTTTATATTTTCAAGCTTCAAAAATTCAGCCAAAGCATAATTGACCCCATCTTCCGCTACATCTAAAGTTGTGTGGGCACTATAAACACTAATTTTATTTTGAATTAATTTTAAAATTAAATCCCCCCTATAGGTACCTTCAATTATATTTTTTTCTCCTGCGAAAAATAAGGGGTGGTGGCTAATAATCATTGTACAATCATTATCTATTGCCATTTGAAGGCTTAGGTCGTCTATGTCTAAAGTTAAAAGAATTTTTGAAACATCTCCATTGAAAAAAATTTGCCTTCCACTATTATCCCAACTCATCATAAATTCTTTTTTTGCCCAACTATCCATAAATTCTACAATTTTTTCAATTTGATAGCTCATCAATTATCTCCTTATACTTTTTATTTTCTTCATTTATCTCATTTCGCCTTTTAAGGCTTCTTAGGCTTTTAATATCCATATTCCTGAGTATGTAATTATTATAGCTTAGTTTATTCTCCAAAAAAGCTTTAAGAGCCCTATCTTTTTTCTTCCTTAGAATTTTAGATATTTTTAAATCAATTTCATTATAAGTTTCTTTTATTCCTGTATATTTAGACAAAATAATTTGAAAATACTTTTTATCCTCATAGACTATCTTTTCATCAATAATTGTAAAGCCCTTTTTATATAAATATTCCCTCAAATATTCTACCTGTTGCATAGGTTGAAGAATTAATTTTTCAGCTTTTTTAGATTTTTCCAAATCTTTTTCTAAAATATCCGCTATTAATACCCCTCCCATACCGGCTATAATTATATTTTCAGCCCCGTCAATATTTTTAAGACCATCTGAAATAACATGGACTATATTTTTTTCATTGGACCGTATTTTAGAAAATTCTAATGATTTTTTTAAGGATTTTTCTGAGATATCTGCAGCTATTATTTTTCTTGTCCGATCTTGCTCATATAGAAAATTCGGCACAAATCCATGATCTGTGCCTATATCTGCTATTATTTTACCCCTATCGCAAAAATTTACTATTGCTTCTAATCTTTTAGATAATTTAATCATTCCAAAAAATCCTTTAATTTTTTGCTCCTTGAGGGGTGGCGAAGTTTTCTAAGGGCCTTAGCTTCTATTTGTCTTATTCTTTCCCGCGTAACATCAAATTCTTTCCCTACTTCTTCCAGAGTTCTGGCACGACCATCATCAAGTCCGAAACGAAGAGTTAAAACCTTTTTTTCTCTATCGGTTAAAGTTTCCAAAACTCCTGATAACTGTTCTTTTAATAGGGTAAAAGTTGCTGCATCTTGTGGAGATAATATTTCATCATCAGGTATAAAATCCCCCAGATGAGAATCTTCTTCTTCTCCAATAGGAGTTTCCAAGGATACGGGTTCTTGGGCTATTTTTTGAATTTCCCTTACCTTTTCAACATCAATATTCATTTGCTTGGCAATTTCTTCAGGAAGCGGATCTCTACCGAGTTCTTGAACCAGTTGTCTTTGAACTCTAACTAATTTATTAATTGTTTCAACCATGTGCACAGGTATTCTTATGGTTCTTGCCTGATCTGCTATGGCTCTTGTAATTGCCTGCCTAATCCACCAGGTAGCATAGGTTGAGAACTTAAATCCCTTTGTGTAGTCAAACTTATCTACCGCTTTCATAAGGCCAAGATTTCCTTCTTGGATTAAATCCAAAAAACTCATTCCCCTACCCACATATCTTTTTGCTATTGAGACTACTAAACGCAAGTTTGCTTCAGCGAGTTCCTGCTTGGCGAAATTATCTCCATTTTCCATCCTTTTTGCAATTTTAACCTCTTCATCACCGGTTAAAAGCGGAATTTTTCCAATTTCTTTAAGATACATTCTAACAGGGTCATCAACGCTTATTCCTTTAGGTACTGACAAATCTTCTTTTTCAACATAAATTTCATCACTATCATCCTTGGTTTTTTCATCATCATCATTTAGCAGTTCAATTCCGCTATTTTCAAAATCTTGATAGATAGAATCAATTTCTTGTGTTTCCAAGGGGATTTCATCCAGAGCCATTGATATTTCATCATAAGTGAGCTGTCCCATTTTTTTACCTTTGTTTTTTAGAGAATTTATAACGTCGTCTCTACCCTTAAATTCTTCCTGATTTTTCTCACTCATATTTTACACCCTCATTTATATCATTAATTTCTAAATTTATTTTTTTCAAATTTTCAAACACCTTTTCTAAAGTTTCCCTATCTTTAGAGCCCAATGCCACCAAAGATTCCAACTGATTCAAAAGATTTTCTTTTTCCCTCAAAAGATCAGCCTTTTTTAAAGTAAGTAGATAATCTGAAATTACTTTTGAACTTTCCTGTTCATTGACAACAACAGACGAAATTCTTTTCTCTATGCTATTTGAAATAAGTTGCTTGCTTATAAGATCCTTAAAAAAACTTTCTCTATCAAAATTATTTGCATAGTAGCTTTCCAATTCTTCAAATATTATCCTAGCCTCAACATTCGAAAATATTGTTATGTCAATTTTGGATTTAATTTGTCTAAACAAATCTTCACTATTTAGAGCATAGGCTATAAGCCCAATTTCAGCCATTGACCCGGCACTCTTTAACTTAATAATAGGTCTTGTGACTTTTTTTACTTTCTTAACAGATTTTGTATTTTTGTTAAGATAGGCAATATAATTATTTACAGCAAGAGGGGTTATATTATATTTACGACAAAAATTCTTAATATAGACATCTTTTTCTATGGGGTTTTTTATTGATGAAAAGATTTTTGCTGCCTCTATTGTAAATTTACTCAAAGCTTGTGAACTTGACAGATCATACTTTTCTCTTAATATATCAATTTTAAATTCCATAAAAGACTTTGCTTTTGAAATTTGTCCTTCAAAACTCAACTTACCATATTTCTTAACATATTCATCAGGGTCCAATCCCTCCGGCAAAGATACAATTCCCGGGCTTACCCCTTGTGCCAAAAATATATCAATGGCACGACTTGTTGCATTAATCCCTGCTTGATCTCCATCATAACAAATATAAACTTCTTTTGCATATCTTTTAATAAGAGCTGCCTGATTTTCGGTAAGAGAAGTACCAAGACTTGCTACACTATAATTTATGCCACTTTTATAAAGTGAAATAACGTCCATATACCCTTCAACCAAGAGTATTTTATCTCTCGAAGCTTCTTTTGAAATAATATTTAAGTTAAAAAGATTATTACCCTTATGAAAAATTAAAGTTTCTGAAGAGTTTAAATACTTAGGTTTCTCGTCACCGAGGACTCTGCCGCCAAAAGCTATAACATTAGCTTTGTTGTCAATAATAGGAAACATTATCCTATTTCTGAACCTATCAAAAGTGTTGTCCTTAGACTTTGATAATAAATTAATTTCTAATAATTCTTCTTCTTCATAACCTAAAGATAAGAGATGATTTTTTAAATCGTCCCAGCTGTCATTAGCAAACCCTAAACCGTACTTATTAATAACTGCTTGGGGAATTTCTCTTTGCTTTAAATAATTAATACCCATTTTAGACTTTTTTAAATTATTGTAAAAAAATCTTGCCGCATCTTTATTTATTTTATAAAACCTATCTTTTTTTTGCTTTTCTGCCTTATTGTTTTGAAAATCATCTGACTCTTTTATTTCAATATTATAACGATCTGCCAAAAATTTGACAGCTTCTCTAAAACCTAAGCCTTCTCTTTTCATGGCAAAAGTTATAACATCTCCACCTTCTCCACACCCGAAGCATTTAAATATACCCTTATTGGGGGAAACGCTGAAAGAAGGAGTTTTTTCATTGTGAAAGGGGCAAAGACCCATATAGTTTGCCCCACTTTTTTTTAGACTTACATATCCGGATATAAATTCATAGATATCTACCCTATCTCTTATTTCTGCCAATAGGTTATCATCAACTACAAAACTCATAATGTCCAACCCTTTGGAAGGAATAAATTTTTCCATTCTCTTACTGCAAAAGTATCAGTCATCCCAGCTATATAATCAGTAATTATATCTTCTTTAGTATGATCAATGTTCTTATATATTTCTAAATTAGTTTTTTTTAAAATCCTAAAATTATCAAAATAATAATTATATAGGTCTGTCAAAAGCCTTTTTATCTTTTCTTCTTCACTCTTTACGGTCTTATCCAAGTAGACCCTGTCAAACATAAATTTTCTAAGATCCATTGTCGCCTGATAAATATCTTCTTCCATTTCTACAAGGGGCTTACCAAATGATCTCTTTATAATTGATGAAATCATTGTGTTAATTCGTTTTGAATGTGTATTCCCTAAAGTTTCAATTAAATCAGCCGGCAAATCTTCTATAGAAACTATGCCTGCCCTTATAGCATCGTCAATATCATGATTAATATAGGCTATCCTATCTGCAAATTTAATTATCTTGCCTTCAAGTGTTGAAGCTTCATTTGACCCCTGGTGATTAACTATACCGTCACGCACTTCCCAAGTTAAATTTAAGCCCACTCTCTTTTCTGACGTTTCTAAAAAATCCACTACTCTTAAAGACTGTTCATAATGTTTAAATCCTTTTGGGTTTAAAGAATTAAGTACAGCTTCACCGGAATGCCCGAAAGGAGTGTGACCCAAATCATGGCCCAAACTTATAGCTTCAACCAGATCTTCATTAAGACCCAGGGCTCTTGCTATTGTTCTTCCGATTTGAGCAACTTCCAAGGTATGAGTTAATCTTGTCCTATAATGGTCGCCTTCGGGAGATATAAAGACTTGAGTCTTATGTTTAAGTCTTCTAAAGGATTTTGAATGAATAATTCTATCCCTGTCCCTTTGAAAATCCGTTCTAATATTGCACTTTTCTTCAAATACCTTCCTACCTCTGGTATTTTTTGCTAAAGATGCAAAGGGTCTTAATATTTTACTTTCAAGTTCCTCATAGCTTTCTCGAGTGTTCATGCTTGCCTCAATTCCAATTTTTTAAGCCTTTCTATTATAATTTCAGCAGTTTCTTCAATAGCCTTGTTGGAAACATCAATTACATAACAGCCAAGTTCTTCCATTACTTGCTTAGAATAATCAATTTCTTCTTTAATTCTGTCATAATTTGCATACTTAGCCCCTCCTGATAACCCTAAACTTTTTAATCTTTCTTCTCTAATAGTAATAAGTTTTTCAGGATTTGCTATAAGACCTATAACCCTATTTACATCCTTTTCATAAACTTCCTTGGGTACAGGAACTTCAGGTACTAATGGAATATTAGCAACCTTATAGAGTTTATTTGCCAAATACATGGAAAGCGGAGTCTTTGAAGTCCTTGAAATTCCAACCAAACATATATCTGCCTTTCTTGCCCCTCTTGGATCCTTTCCGTCATCATATTTAACCGCAAATTCTATTGCTTCAACTTTTTTAAAATAATTTTGATCAAGCCTTCTAATTAGACCGGGTTCTCTTAAGGGTGGATACCCCAAAATTTTTTCTATGTGTTCCATGGGTTCTCCCATTACATCAACTGTATATAAACCTAATTCTTTTGCCTTTTCCTTAATAAAATTACGAGTTTCTAAAACTACATTTGTATAAACTACCATGGAATTTTTAATTTTTGCCGCTTCTTCTAAGAGAGGTTTAATTTGCTCAATGCTATTGTGATATGGATATCTTCTAATTTCATAATTTTCAGATTCAAATTGTCTTACACTGGCAGTCGCTATAAGTTCTCCCGTTTCTCCTATTGAATCCGATATTACATATATTACTAAAGTATTGTCTAAATCTGTCATGTTATCTCCTTAAATTATTTCGCCCTTGCAAATTTCTACAAAAATTCTGTTTACATTAGTTTTTGTAAATCTTCCCACAACTACTAAAATACCATCTTCTTCTTCTACAACAGGCAGAGAATCCACTCCTCTTTCTTCAATGAGTCTTGCGCCTTCAAACACAGTTTCACCCGGCCCTATTGTTATAAGATTTGGCATTCTTGTCATAACAAGGCTTATAGGTGTATTTTTTATATCCATCCCACCAATAGTTGTTCTTATTAAATCTTTTCTGGAAACAACACCGGTTAAATTCCTGTTATTTGTAATAAAAACTGATGATACATCTTCCAAAAACAATGCAACAATCACATCATAAACAGATGCTTTTTCATCCATCACAAAAGGTAAGGACATATAATCCTCTATTTTTAAATCTTTTATATGGTCAACTACAAGCGATAATTTGGATTTGCCTGTATAAAAATAACCAACATTAGGTCTGGCTCCCAGTATATTTATCATTGTTAAAACTGCTAAATCAGGTCTAATAGTTGCTCGGGAAACTCCCAGCTTATTTGCAATTTCATCTCCGGTTATTGGAGCTTTTTCTTTAACCAATTCTACAATTTGCAGCTGTCTATTACTTAAATCCAAATTATCACACCCTTAATCAAGGACAATTTTTTCTATTGCAAGAATTTTTTTAACCGGTTCTTCAACCATATTTATAAGTGCCATCCTATTAGCCCTTATGTTTTCATCTTTATCCATAACCATGACTTTTTCAAAAAAGTTATAAATTGTTTTTGATATTTGACTGTAGAAGTCCAAGTACTCATAGATTTTTGATTCATTATATAGAGAATCCAACTTATCTTTTAAAGACAAATATTTTTCATAAAGGTCTTTTTCCGCTTTTTCTTTTAGCAATTCACTCTTAAATTTTTTAAATTCTTTTTCTTTAGAAGTAAGGTTATTTATTCTGACAAAAGAATCTACAAATTTTGACCTATCTCCATCATTAAACCAGCTGTTAATCTTATATGCCTTTCTGAAGATTTCATAAATTGAATTTTCATTTTCAATAATGGCATCAATTACATCATACCTAATTCCTTCATCTTGAAGCATAATTCTAACTCTTTGTTTAAAAAAGTCATTAATATTTTCCATTACCTTATCGTAATTAAAAATTAAGTTCATCTTATTTACATATTCAAATAAAGCTTGGGAGCATATTTCTTCAAGACTTATCTTCCAGTTGTTTTCCCTAATAATGTTTATAATACCAATAGCACTTCTTCTTAAAGCAAAGGGATCTTGGGACCCGGTAGGAATCTTGTCAACTGCAAAAAGTCCGGCAATTGTATCTAATTTATCAGCAATTGCAAATATTGAACCTACTGTTGACTTGGGCAGACTATCGCCTGAATGTCTTGGTAAATATTGTTCATAGATTGCCGTTTTAACTATATCTTTTTCTCCGGAAAGGCCTGCATATATTGAGCCCATAACACCTTGAAGTTCGGTAAATTCCGTAACCATATGAGTGGTCAAATCTGCTTTGGAAAGCATGGCGGTTCTTTCAAGAGCTTTTAAGGTTTCATCAGCAACTTCCAAACTTTTTCCTATCTTTAAAGCTATGTTTTTGTCACGAACCTGTTTATCATACATATTTCCCAGTTTGTCTGCAAAATTTACACCCTTAAGTGCATCAACATAGTCTTTTAAAGGTTTAGAAATATCATCTTCATAGAAGAATTTTGCATCTGAAAGTCTTGCCCCTAAAACTTTTTCATTACCATTAATAACAATATCTTCATAATCTTTATTTCCATTTCTTATAGTAATAAAATATGGAAGAAGTTCTCCCTTAGAATTATAAATTGGTGTATAGCGTAAGTGGTCAATCATAGTAGTAGTTATAACTTCCTTGGGTAAAATTAAAAATTCATCCTTAATCTTTCCCTTTATGGGTGTCGGATATTCAACTATATACACAAGTTCTTCTAAAAGTTCTTTATTTTCTTTAATCTCTCCACCCAAAGATCTGGCTATTTTTTTAGATTCAAAATTAATAATCTCTTCTCTTCTATTTTGGTCCACAATTACATAATTATCTTCCAGCAATTTCATATAATTATCAACCTTATCGACAATAATATGATCAGACCCCAAAAATCTGTGACCTTTGCTAATATTTGAAACTTCAATTCCCTCAAAGGGAAATTCTACAACTGAATCATTAAAAAGAGAAAGTACCCATCTGATTGGTCTTGGAAATCTTAAATTTTTTCCGCCCCATCTCATGTTACGCGGCAAATTAATGTGGCGAATCATATCGGGAATGATTGTTTTTAAAACTTCCCTTGTATCCTCACCCTTCTTTTCAATCACTGCAAAGATATATTCATTGCCTTTTACATCCCTCTTTTCAATATTGGATAAATTAATATTTTGAGCTTTCATGAAACCTTCCAAGGGCCTTGTCGGGTTTCCGTCTTTATCAAAGGCGATCTTTACTGCAGGTCCCTTAACTTCCTTAGAAATATTATCTTGTCTTTCTCTGATGTCATTAATAAAGAGGGCAAGTCTTCTTGGTGTAGCATATATTTCCAAATTCCCAAATTTAATATCATTTTCATTTAAGGCTTGTTCAGTCTTTTCTCTAATTTGTTCAATAGCAAGATTTACAAATCTTGAAGGTAGTTCTTCAACACCTATTTCCAAAAGATATCTATTCATTTAAAGCTCCTTTCATAAGTGGATAACCTAATTCTTCTCTTTGTTTTAAGTAGCTTTCAGCAACTAACCTTGCTAAATTTCTCACCCTTGCAATAAAAGTTGTCCTTTCAGAAACGGAAATCGCCCCTCTGGCATCTAAAAGATTAAAAGTGTGAGAACATTTTAAAGTATAGTCATAGGCATCAAGAATAATATTTTCACCTATAACTCTTTGGGCTTCTTTTTCATAAATATCAAATAAATTCCTAAGCATCTTTACATCCGCCAGTTCAAAAGCATATTTTGAATGTTCATATTCAGCTACCTTAAACACATCACCATAAGTGATTTTATCATTATATTTAATATCATAAACTGAATCAACATCCTGTAAATACATGGCTATTCTTTCAAGACCGTAAGTCAATTCTGCACTTTCAAGATCAAGATTTACTCCTCCAACTTGTTGAAAATAAGTAAATTGAGTAATTTCCATGCCGTCAAGCCAAACTTCCCAACCTAATCCCCAAGCTCCTAAAGTCGGTGATTCCCAATTATCTTCAACAAATCTTATGTCATGTTTTTTGGGATCAATGCCTATGGCAACTAAAGAATCTAAATAAAGTTCTTGAACATTGTCAGGAGATGGTTTTAAAATAACTTGCATTTGATGATGTTGGTAAAGTCTGTTAGGATTTTCGCCATAGCGACCGTCTGCCGGCCTTCTTGAAGGTTCTACATAACAAACTTTCCATTCTTCCGGTCCCAAGGCCCGCAAAAAAGTTTGCGGATTCATTGTACCTGCACCTTTTTCGATATCGTAGGGTTGCATAATAATACAACCTTTATCGCTCCAATATCTTTGTAAATTAATTATTAATTCCTGGAAATTCATATATTCCTCCTATTATAAGAATTTAAGTGAATTTAGTTCACCAATTTCCAAATTATATTTTAAATATTTAATGAGAATAAAAAGTAAGTATTTTTTTCTATCTTCATTATAATTAAAGTCCTTATCTAAAGAAGTATATAATAAATTGTTCAAGTAGTAAATATCTTCCTTTAAAATACTATAACTCCTATTAGTATTTACAAAAACCGTTCCCTTATCCGAGGAGAAAAAATTATTATCATATATTTGTAAAGACGGTCTGTATCCCATAAAACTTGCATACTTTAAAAAAAATGCCAGGGCCTTTCCCAATGGATCTTCAGTTCTTTGTAAAATTTTTAAACTTTTGGATAAAATTCCATAGACATTTTCTAATCCGTTGTGTTCCATTGTGGACTTTTCAATAATTTCTAAAATCAATGAAGCATAAACCATGCCGGTAAAATTTTTCCTAAGTTCATAGTTAGAATTTATTAGGGACCCACTTTTTATATAGTAAAAATTTCTTCCCTTCCGTAAAAGATATGCAGCTTCAACAAAAGTCTGACTTAAACTTAATATAGGTGAAGATGGAATTAAGGCACCCTTGGCCATAATAGAAATTTTTCCCATTTTTTTTGTAAATACTTTTAAAATCTTTGAAGTTTCGCCGTGTCTACTTTCATAAATTACAATACCGTCGACATAGTCATTATTTATATCCAAAACCTCTAACCTTCATATCTATATCTCGCCAATTTTTTTCAACTTTCACCCAAAGTTTTAAATTAACCTTGGACTCCAACATTTTTTCAAGGTCAAGCCTTGCAGATGTGCCGATTTTTTTTAGCATAGACCCATCTTTTCCTATAATTATAGCCTTATGGCTATTCCTTTCAACATAAATTGTAGCTTCAATATCAATTATGTCCTTGTCTTGTCTTTCCTTGAATTTCTCAATTTTAACTGCCAAGCCGTGGGGCACTTCTTCCTGCAAAAACCTAAGCCCCTTCTCCCTTATTATTTCTTCAGCCAAAAACTTTTCACTCTTATCTGTAACAAAGTCTTGTGGATAAAACATGGGTCCTTCTTTTAAATTTTCTTTAAGAACCTTTAAATATTCATCTATTCCGTCGCTTTTGATGGCAGAAATTGGAATTATGTGAGAAAAAATTCCAATTTTATCATACATCTCAATTATTGGAAACAAATCTTCTTTTTTTACCAGGTCTATCTTATTTATCAAGAGAAGGATATCTTTTCTCTTTAATTTTTTTAGCTGATCAATAATATAAGCATCAGCCTTGCCGATTTTTTTTGATGTATCGGCTATAAAAGTTATAAGGTCCGCCTCTTTAAGAGATGACAAAGATTCAGCAAGCATAAAATCACCTAATTTATTTTTAGGCCTTTGTATCCCCGGTGTATCTAAAAAAATAATTTGCCCATCATCATCGGTATAAATGAAGGAAATTTTTTCCCTGGTTGTTTGAGCTTTATTTGAAATAGCTGAAATTTTTTGCCCGATTATTCTATTTAAAAGAGTTGATTTGCCGACATTGGGTCTACCTACAATGGAAACATATCCCGATTTAAAACTTGTCATATATCCTCCAAATCTTTAGGTCCGAAAGAGTGAGGAAGGAGCTCTTTCAAACTAAAAACCTTGTAATCGCTAATAGAATTTGCAACAATAATTTTTGGATTCTTTGAAAACTCTCTAATAACCTGCCTGCAAACTCCACAAGGATAAGTATAAAAAGAATCTCCAACAACTGCTATCTTTATTATTTCTCTTTTTCCCTCACTCACAGCCTTAAAAATTGCCGTCCTCTCCGCACAGTTACTGGGAGAAAAAGCTGCATTTTCTATATTACCTCCACAAAAAATGCTCCCGTCTTCCATCTCCACTGCTGCTCCAACCCTAAATTTTGAATAAGGAGCATAGGTCATTGTATCCCTTGCTCTTATGGCAAGCTCAATTAATTTTTTATCTTCCATCTAGCCCACCAACTTAAAAATAAATATTGCAACGCAAATTCCCAAAATTGCCCCGCTTACAACTTCACTCATAGTGTGAATATTCCCTTCAATTCGTGATTGTGCAACTAAAAGAGCAAGGCCCAAGGATGCAGTTGTAATTAAAGAATTTTCAGCTACCATAGAGATAATAGTTGCGGCACAAAAGGCAATGGCACTGTGGCCGCTAACAGCTCCCCCTTGAAAATAAGTGCCTCCATTTTTGGCGGCAAGCAAAAATTTACCACCGATTGTCAGAGCAACAACTAAGAAAAGGCAAACAAAAGCAAGGTGCTCATCAGAATTTTTAATTTTAAATAGGAGCAAATCTCCAAATGAAGCAAACTTGTTATAAAAAATAAGATATGCACAAACTATGGCATTAATTGCAGTTAAAAGTACAGCTCCTGCCGAAACATCTTTAACATACTTGGCTATAGGATTATAATCCTGCACAACCAAGTCAACAGTTCTTTCAATAGCTGTATTAATCATTTCAGCAAAAATAACCAAAGTTATTGCAAAAAGAATCAACATGAATTCAATGGAAGAAATATTGAAAAACAGAGAAATGACAACGACAAAAAGTGCTGCCAAATAGTGAAACTTCATATTTTTTTCTGTCTTTAAGGCAGATATTATTCCTTGAATAGCGTAATTAAATGAAGAAATAAATTTTCCCTTTTTCAAAATATCACCTGTAAATACCTAGCTTATCCATAATTTCATCTTCCTTGGCTCTCATTATTTTTTTATCTTCTTCCTCAATATGATCATAACCGCATAAATGTAGAGTAGAATGAACAGTTAAATAAGAAAGCTCCCTTTCCTTGGAGTGGCCGAATTCTTCAGCCTGACTTAAAACTTTGTCCATATTTATTACAATATCTCCCAAAATAATCTTGTCATCATATTCTTCATCCATGGGAAAAGATAAAACATCAGTTGTCCTGTCAACATTTCTGTAGTCCCTGTTTAAAATTCTTATTTCTTCATCATCAACAAAAGATACACTTACATAATATTCTTTTTTAATTCCACAAGAAAATAAAGCTTGGTCAATAGAATTTTTTATAATTCCGTAAAAATCATCACTAATAGAAAGCTTATCTTGTCTATTGTCAAAATCTATCATTTATTTGCTCTTTCCTTTTCATATTTATCATAAGCCGCAATAATTCTGGCAACAAGAGGATGCCTTACAATATCATTCTTGCCCAAATAACTGATACCTATGCCTTTTACATCAGAAAGAATTTTTAAAACTGTTTTTAGACCTGACTGTTTGCCCTTCGGCAAATCTATTTGGGTAATATCTCCCGTTATTATTGCTTTTGAACCGAAACCCAGCCTCGTCAAAAACATCTTCATCTGTTCATTGGTGGTATTTTGAGCTTCATCAAGAATTACAAAGGCATTATCCAAAGTTCTGCCTCTCATATAAGCAAGAGGTGCAACTTCAATAAGCCCCTTTTCAACATAGCTTTGATAAATATCAGACCCTAAAATATCAAAAAGAGCATCATAAAGCGGTCGTAAATAAGGATCAACCTTGTTTTGTAAATCGCCCGGCAAAAATCCCAAATTTTCACCGGCTTCCACTGCAGGTCTGGTCAAAATAATTCTGCTGACTTCTTTAGACTTAAAAGCCCGCACAGCTGCCGCCATGGCAAGATATGTTTTTCCGGTACCGGCCGGTCCGATTCCGAAGCATATATCATTGCCAAAAATATTTTCAATATATCTTTTCTGCCCCAATGTTTTTGGTTTTATAGGTTTTCCCATTGAGGTATAAACTAAAATATCGTTTAATAATTCACTCATTGAGCGGGATTCATTTTTTTTCACAAGTTCAATTGAATACCTTACATCCGCCAAGCTGATTGAACTTTGTTTTTTTAAAATTTCAGCCAAATTGTAAATTAAAAGCTGAGTTTCTTCAACATTTTCCTGAGCTCCGGAAATTACAATTTTTCCACCCCTATCTCTTAACTTAACATTAAAGGATTCTTCAATAAGTTTAACATTTTCATCTAATTTACCAAAGATAAATGCTTCGGTATTTACATTATTAATATCAATAGATCTCTCAATATTTCCCAAAAAATACCTCCTGAATTAATTAAATAATACCATAAATGGACCTATTTTTCCATTAGCTATAAATTAAATCAATTTCTTATCTTTGCCAAAAATATTTTTAAACATATATTCTAATAAAACAAATAATCGGAAAGTTTGTAAAATTTTATTGACATGTTAGAACGCATATTCTATAATATAGACGAGGCCTCAATAAATTAGGAGGTAAGCGCTATAAAAACCAATGAAAAAGGAGTTAGAAATAAATCAAGAGAAAAATATAGACGAAATAAAAAATCACAAACAAAAAGAAGATAAAAAAATAAGAAATTCTTACCAAAGTTTCAATAAAAACTTAAGCCTTGCAAGGCTGGGAGACGGGTCGGCAAAAGTTGATCTAATCAATATGCTTGAACCCCTCATAATAAGTTCCATAAAAAAATATTGTCCCCTGCCTAAAGAATATGAAGACCTTCATTCCGACTGTGTCCTTGTTATTCTTTGGTGTCTGGAAAACTTTGACGGCAAAAGATCTTTTCTTAAATATGTAAAATCCTATTTAAAATACTATCTCTTAGATACCTTTAAGTACCTAAAAAATGAACCTCAAAGAGATTCAGTCAATGACCTGGGAGAAGACCTGTTAAATTATATTGAAGATGACTTTAATTTAGAAGAATCTTTAATAAAAAAGACCGACGAACACATTTTGAACAAAGCCATAAATTCATTGGCAAAAAGACAAAGGGAAATAATAATTCTCTACTACTATAAAGATATGTCCCTAAAAAACATAAGTCAAAAATTAAACATCTCAAAATGGACAGTAGTAGCCGCAAAAAAACAAGCTTTTGATAAATTAAAGAAAAAATTGGAGGATAAATTAAATGATAATTGATAAAAAATTAATAAAATATAACTACCATAAAAGACCCGGTACAGCCATAAAATATATAGTAATTCACGATACTGCTAATACAAACAAAGGAGCAGATGCCTTAAGACACTATAAATATTTTTCCGGAGGCAATAGAAATGCAAGTGCCCATTACTTTGTAGATGATAAAAGAATAGTGGAAATAATAGAAGATGCTTATGCAGCTTGGCACTGCGGCGACGGTCATGGCAGATTCGGCATAAGTAACAACAATTCCCTGGGAGTTGAAATCTGCGTAAATTCTGACGGAAATTATGAAAAAGCTCTTGCAAATTCCCTTCCCCTGGTAAGAGAACTTATGTCTTATTACAATATTCCCCTAAAAAATGTAGTAAGACATTTTGATGCTTCCCACAAAATCTGTCCCCGCTCTATGGCTGCGAATAACTGGGAACTTTGGTGGAAATATAAAAAAATGTTATAAAAAACAAATTAGGCTAACAACTTTTAAAAGAAATTCCTATATACAAAATAGGAGGTGAAAAAAATGGCAGACACAATAGTTTCAAGAAAATTAAAATCAAAATTTACAAACGGTCAAGGGAAAAATGGCAAAGACCTTTACAGGACCATTTCCCTTGCCAGAGTAAAAGAAGGCGTAACAAAAGAAAATGCTCTTCGTGTTGGTGATCTAATCGGAGCAATAGTCGGTAAACCCTTGGTCGCAGTTACTAAGGTAACAGAAGAAGAATACAGTAAATAAAATAAGAAAGGAGTAGTAAAATGAGTAAAAGTTTAAGACTAGAATTTCAAGATGAAGCTAATAATAAGGAAACAATTTCAATTTCCCAACCCAAAGATGGCGTAACAAAAGCTGAAGCCTCAGCTTTAGGAAATTTTTTAATTGATCAAACAATGATTGAAGGAAAAAAAGCCAAACTAACATCCTATCAAAAAGCATTTCTCATAACAAGAACAGAAATTGAACTTGTCTAAGGGGGTAAAAAATGGATGAACTTTTGGCAAACATCGCCAATATAGGCTTTCCAATAGCACTAAGTGCATATTTATTGGTTAGACTCGAAGGGCAGATGAAAGAATTAAACTTAAGCATAATTAATCTTACAAAGGCTGTTGAAGCTATAAGTCCAAAAAAAGATTAATTATCTACATAAAAAGCCGCCAGGCTTTATTTTTTTGTATTATTTTATATTTTTGGGACTGTCCTTTAGGACTGTCCCTTTTTTCTTAGCTTTGTTTTCCCATTCACATTCGGAGGACAGTCCACAGTCATAAAATTCAACAATCAGCCTTCGCTTCGCTTGGCTTCTTGTGAATTTCTTACATGAGACCTACCACAAAATCAAAGATTTTGGGCTAGGGCTTCAAGGGACAGTCCTCCTAACTACACTAACTACTTATCAATATTAACATTAATTCATTATTATAACTTGACACTTTTCTTAGACCAGCCTATAATTTAGTTAGAAAGTAAGAATTTCTAACTAAGGAGGCCTTAATATGTTAGTTGAATTAAAAGCTAAGTCTCAAGTTACTATTCCAAAAGATATAATAAATTCAATGGAATTAAATCAAGGAGACCAATTTGAAGTAAAAGAAGAAAATGGGAAGATTATTTTTATTCCGGTAGCAATTTATCCTGAAAATATTATTAAAACCCTTAAAGCCCAAGTAAATGAAATAAAAGAATCTATAAAAAATGGAGACACGCCCGTCTTTGATTCTATTGATTCTCTATTTGAGGAACTTGACAAATAATGTCTTATAAAATTACTTATTCGCAAGCCTTTAAAAAACACTACAAAAAATTATCCGATACTGAAAAGAAACAAACAAAAAAGAAACTTAAATTTTTTATTGAAAATCCTACTCACCCCTCTTTAAGAACTAAAAAGATTCAAGGGTCCGATGGTATGTGGGAATCCTCTGTTAATATGGATATTCGCATTATTTGATTCTATGAAAATGGAGAATTTATTTTTCTTTTAGATATAGGTCATCATAATATGTTAGACATTTTTTAAATCTCCCATCTATAAAGTTTGGGAGATTTTTCTTTTACCTATGTTGTATTGTATCTATAGGAGGACAGTCCTCCTTTAATTTCTTGCATTGGAAATTTTGGGACTGTCCTTGCATGACTTGGGACTGTCCTTCAGGACTGTCCCTTTTTTAGCTTGCTTTTTCCTTTCAAAAGTTTTTATCCCTAGTA
>CABTZF010000017.1 GCA_902489255.1 uncultured Peptoniphilus sp. | reverse complement strand
TTTTTTTCATAAAAATATCTGCTGAAGATTTTACTCCCCAACAGATATTATAGAGCCAATATAATGTACTTTAAGCTTTTTCAGCTTCAGTCAAAATTTATAAAATTATTATAGCCTTATTAATTGGATTAGCTTAATTAAATATATTACAATTGGGTAGTTATTAATAATTATTTTTGATATAAATTCTTTTAGAATTCGAATTTGTCAGAGATGTTTTAATGAATGCTTTAAAATTAAATATTATTTTAAAATATATTTTGTGGAGATTTTAAAAATTTTCACAATTTTTTAATTTATTGACCTACTATAAATTTATTCAGTTTACAAAATTTCTAATTTTATCTATACTATAAAGTAGAATTACATTATTTGGGAGTGTTATTTAATGAAAGATGTGAGACTTAGATTTGCACCGTCACCGACAGGTTTTCTTCATATAGGTGGTTTAAGGACTGCCTTATATAATTACTTATTTACAAGAAATAAGGGCGGAAAATTTATTTTAAGAATTGAAGATACGGACAGAACCAGGTTTGTGCCGGGAGCTATTGAAAATTTAATAGCTTCTTTAAAATGGGCTGGAATCGACTATGATGAAGGTGTTTTTGTAGAAAATGGAGAAATTGTTCAAAAGGGAGAATATGGTCCTTATATTCAATCTCAAAGATTAGATATTTATAAAAAATATGTGGATCAATTAATTGAAAATGGCTATGCTTACTACTGTTTTTGCAGCAAAGATCGACTTGATCATTTGCGTGAAGAGCAAAGAATTAAGGGACAAGTACCAAAATATGATGGACTTTGCAGAGCTATTTCTATTGAAGAAGCTAAAAAAAGAATTGCAGCAGGAGAAGAATATGTTGTCAGATTAAAACTTCCCCATAATAGGGACATTACTTTTAACGATTTGGTAAGGGGCAAGGTTACAATCAATACCGACGAAATTGACGACCAAGTTCTTATGAAATCTGACGGATTTCCAACTTATCACATGGCTGTAGTTGTTGATGATCATTTAATGGGAATTACCCACGTTGTAAGGGGAGAAGAATGGCTGGCATCAACGCCTAAACACGTTTATTTATTTGAAGCACTGGGCTGGGATGTTCCGGAATTTATTCATCTTCCAACAGTTTTGAATAAAAATAGAAAAAAACTTTCAAAAAGACAGGGCGATGTTTCTGTAGAAGATTTTAAAAATAGAGGATATCTACCGGAAGGCATAGTTAATTATTTGGCCCTTGTAGGTTGGTCGCCTGAAGATGGTGAAGAAATTATGGCTATGGATGAATTAATTAAGAAATTTGATTTTGACAGGGTAGGAAAAAGTGGCGGCATTTTTGATACTGACAAGTTAAACTGGGTAAATTCTCATTATATTAAAGAATATCCTATTAAAAAATTAGCTGAGCTTTCTATTCCTTATGTTGTGGATACAAAATTTTTAACTGAAGAAGAAATTAGGGGAAATTTTGAATGGTATAAGATTTTAATTGAAACAATCAGAGAAGGTATTAATAAGCTTGAAGATATTCCGGATCATATAGGATTTTTGTTTGGAGATTTAAAAATAACAGAAGATGCAGCTATGGAAGAAATAAATAAAGAACATGTTGCGGATTTACTTAAGGCTTTTATTGAAGTTGTAAATAGCCATGACGAAATTTCACTTGAAGTTGCAAACGGATTAATGAAGGAAGTTCAAAAGAAATCAGGTGTAAAGGGCAAAAACTTATATATGCCGGTTCGTGCTGCAATTTCAGGAAATGTCCATGGTCCTGAAATGTCTAATATAATTTATTTGTTAGGTAAGGACAAATTAATCAAAAGAGCAAATAAAGTTCTTGAAAGTATAAAGTAGGTTCAAATGATAAAAAAATTAGAAGATTTTGATATTAAAGATAAAAAAGTTCTTGTAAGAGTTGACTTTAATGTACCTATTAAAGATGGAAAAGTTATGGGAGATGACAGAATTGTCAAGAGCCTTAATACTATTAATTATTTAAAAGACCATGGAGCAAAAATTATTTTAATAAGTCACTTAGGAAGACCTAAGGGCAAATATAATAAAGATATGAGCCTTTTCCCCGTTAGCAAGAGGTTGGGAGAAATTTTAAATGAAGATATAGTTTTTATAGGTGAAAAAGAAGTTGTAAATGACAAAGTTAAGGAAAAAGTTAATGAATTAAAAAGTGGTCAAATAGCTTTGCTTGAAAATTTGAGGTTTGTTTCGGGAGAGGAAAAAAATGATCCGGAATTTGCAAAAAAGCTTGCAGATTTGGCGGATATTTATGTTAATGATGCCTTTGGAACAGCTCACAGAGCACATGCATCCAATGTTGGAGTAAGTAAGTATTTGCCTTCAGCCTGTGGATTTTTACTTGAAAAGGAAATTAAATATCTCTTGGAAATTTTAAAAAGTCCGGAAAAACCCTTTGTGGCAATTCTTGGCGGAGCAAAAGTTTCTGATAAAATTAATCTTATTAAAAATCTTTTAGATAAGGTTGATTCAATTATTATTGTTGGAGCCATGGCAAATACTTTTATTAAATCCATGGGAAAGTCAGTGGGCAAGTCTTTGGTTGAAGATGATAAACTTGATTTGGCAAGAGAAACTATGGTCCTTGCTGCTGAAAAAGGCGTTGATTTTATATTGCCTGTAGATTTTATTGAAGCCGGAGAGATTTCTGCTGATGCGAAAGAGAAAGTTGTTGATATTGACGGAGTGGATGCTCAAAAGATGATTCTTGATATTGGGCCGGAAAGTGTTAATAATATAAAAAATATTCTTAAAGATGCAAAAACTGTAGTTTGGAATGGACCGGCAGGAGTTTTTGAAGTTGATAAATTCGCCAAAGGAACAGTAGAAATAGCAAGAGCTTTGGCAAAATCCGGTGCTATAAGTATTGTTGGCGGTGGAGATAGTGTAGCTGCAATAGAAAAAGCTAAAGTTAAGGATAAGATTACTCATATTTCAACAGGAGGCGGTGCATCGTTAGAACTGCTTGAAGGAAAAGAATTGCCGGCTCTAAGGGCTTTGGAGGAAGCAAATGAGAACTAAATTTATTTGTGGTAATTGGAAGATGAATAAAACTGCAAAAGAAGCAGGAGAATTTATTAAAGACCTTGTGAAAAATGATTTCAAGGATGTAGATGTTTTAATCGCGCCGCCCTTTACTTCTTTAGATGCTGTTAAAAGAAATTCTAATGGCAAAATCTATATAGGAAGTCAAAATATATGTAAATTTAATGATGGAGCTTATACCGGCGAAGTTTCGGGAAATATGCTTAAAGAATTTTGTGATTATGTAATAATAGGTCACAGCGAAAGACGTACTATTTTCTCTGAAGATTACCAAACAATAAGAGAAAAAATTTTAAGAGCTTTTGAAAATGACTTAAAAGTTATCTTATGTCTTGGAGAAAATGCTAAAATTCGTGAAGAAAATAAACAAAATGAATTTGTTAAAGAAGAAATTCTTGCAGCTTTAGAAAATTTAGAATTTAATGAGGAAAATTTAACCCTTGCTTACGAACCTATTTGGGCAATAGGTACAGGGAAAACTTGTTCTCCGGAAGATGCGGAAGATATGTGTAAATTTATTAGAGAAACTTTGAACCGAATAAATGCCGGTATTGGAAAAAATATTAGAATTTTATATGGAGGTTCAGTTAAGGGGGATAATGCAAAAAAATTATTGGAATGTACTGATATTGATGGAGCATTAGTTGGTGGAGCAAGTTTAAAGGTAAATGAATTTTTGAAGATTATAAATTATAAGGAGAATTGATGAAACCTGTATTATTGATAATTTTAGACGGTTTCGGAGTTTACAAAGCTTATTCCGGAAACGCAATTAGTCTTGCTAAAACACCGGTACTTGATGAACTTTATAGAAACTATCCCAACACCACTCTTTTTGCCAGCGAAAAATGGGTGGGTCTTCCTATGGGTCAAATGGGAAATTCTGAAGTAGGTCACCTGAACACAGGAGCAGGAAGAGTTGTTTACCAAGACCTTACAAGAATAAGTAATGAAATTGAAGATGGAAGTTTTTTTTCAAATGAAAAATTTTTAGCAGCAGTAAATAATTGCAAGAAAAATAATTCAGCTATGCATTTAATGGGATTGGTTTCCAAAGGCGGAGTTCATTCTCATTTTGACCACCTTTTGGCACTGGTAAATTTGTGCAAAAAAGAAGGACTTGAACAGGTATATATCCATGTCATAACAGACGGAAGAGATGTTTCTCCCAATGCTGCAGTTAATGATGTGGAAGAACTTTGTGCTTATTTAGGTAAAATCGGTATTGGTAAAATTGCTGATATTAGTGGCAGATATTATGCCATGGATAGGGATAAAAGATGGGAAAGAACAAAAAAATATTTTGATTTATTAACATCTAAATGTGAAAATAAAAATGACAATCCAATAGAAGCAATAAAAAAATCTTATAGGGATGGAATTACTGATGAATTTATTTTGCCCGTTGAAATTGATCCGGAAGGGAAAATTAAAGATAATGATTCATTGATATTTTTTAATTTTAGACCGGATAGGGCTAGACAAATTGTAAGGTCTTTAGTTGATGAAAACTTTACAGGTTTTGACAGGAAAGAAAAAAATATTTATCTTGTGACCATGACGCAATATGATAAGACAATTCCTCATACAAATGTAGCCTTTCCTGAAAACAGGCCCACCAATACTTTGGGAGAAATTTTAGAAAAAGAAAAAATGAGGCAGCTGAGAATTGCTGAAACTGAAAAGTATGCCCATGTAACATTTTTCTTTAATGGGGGAAGAGAAGAACCTTTTATTGGAGAAGATAGAATTCTTGTTCCATCTCCAAAAGTGGCTACTTATGATATGCAGCCTGAGATGAGTGCACCTGAAATTACAAAAAATTTAATTGAAAAATTAAGGGAAAATAGTTACGACTGTATAATATTAAATTTTGCAAATCCTGATATGGTTGGGCATACAGGAGTCATTCCTGCAGCAGTTAAGGCTGTGGAAACAGTTGATAAGTGTATTGGGAAAATTTTAGAAGAAATTAAAAAATTAGGCGGTGTTGCTCTTATTACTGCCGACCACGGTAATTGTGATATGATGCTAACAGAAGATAATAAACCAATAACCAGTCACACAACCAATCTTGTTCCTTTTATTGTTTATGGAATGGGAAATATTAAGTTAAGAAGCGGCGGTGCTTTGTGTGATATATCACCGACAATTCTTCAAATTTTAAAAATTAAAAAGCCTGATGAAATGACGGGAAAGTCATTAATAGAAAATAATTAGGAGGGTAGAAATGAGTTTTATAAGAGATATTTATGCAAGAGAAGTTTTAGATTCAAGAGGAAATCCGACAATTGAAGTTGAAGTTTTAACAGACCAAGGCGGATTTGGAAGAGCCATAGTCCCATCAGGAGCAAGCACAGGAATTCACGAAGCTTGTGAACTTCGTGACGGAGGTGATCGCTATTTGGGCAAGGGAGTTATGAAGGCTGTTGAAAATGTAAATACGATAATTGCCGATAAGCTTATGGATGAATATATTTTTGATCAAGTTGCCATTGATAAATTACTTATCGAATTAGATGGAACAGAAAATAAAAGTAAATTGGGAGCAAATGCAATTCTTGGAGTTTCTCTTGCAGTCGCTCGTGCAGCTGCAGATGAATTAGGTCTTCCCTTATATTCTTATATTGGAGGAGTAAATGCAAAAACACTTCCCGTACCGATGATGAATATCTTAAATGGAGGAGCCCATGCAGATAATAATGTAGATATACAAGAATTTATGATTCTCCCCGTAGGAGCAAAATCTTTTAAAGAAGCTTTAAGAATGGGAGCAGAAACTTACCATGCTCTAAAAAAAGAATTAAATAAGCTTGGACTTTCAACGGCAGTTGGTGATGAAGGAGGATTTGCCCCAAATTTGTCATCAAACAAAGAGGCTCTGGAAATAATTATTAAAGCAATAGAAAACGCGGGTTATAAACCGGGAGAAGATATTGTTCTTGCTATAGATGCGGCTGCGTCAGAATTTTACAATAAGGATAAAAAAACCTATGAATTGATTGGAGAAGGAGTAAGTTACAGCTCTCATGAAATAGCAGACTATTATAAATATTTGACAGAAAAATATCCGATTTATTCTATAGAAGACGGCTTGGCAGAAGATGATTGGGAAGGTTGGAAATATTTAACAAAAATAATTGGCGATAAAGTTCAATTAGTTGGGGATGACTTATTTGTAACAAATACAAAAAGACTTCAAAAAGGCATAGATGAAAAAGTTGCAAATTCAATTTTAATAAAATTAAATCAAATCGGAACCTTAACAGAAACCCTTGATGCCATTGAACTTGCAAAAAGATACAATATGAGTGCAATAGTTTCCCACAGATCAGGTGAAACAGAAGATTCAACCATAGCAGACCTTGTTGTTGCTACCAATGCAGGTTTTATAAAAACAGGAGCTCCGGCAAGAAGCGAAAGAATGGCAAAATATAATCAACTTCTAAGAATAGAAGATGAACTGAAAGATTCGGCAACTTATGCTGGAATGGCAGGATTTTACAACCTTAAATGATTTTATATTTTATAAGGCATGGACTTGCTGAAAATTATGGGGATAATTTTTCAAGAGAATTAACAACCAAAGGAAAAATCTTATTAAAGGAAAAATTTGAAAGATTTGCAAAAACTTTAGAAAAGTCCAAAGAAATACAAATAATTTCATCTCCTCTTACAAGGGCTTGTCAAACGAGCGAAATTTTGGCAGGATTATTGGGGATTCAATTTGTTGTAAATGAAGAGGTGTATAATTTTCATATAAAAGATTTTATAAAAAAATTAAAGTTTAATAAAACTTATATAATTGTAAGCCATGAACCTTTTATTTCAACATGGATAAGAGATTTGTGCAAAGAAAATATTATAGTTTCAAGAGGCTCAATCCATAAAATCGAGGTCGATAAAAATTTACAGGGAAAACTTTTGGGGTTATATTGATAAAAGGCGGGATACGAGTCTGTTAAGAACGCAGACAAGGCGTAAAGCCTGACAAAATATAAAAATATGAAATTTTTAAAATACGAACTTTTAAATATCAAATTTACTAATATTAAATAATGTGATTTTGGTTAAGGATTTTCATTTTGAAATTTTATCGATTTTTTTCAGATTATTGTCTTTGTATGACGGTTTTCTACTTTCTCAACAAGCTCGGCAGGAATGATGTCCTGCCTTTTTTAGCTTTATTTCATGGCAAATAAGTCGGCAAATTCTTAGGAGCAAAAATAGTAAATTTTATTTAACAAGTGATTAAAAGAATAAAAATAGGATAAATAAGTTATAGATAAAAGCCTTTGGAGTAAGGAAGTAAATCATGAAGACAGGATAACGATTACTTATAATATCGTTAATGTTTATTCTAACTTTTTCATTAATATCTATTTTTGCAGAAAATGAAAATTATGTAAGAAGTGAAGACACCTATAAAGGAATTTGTAAAAAAATTTCAGTATTAGGTTTTGATGATAATGTTATTTATGGATACAGAGCGGAAATATATCAAAGTCATTCAAATTTTCCAACGGCAATTCCAAATTATGAAGTTGTAAGAAGTGGAAGAAGATTTGTTGGCACATTGTACTTAAATAAAGTTGTTGAAATGAGAGAAAATTGGTTTAAGGGCGTTTATATCGGCGACCTATATGACAGAGGTTGGGCAAGATAGATAAAATTTAAAAAAATCACTAATTAAATAACAAAGATTTTTATCAATAAAAATATAGGAGGTTTTTTATGAGAAAGATTATTAAAAGATTGACTTTTCTATCTATAATTTTTTTGACCTTTACCCTAATTGCTTGTAACAAGACCGGTAATGAAAATCTTGATAAAAAAGAAAATACAGAAGTAAGCCAAGTAAAAAATAATAAAGATTTGGGCAAAGCTGTTGATAAAAACGGTCAATGTCAGCAAGGGAAAGTGGAAAATTCTAAACAAAGTGGCGAGTTAAAGCCAAGTGAAAATGAAGAAGTTTTTGATCCGGAAAATAATAAAATTTATTATGCAGATTTAAAGGATTGCAAGGAGGAAGGAGTTAGGTATAAAATAACTCCTGATGGAAATTCTTTGGAAGAATTTCAAGTTCTTATTGTAAAGCTTATTAAGGATGGGCCTGTAGAATTTAAAGGAAATATACTAAATTATGAAATAAAAGTGGACGGTAAAACATATGTCGGTGATTTAAAACTTAAAAATACAGTAGAAAAAGATGATAAGGACAACAATCTGGGAGTGGGTGCTTATTACACAGGCACTTTAAAGCTTGACGCTTAGGAAATAAGTTCTAATAATTCAATTTTAATATCGCAAATAAAATTTTGCTCTTGAAATTCAATAATGATTTCAAGAGCTTTTTTTGGCTCATATTTATTTGTATATTTTTAAAATAAATATATTGTAAAAATTTTAAAAATGGTTTATTATTGAAAATGGTTTTTATATGATATATATTTTCAAATTTATATTTAATTAATGTAACTTAATTAAAATATTAAAAAATTTTTATATTAAAATATATTTGAAACAAAATCAGAAAGGATAAATTTAATGAATAATAAAAAGATTTTTGGATATATTTCCGCAATAATTGGGTTTTTATTAATTCTTGCACCTAAATATATAACTCCTGTTTGCCAGCCGATGGCAGACGGAAAATTTATGAAATGCCACTGGATGGGAAACATTACAATGGGTATAGGTGCAGTTATTTTAGTACTAGCTCTTATATTTATAATAGTAAAAGATTCGAAAATAGCTATAGGTATAGCTATTTCAAACATATGTATAGGTATTTTAGAAATATTTAATGCAAATTTTCTAATTGGAGGTTGCATGAAAGCTGATATGGGATGTAGGGCAAAGACAATACCCTTGTGCACCTTACTTGCCGGAGCTTTAGTCCTTGTTAATATCTTTTACAGCTTAAAAGAAAAAAATAAATAATGAAGGCTATTATTAGAACAGAAAATTTATCAAAAAATTTTACAAGAGGATCAGCTAATTTTTATGCAGTAAAAAATGTGGATTTTACCTTAAATGAAGGGGAATTTATTCACATCATAGGAAGAAGTGGGTCAGGCAAATCGACTTTTTTAAATTTGCTCGCAGGTCTACTGAAGCCCTCAGAAGGAAAAATATTTTTTGAGGATAAGGATATAAATGACTTTTCTGACGAAGAAATGAGCAGGTATAGGAATGAAATCATAGGATTTGTTCCACAAAGTTTGGGGACTATCCCAAATTTAAGTGTTTTGGAAAATGTGTGCTTACCTTATTATTTATTTAAAAGAAATGAATCTATTTATGAAAGAGCGAGCATGCTCTTGGATATGATGGGCATTTTTTATTTAAAAGATGATTTTCCGAAAAACTTGTCGGGAGGAGAATTAAAGAGAGTTCTACTTGCAAGGTCCTTAATAAATTCACCTAGAGTTTTAATATTGGATGAACCGACAAGCGATCTAGATAAAAAAACCACAATTGAGATTATGGACTTGTTAAAAAAAATCAATTCTAAGGGCACCGCTCTAATAATAGTAACTCATGAGCTTGATATTTTAAAATATGGAGATATTCTTTATCAGATGGATGATGGTAAATTATTAAAAAAAGGGGATAGAGATGAAATTATTTAAAAGCAGAAGCAATATTTTTATTTTAATAGTTACTCTAATTAGCATTTCGTTTATGTCAGTATTTGCAACTGAAACAAAGTATGCTAATTGGGTTGAAGTTGCTGATGCTATGAGTGAATATTTAAATAAAGCTGTTGAAGATTATAAACCTAAAGATGAAGCTGCAAAAAAATCTGCAACAGATTCTATCAATACGGCTTATTTTAAGTTTTACGAAAAAATTGGATTTGAAAAAACAACTATGTCAGCAATTTCCGGTCAAAGAGGTTCAATGGTGGAACATCAATTTTATAGGGCTAAAAAATCTATAAGAGAAGATGCGGACCCAAAAGAAGTTAAAGATGAAATTGATGCACTTATAACTTATCTTCATGAAGATGCCCATACGTTGGACGGAACTTCAGGAGAGAGCAAAAGCGGTGGAGGAGAAAAAAAAGATTTATCTGAATTTTCAACAGGTCAAATTTTTGGAGAACTCTTGAATAGATTCGGGACTTTTTTTGCAGTTCTCGGATTAACACTACGTGAGGGCTTGGAAGCTATTCTTGTGGTCGCTGCTATTGCCGCATATTTAACAAAGACTAATAATAGAACTTATTTAAAAGGTGTATATATTGGAGCAGTACTTGGGATTGCCTTTTCGGTAGTCCTGGCAGGAGTATTCAATTTAATTGCCAAGAATATTGGAGAAGTGGAATCTGGAGTAGGGCAGGAAATATTTGAAGGAATAGCAATGTTCCTTGCAGTTATAGTACTGTTTTATGTATCTAACTGGATGCTTTCTAAAGCTGAAGTTGAAGTTTGGAATAAGTATATCCAACAAAAAGTTCAACAATCTGTTTCAAAAGGAAATTATTTAGCTTTATCATTCACTTCATTTTTGGCAGTAGCGAGAGAAGGTGCTGAACTTATTTTGTTCTTCCAAGGCATGAGAACAAGTATTTCTGACAATCCAATGCATATGTGGGCCGGTCTTTTAGTGGCGGTAGTAATACTTGCAATTGTATATTATTTAATTGCTAAAGTTTCTGTAAAGCTACCATTAAAACCATTCTTTACATTTACTTCATGGTTAATGTTTATACTTTGCTTGTCTTTCTTAGGAAAGGGCATAGGAGAATTACAAGAAGCCGATGTAATTGGCAGAACAACAGTTACATGGATGAATGGATGGTCTGCTGAAGCTATAGGAATATATGACAGATATGAAAATCTGATTCCACAAATAATTCTATTAATAGTAACCATTGTTTCAGTTATTTATCAATATAATAGAAACAAAAAAATAAGAGCTGAGCTTGAAGCCAGTCAAGAAAAAAATTAGGAGGAAATTATGTTAAGAAGAAAGAATTTATTTTTTGTTGCCATAGCACTTGTATTTGCATTAACACTTGTTGCTTGTGGTAAGAAAGAAGAAGCACCGGCTAATAATAAAGCTAATACTTCTGCTGAAGAACAAGCACCTGCAGAAGAAAATGCAAAAGAAGCAGAAGCTTCTAAAGCGGCAGCTCCTGGAGAAGATGCCGGATTTGAAGAATTCCCAATTGGAGATGACCAAACTAAAGGACCTTTAGTAATATCTGGAGTATATTTCCAACCAGTAGATATGGAACCGGCAGGAAACTCAATTCCTAAAGAAGAAGCTGACTGCCATATTGAAGCTGATATTACAGCATCTGAAGAAGGAGCAACACTTGGATATGGCGTAGGCGACTTTGTTCCATGGTTGGGAGTAAAAGCTTATTTACAAAAAGAAGGTTCAGATCATGTACAAGAAGTTGCTTTCATGCCTATGAACGCTTCTGATGGTCCACACTATGGTGCAAATATTAAATTTGACGAAGGCGTTGGTGTTTATAAAGTAAAATTTGAAGTTTCAGCTCCGGGCAATGATTATTTACTTCATGTAGATAAAGAAACCGGTGTTACAGGTAGATTTTGGACAGAACCACTTGTAGCTGAATGGGAAACATTTGAGTGGAATGGACCGCAATGGTAAGATTTTGAAATTTTAACATTTCACAAGGGGAATTTTTATTCCCCTTATATGTGTTTATAGAGGGGTGAAATTATTTTAAAAATTTTTATTAAAGTTATGGAGGCCGGAATTGTATTTTCTTTACTGATTTCCCTAATACTTGCCTTTTATACTTCTAAAAACAGTAAATATAAAAATTATGTAATTATAAGTTCTTTTATTTTGGGACTCATTGCTGCAGGAATTTCAATATTTGTCAGGAGTATTCCTAATTTCATAAATAAAACTGAATTGAGTTTTTGGTCAATGGTGCCCATTGTTATCTCACTATTTTTAATATTAGTTTTTATTATATTTGAAAACAAAATAAACAAAGTGCTTTATGACAGAGCTATATCTATTTCTGTAATTGTCTATATTGTAGGACTTTGTTTTTATTATTTACCTTCTATATTTAATGAATCAAATAAATTTGTTTATTATGGAGAAAGTGCTGTATCAACTTTGGTTTTATTCAGAATACTTGGTTTTGTGTTTGGAATAATAATGATGGTTTTATCAGCACTTGTAATATATAAAACATCTATTAAATTACAAAGCGATAAGTTAAGAGTAATAGTATTTTTATCTCTTTTTGTTAGTGGTATAAGTCAATTTAATCTTATTATACAGAGATTTTATTCCAAAGGAATTATTCCCAGAAATGTAAACTTTTTTAGACTTATTGCTTTTATAGCAAATCATGAGAATATATTCATATTCATAACTATGGTTATTATGATTGCAATTCCTCTTATTTTATATAGACAAAATAAAAAAATTAACGAAAAATATGAAAATAATGCCCAACTAAGAAAGATTAAATATAGAATGAAAAAAAATAGGCATTGGGCAGTTTTTTTTATTGTGATTTTTTTGATTAATGGCTTGTCTTTAACATTTGGAAAAGCTTATGCTAATAGAGAGCAGGCCCTTTCCCCGCCGGAAGAATATGAAGTAAAGGATGGAATGATAGTTATACCTTTAAGTTTACTTGAAGATATGCACCTGCACAGATATATTTATAAGGCAAAAGATGGAATTGAAATGAGATTTTTTGCAATTAAAAAATCGGAGGGCTCTTATGGAGTTGTTCTTGACGCTTGTGAAATATGCGGACCTTCAGGATACTTTGAAAGGGGCGATGATGTAATTTGCAAGTTGTGCGATGTTGTTATGAATAGAGGTACTATTGGTTTTGCAGGTGGTTGCAATCCAATACCTTTTCCTTATATTGTTCATGACGAAAAAATTAAAATAGAGCCTAAAGATTTGGATGCTTTAAGTTATGTATTTAAGTAGGAGGAGGGTATATGTTTTGGAGAATAGTTAAAGGAGCACTTTTCAGACAAAAGGGTAAAATGATTCTTATTGCCTTTACTGTTGCTCTTGGAGCCTCACTTGCTACATCAATGTTAAATACAATGTTGGGTGTGGGAGATAAAGTTAATCAGGAATTAAAAACATATGGGGCAAATATAAATGTTTTGCCTAAAGAAGCTTCCCTTCTTGATGATCTTTACGGAATGCAAGATAAGGAAGGTCAAGTTCAAAAATTTTTAAAAGAGGAAGAGCTCCCAAATATAAAAACAATTTTTTGGGCTTTTAATATCGTAGATTATACACCATATCTAAATACTTGGGTTTCTGTAAATGATAGTAGCAAGCATACAAAGGTTGTTGGTACATGGTTTAACAAACATATGGATTTGCCGACAGGAGAATCTATTAATACAGGAATGATAAGGCTAAAAAATTGGTGGGAAGTTCAAGGAGAATGGCTTGAAGAAAAAGATACTGATAAAGTAATGCTGGGTAAAATTTTTGCTGATAGGAATGGAATTAAAGTTGGGGACACACTAAACTTAAAAAGTAATAATTTAAGTAAGAAAGTAAAAGTTAAAGGAATATTTTCTTCAGGTTCAGATGAAGATTCATATATTTATGCAACTTTAGACCTGGCACAAAAATTTGCAGGAGTTAAGGGTGTAGTTAATAAAGTTGAGGTTTCAGCACTAACAACTCCGGACAATGATTTGGCAAGGAAAGCTGCAAAAAATCCTCTTTCTTTAACAGTAAAGGAATGGGAAGTTTGGTACTGCACAGCCTATGTATCAGCGATTTGTTATCAAATAACAGAAGTTATGACTGATTCTGTTGCAAAACCTATACGCCAAGTTGCCGAAAGTGAAGGGGATATTTTGAATAAGACAACCTTACTTATGGTTTTAATAACTGTTTTAACTCTAATTGGTTCAGGTCTTGGGATTTCAAATTTAATTACTGCTTCTGTTATGGAAAGAAGTAATGAAATTGGTCTACAAAAAGCTATAGGAGCGTCCAATGGAAGAATAATCGGTATTATACTTGTAGAAATTATAATTACTGCAATATTCGGCACAGCGGTAGGATATGGTGTCGGACTTTTACTTACTCAAGTAATCGGCCTTACCGTATTCGGTTCAGCAATCACTCCAACTGCAATGGTAGTTCCAATAGTTTCTATTTTAATAATTTTAGTTACAGTTTTAGGTTCGATACCTGCAATTAAATATCTTTTAAAATTAAACCCAACGGAGGTCCTACATGGAAGGTAAAAAAAACAAAGAAACATTTTATCTGAAAATGATTATGACATCCTTAGCGAGAAGACGAGCCAGAATGTTTACTGCTCTTTTAGCTATTGCTATGGGGGCAACAATACTTTCAGGATTAGTAACAATTTATTATGATATTCCCAGACAGATGGGAAAAGAATTTCGTTCTTATGGGGCTAATATGTTAGTGATTCCGACAGATCCTGATAAAAAAATAAGTTCAGATCAGTTGGAAGAAATCAACGCTATAATTCCTAAGGATAAGCTTGTAGGAGTTGCTCCTTATATTTATACTAATGCAAAAATTAATGAACAGCCATATATGCTTGCCGGGACTAATTTAAAAGGAGCAAAAGAGAATTCTCCCTATTGGCTAATTGATGGAACTTGGCCTAAAAAATCAAGAGAAGTTTTAATAGGAAATGAAATTTCTAAAGCTTTAGATTTGAAGGAAGGCGATAAAATAGTTATTAATACGCCCAAGGTTCATGGCGAGGGGTCAACAGATACAAACTTTATTGTCAGTGGAGTTGTAACAACAGGAGGCAAGGAAGAAGAACTGATATTTATGAGCGTAGAGGATATTTCAGGGCTTGTAAAAGATAATAATTATGACGTGGTGGAATATTCTATTGAAGCTGAACAAGGTGAACTTTCAAAAATAGTTAATGAAATTTCAAATAAAGACCAATCCCTGACACCGCAAATGGTTAAGAGAGTAACTGCATCTCAGGATATTGTTCTTAATAAATTACAAGCTCTTGTATTAATTGTTACAATTATAGTTTTATTTATCATGATGATATGTGTATCAACGACAATGATGGCGGTAGTAACTGAAAGACGTAAGGAAATAGGTTTGAAAAAAGCCTTAGGAGCAACAAATGCTTCGGTAGTTGTAGATTTTTTGGGTGAAGGTGCATTTCTTGGAATCTTAGGAGGACTATTGGGAGTTATTTTGGGATATTTATTTGCAAATAGGGTCAGCATTTCGGTATTCGCAAGAAAAGTAAGTTTTTTACCTTTTTTAGTGCCTTTAACAATTATTATTTGCGTAATAATAACTATAGTTGCATCACTTATACCGGTATCCAAGACTGTGGATATTGATCCGGCTTTAGTGCTACGTGGAGAATAGAAAGGATTTTTATGGATATATTAAAACTTGTAGATGTTTCAAAAATTTATGGAGATTTAAAAGCTCTTGATAATATTAATTTAACAGTTGAAAAGGGAGAATGGATTTCTATAATGGGTCCTTCCGGTTCAGGAAAAACTACACTTATGAATATAATAGGAGCTATGGATAAGCCTTCAATGGGGGAAGTTATTTTGGGGGGTGAAGATATAGCAAAAAAATCTCCAAAAGAGCTTACTGTTATTAGAAGAGATAAGATAGGACTTATTTTCCAGCAATTTCATTTGGTGAATTATTTAACAGCTTTAGAAAATGTTATGATGGCTCAATATTATCATTCAATGCCTGATGCGGAAGAAGCTATGGAAGCTTTAAAAGCTGTGGGATTAGGAGAAAGAGCAAAGCACTTACCCAACCAATTATCAGGTGGGGAACAACAAAGAGTATGTATAGCCAGAGCTCTAATAAATCACCCTACAATACTTTTGGCTGATGAACCGACCGGCAATTTGGATGAAAAGAATGAATATATAGTTTTAGATATTTTTGAAAAGCTGCATAATGCCGGCTCAACTATTATTGTAGTTACTCACGATCCTGAAGTTGGTGAAGAGTCTGAAAGAATGATTACATTAGAACATGGAAAAATTACTAATGAGCAAAAGATGAAAAGGCAAAGACCGGCAAAAAATTTGATAATAGAAGATGAAAAATTAAAGGAGTTTATATGAAAAAAATTTTAAGTATTTTTTTAATTGTACTTATAGGGTTAAATCTTGTAGCTTGCGGAAGTCAGGAAAAAGATAAAAGTTTAGCCGTAGCCTATAAAGATGGAACTTACACCGGCCAGTCATCAAAAGATGACAGGGGAGGCTATATAAAAGTAGAAATTATAGTTAAAGATTCAAAAATAGAATCTGCAATTATGGAGAATATAGATAATGACGGCAAAGAAAAGGATGAAACTTATGGACAAAGTCAAAACGAGGGTTTGTATAAAATAGCCCAACAAGCAATAAATCTTGCAAAATCTTATCCTGATGAATTGGTAAAAAAGGGAAGCCCTGAAGCTGTTGATGTAATATCAGGAGCAACTGAATCCTACACACAATTTATAGAAGCCTGTGATATTGCCCTTGACCAAGCAAAACAATGAAAAATCTTTACACTTTTAATTTAGCCAAAAAAAATATAAAAAATAAAAAGACAAGATCCTATACACTAATATTCTTAGTTGGAGTTTTGAGTTTTATTCTTTTTATGTCTTCTTTTATAATTTTTTCTTTAAAAAACGGTATGAAATCATTATCCGATAGGATGGGGGCGGATATTATCGTTGTTCCTGAAGGCTACGATTCAAAAATTACAGGAGCCATATTAAGAGGAGAACCGAACACTTTCTTTTTTAAAAAGGATGTATTAAGAAGAGTTAAAGATTTGCCGGGAGTTGAAAAAGCTTGTGCTCAAGTTTATCTTGCCACACTTTCTGCCGGTTGCTGTTCTTTTCCCATTCAGGTAATAGGAATAGATTTTTCTGATGATTTTAGTGTAAAACCTTGGCTTGAAAAGCAAATTAAATCTCCTATTAAAGCCGGACAAGTTGTTGTAGGTGCTAATATTGTGGGGACTATTAATCATAAAGTAAAATTTTTCAATCAGGAATTTGAAATAAGAGGTAGACTTGCAAAAACAGGGATGGGCTTTGACAATTCTGTTTTTATGACAATAGAAGAAACTCATAGACTGGCAAAAGAATATGGGAAAATAATTAATCATCCTATCGCACAAAAAGATGATATTTCTTCAGTTATGATTAAACTTAAGAAGAATACAAGTCCAAGAGAAATTCAAAAAATAATTAAAGAAGAGTTTAAGGGAGAAAAAGTTTATCCGCTTTTGCCGAGGAAAATAATGACAGAAGTTTCAGACTCAGCGAAAAATATGCTCGTTTATGTATATTTATTGATAGCTTTAATTTGGATTCTTGCCTTTTTTGTTCTTAGTCTTGTCAACACCCTTTCAGTAAAAGAAAGGAAAAGAGAATTTGCAACTATTAGAATTTTAGGTGCAACAAAGAAAAAGCTATCTGATATCATCTTAGTTGAATCGCTTTTAATAAATGGGGAAGGTGCTCTAATAGGGGCTATAAGCTCCTTTATAATAAGTATTAGTTTTAACAATGCCTTTTCATCTATGCTTAAGATGCCCTTTTTAAGGCCTAATATTTTACTTCTGGTTATTATGTTTATTATAGTTATAATTTTAGGAACAATTTTAGGACCAATATCATCAATTTTTGCAATTAAAAATATGAATAAAAAAGAATTATTGTTGATGCAAAGAGATAATGATTAAAATAAAAAAATCCGGGGACTTTCTTTATGAGAGTCCCTGGATTTAGGATAAGAATAATTTGTTTTGGCTTTAATATTAGTGATAGAATTCTAAATAAATGATAAGTCTCCCAGGTTAATTATAAGACATCACATTATTATTATCAACGCATAAAATGATAAATAAATAATAAGTTAAAGTAGTCAATATATTATACGAATATCAAATTGAACGATAGGGTGAGAGACAATCCCTATTATGTGTAATTTTTATCTTTTCTCTTTAGTAATCTTATTTATGGTTTTAAACAATCTTTCTATTACATCGGATAATGTGTTATAGCATTCATTTCTAAATACAATGATTTTAATTTGTTTTTAGATTTTTTATTCTGTGTTAATTTCCGGTTTGTATTAAATAAGATTAAAGTAAAAAAATCTTATTATTTCTTTTTTTTCTATATTAAGTTTGGTAAAATGGATAAGGTGAAAAAATGAAAACTTCTTATATTTTAATGATAATAACGATTATTTCAAAGGTTTTTGGCCTGGTAAGAGAACAGGCTCTTGCCTTTTTTTTCGGCAAAGGAGATATAGCTGATATTTTTCTTGTAGCCTTTTCTCTGCCTATGATGATTACAAATGTTATATCAGGAGCACTTGCTAATGGTTATATACCGACTTTTAATAATATAAAAGCTAAGGCAGGTGAAGAAAAAGCTAATGAATTTACTGCTAATTTATCTAATATTATTGGGTTAATTTTCCTTATTATTTCTTTATTAGCCATAATTTTTGCAAGGCCTTTAGTAAAGTTAATGGCTCAAGGCTTTTCGGATGAAAAATTGGAAACAGCAGTTTTTGTAACAAGAGCTGCCCTACTTTCTGTAAGCGCAACAGCAGTATTTTCAATATTCAAAGCTTATTTACAAATTAATAATAAATTTATTATATCTGTTCTTCATGCAATAATTATGAATGTTATAATTATTATATTTTTAGGACTTAGTTCTAAATGGGGCATAAATTATTTGGCTTGTGGAATTTTTCTGGCTTTTGTCTTTCAATATGCTATTTTCATAAGACCTTTAAAAAAATCAGGATATAGACACAAGAAAATTATTAATTTTAAAGATAGGGATATAAAAAAATTATTAAAATTAATCCTACCCATACTCATATCATCTTCAGCTATAGAAATTAATTTTATGATATCAAAATCTTTGGCATCTGAAGTTTTTGAAGGTGGAATTTCAATTTTAAACTATGCTTATAAGTTACAATCTTTTGTCACGGGGATAGTTGTTACTTCCATAATAACAGCCGTCTATCCTTCTATGGCAAAGTTTGGAGCTGTAAAAGATTTTCAAGGACTTAGGGGATCTACAAAAGAATCTCTTTCAACAATGTCTGTGCTTGTAATTCCTGCGGGTCTTGGTTTGTTTACCTTTGCTCTTCCTATAGTTAGGCTTTTATTTATGAGGGGAAAGCTTAATATGGATGATGCGGTAAGTATTGCAAGAGTTTTGCAATATTATGCCCTTGGAGTTTTTCCTATAGGTTTTAGAGAAATTCTATCAAGAATTTATTATTCACTTGATGATACAAAAAAACCTGTGGTTAATTCGCTTTTGATTGTTTTGGTGAATATAGTGCTTTCATTTATCCTTGCAAGATCTATGGGTTTGGTTGGACTTGCCTTGGCAACTACAATTTCTTTTGTTGTTGGAGCCATTAGCTTTATTGGAAGTTCCAAAAAATTAGTTGGCAATATATTTGATAGAAATTTACTTATAAATTTAGGCAAAATATTAATTGCATCTCTTATAATGGCAATTTCTTCTAAATTTATATTTATAACTTTATCAGACAAATTGAGCTCAAATTTAGCTTTATTGGTTACGATAATTTGTGCAGGCTTAATTTATGGAGTTTTAATAATTATTTTTCAAGTAAAGGAAATAAAATTTTTGCTTGAAAAGTTTGTTAAATTCAAGAAAAACGGGTAATATATATATAAGATATAAATTATCTGATTATCTTAATAAAGAGGTGCTATTATGAAAGTTTTATTCCATGTTGTAGAAGTTGAAAAATGGGAAGATACATTAGCTAATGCTAAGGATATTATAGATACCATCCCTGATGCGGATGTTGCCATAGTTTGTATGTCAAAGGCTGCTGAAATTTTTAAGAAATATTCAGGGATAGATTTTCACGGCTTAATTGATAATCCCAGGGTAGAATTTATAATAGGGAAAACAGCCTTGGAAAAAAATAATATTCTGGAAGCGGAACTTCCTAATTTTGTAAAGGTTGAAAATTTAGTAATTACAAAAATAGCCAAGTTAGAAAATGAAGGTTATGCTTATATAAGATTATAATATTTTTAATAATATACCGGTGTTCAAAATTAACTTTGAACACCGGATATTTTTATTTATCTTTATAATCTTCTCTATATTTTTTTAATTTTTTCTTTGTTCTTCCACACCATAAAAACACCAAAATTGTAAATAATATAAACGGAGGGAAGAATGCTCTTTCAAAATTAGTATACACATATATATAAGCATAAGTAGCCAATGTAATAAAGGCCAACATATATGTTATATATTTGGACTTGTAAGTTCTTTTGTCTATATATTCATATAGATGCTTTTCTGTACTAAGTGTAATATTCAATAAAATAATATCAAGAAAATAGATTAAAATATAGGATAATGCAATAGGGCGAATATATGCTGATAAATTATTAAACATAATAAATATAATCACTCCTTATAGGACAAATTATATAATATTTGAAATCGTTTCTCAATAAAAATAAATAATTGAAAGCATAAGAGCTGAAAAATTATTTATAATATTTAAACAAAGGATTTCTAAGAAATAGAAAATTTTGTTGAAAATCTTTTCTATTTTATAACTTTTCTGTATAATTAAAGAAGAATAGAGGTAAATATGGTTTCTTTAGAAAGAATTGATGAAGTAAATGAACTTTTAGATGAAATTTGTACGGAGCTCCCTTCTTATGCTTTTAATCATTTAAACGGGGGAATAATTTTGTCTGAAGAGGTAAAATATCATCCTGAATCTCACAATAAAGACCTTCTTATTTTAGGACAGTATGAAAGGTCTATTTTAGGTTTATCCATAACTATATTTTACGGGTCGGTCTATTTAATGTATGGAGATTTGGAAAGAGAAGATTTAAAAGATGAGCTACGCCATGTTTTATTTCATGAATTTACTCATCATTTAGAATATTTGGCAAGAAATTATGATTTAGAAATAGAAGATGAGAAGTTTTTAGAAGAATATAGAAAAAGGTGGAAGGAATATGAAGGTTAAGGGTTATTTTTTCAAAACAGTCGGCACTATAATAGATTATTTTTTAAGTTTTATTATTGCCGTTGTTAATTTACTTGTAGCTGTGTTTTCTACAATAAGACATGCCATAGGTTTGTTAATTTCAATGGGAGGTTGCCTTTTTATCTTATTTGTTTTAAATCCTTTATATTTATATGCAGTTATTTCAAACCCCGGTCTTTTTACCTTGATTTTACTCATTATTTTGGTACCTTTTTTGGGAAGAATTTCCCTATCTTATTTGAAATACCTTCATTATGTAGCGACTGAGTTTTTTTATGACAGGGCGGATTTTTATTTGCTTGGGAAAAATTATGGTCATAGTGATTTTTCCGGATATTCAAAAGATTATATTGATAAACTTGAAAAAGAAAGATTAAGAAGAGAAGAAGAAAAGAGAAAAAAAGAAGAGGAAGAGTGGAACAGGAGGTTTGAAAATTTTACAGGCGGTTTCACATGGACTTCCTTTGATGATTTTGAAGACTTTTTTAGAAATTTTCAAGGGGGTAATTTTGATTCACAATACTATCAAGGTCAATATGGTCAAAATACTTACAATAATGATTCATACAGACAAAATGCCTATAATAGTGCAAATATGGGTATGAATTTTAAAAGTCAATATGAAAAATCTTGTGACATTCTCGGCGTGAGTTACCAAGCCGATAAATATGAAATTAAGCTCGCCTACAGAAAAATGGCTAAAAAATATCACCCGGATATAAATAAAGAAGAGGGTGCAACAAAAAGATTCCAGGAAATAAATTCTGCCTATGAATTTTTAAATGATTCTAATATAGAAAGATATAAAAGATTATCAGCCAATAACTAATAATACATGACAATAAATTATAATAACTAAAAAAGAGCGACCCTAAAATTTATTTTACTGTAAATTTAAGGGTCGTTTTAAAAACTAAATTATTCTTATTTTCCCAAAGCATTATTTATTATTTTTTCCAAAACTTCTTTTGATAGGTTACCTTCATAAGCGCTTATTACTTTTCCTTTTGAATCCAAAAGTATAAATAAAGGTATTTTTTCCACCGTTGATAGAGAATCTTCAGTTGTAGGGTTGGGAATAAGGTTTGTAAAACTCAAAGAATTATCTTTTATTATTTTTTTTGCTTCATCTAAATTTGTAGAAGTATCCATGGATGTATCAAGAATAAGACTGGATATTTGCAAATCTTTTTTATCATAAACTCCTTTTAAGTTATTCAGATTAACAAGCATAATTTTACATTCATCACAATATGTTGCCCATATAAGAACTGCGTTAATCTTGGAACTTGCATAAAAGTCTTGTGATTTTATCCTCTCCCCGTTAATTTCTATTGTGTCAAAGTTAAATTCATTGAAAGCAAGCTTTTGAGTTTCAGGGACAATAAGATCTTGACTTTTACTATCAGGTTTTTTTATATTCACATTTTTAACATCTTCATTTTTTCCGCAAGCAAGCAGAGCTAATAGAAGAAAAAATACCATTAAAAACTTTTTCATAAATTCCTCCTTAAGTAAATTATACCCACTTATAAAAGAATTGTCTAACCAAATAATTAATTAATAGAAAATTATAAAAAAATTATAAAACTTTTTCCCAAATGATGATATAATAAATTTGTGCAATTCTTAATTTAATAAGGGGGTGATTTTATGTCAGTTGATGCAATTTCTGAAGTGAAAAAAGCTGAAACAAATGCTTTTGAAATAATTAAAAATGCCAAAAAAAATGCAAAAAAAATTATTGAAAATGCAGAAATTGAGGGGGATAAAATCTATAACACCACAATCGATAAGGCAAAAGAGGATGCAAAAACTATGAGAGAAGAAGCATTCCAAAAGGGCAAAAAAGATTCATCACCCATTATTGAAAAGGCTAAAAAAGAAGCTGAATCAATTAGGAGTATTGATGATGATAGTTTAAAAAATATTGTGAAATCGATTGTAAGTAAGGTCGTGATAAAGTGGCAATAGTAAAGATGAGTAAATTTAATCTTTTGTCTTTTAAAGAGAAAAGAGAAAATCTTTTAAAGGAACTGCAAAAATTCAATTATGTTCATTTAATTCCTTCAGAAGTTGATTTTTCCGATGAAAATTTATCTCAAGTGTCAAGATCTGAAGAACTCATTGATATTGATGATGGCTTAACTAAGACAAAGGCAGTTATTGAAAGACTTGAGAAGATTGAAGAAAAAAAATCTACCTTAGATTCCCTAAAAGAAGGTAGAAAGCATTTTACTTATGAACAAATAAAAAAAAGAGCTAAAAATTTTGATTTTAATGCTATTTATAATGAAATTTCTACTATTTTAAGTGATATTGAAAATAGAGAGGCCAGAAATCAGGAAATATTAACCAGGATTGATGAATTGATGCCTTGGAAAGCCATAGACGTTCCATTAGAAGATCTTAACAGCATAAGGTTGGTAAAAGTTTATACTGGCATTATTCCACAAAGGTATAAGGCTTCTTTTGATGAACTTATTAGGGAAGATGATGAAGTTTATGTAAATAATCTTCATGATGATAAAAATTATTCATATTATTTGATCATAGCCCACAGGGACAGTGATGAAGCTGTAAATGAAGTTATGAGAAAAGTTGGCTTTACACTTGTTAGCTTTAAAGAAATCGGTACTATTCAGGATAATATTAAAAAATTAAGAGAGGAAAGAGAACATAATAAAAGTGAAATTGAGTCTTTAAATGACGGCTTAAAGGAATACTTAAAATATTTAGATGATTTTAAAATTTATTATGAATACTTGACCAATGAAAAATTAAAAATAACAAGCTCTGAAAAATTTTTAAGAACTAAAAATTTAGACTTAATAGAAGGGTATGTACCAACAAAAATTCTTCCGGCTTTTGAAAAAAGTATTCAAAAGGTATGTGCAGATGAGTACTATTTTTATACAGAGGATGCAAATAAAGATTCATCTGAAGTTCCAATTCTTTTAAAGAACAATAAGTTTGTAGGACCTTTCGAGATGCTGACAGAGATGTATTCTATGCCGAAGTATAATGAAATAGATCCCACACCGTTTTTTGCTCCTTTTTATTTTATTTTTGCAGGAATAATGATTGGGGATTTAGGATATGGATTATTGGTATTTATTGCTACAATGATAGCACATAAACTTTTTAATTTAGACAAAGCGAGCAAAAGATTTATAATTTTCTTTAATTATTTGAGCATTTCCGCCATGATTTTTGGACTAATCTTCGGTTCATTTTTTGGAGGAATAATTACCTTACCGGCTCTTATTAATCCGGCTGAAGACACTACAGAAATGCTTCTTTTATCACTGCTGTTAGGTGGCATACATATATTTTTCGCCTTAGGTATAAAGGCATATATGGATTTGCGCGATGGCAAACCTAAAGATGCTTTTTACGATGTAGGGCTTTGGTATATGGTTTTAGTTGGAGCAATAGGATTTGGAATTTCAAAATTCAAACCTATAAATCCGATAGTAGAAAAAATATTATTCTACTCTATGATAATTGCTATGGTAGGAATAGTTCTTACAGGTGGGAGAAGCGAAAAAACAGTGGGAGCAAAATTTGGATGGGGCATATATGCCCTGTATGGAATAAGTTCATACATAGGTGATTTTGTTTCATACTTAAGACTTATGGCTCTAGTGTTAAGCGGTTCATTTATAGGAGTTGCAGTAAATATGATAGCAGGAATGCTTTTTGGAAGTTCAATTATTGGAAAATTATTTGCAATAATAATATTTATTGTTTTTCAAGCTTTCAACTGTTTTTTATGTTATTTATCAGCATATGTTCATACTGCAAGATTAACTTATGTGGAAATGTTTAATAAATTTTATGAAGGCGGAGGAATCCCCTTTAAAAAAATGATAGAAGAATCAAAATATTTTAATATAGACTAATTAAGGAGGAAAATATGAAGGAATTATTTATACAATATCCGGGCCTTTGCCTGGGAGCTTTAGGAGTATTTTTTGCAGTTGCCTTGGCAGGAGTAGGTTCAGCTATAGGCGTTGGATTAGCAGGACAAGCAGCAGCAGGGATAGTAATTGAAGAACCGGAAAAGTTTGGTAAATCTTTGGTACTTCAACTTTTACCAGGTACACAAGGACTTTATGGATTTGTAATTGGTTTATTTATTCTGTTAAGAATGAGTCCTGAACTTGCTGCACAAAGCGGTTTTATGTACATGGTTTCAGGTCTTGTAATTGGACTTGGAGGTTTATGTTCTGCCATAGCACAAGGAAAGGTAAGTGTTGCAGGTATTAATATTCTAGCAAAAAATGAAGAACAACAAGCAAAAGGAATTATATATGCAGTAATGGTTGAACTTTATGCAATACTTGCATTCGCAACAGCATTTTTCATATTAATTAGAGCCTAGGAGGTATATATGCCCGGAATAGACAAAATAATAGGGAAAATAATAAATGATGCAAAAATGAGGGCAAAGGACATAGAAGACCAAGCAAATCAAAAAAGACAAGAAATTTTAGATGAAAAAACTCAAGAAGCTAACAATATAAAAGATAATATTTTAATCAAGGCTAAAGAAGAAAGTGATTCAATTCTTGAGAAAGCAACTTCAACAGCTAACTTAAAGGCAAGAGATACAATACTTTTGGCCGAAGAAGAAGTTATTGAAAAAGTGCTTGCTATGGTAAAAGAAGAGCTAAATAATTTAACCGAAGAAGATTTTATTAAGTATCTTAAAACATCAATTAAGGACTTAAAATTAACTTCTGAAGATAAGGTTAGGGTCCCTGAAAAATATTATAAAGCTGTAAAAAATTCAAATTTGAACTTAAAGGTCAGTGATGAATTTACAGATAGCGGTTTTATTGTAAAAAAGAATAATCTAATTTATAATGGAGATTTTTCAAACATAGTAGATTCTATGAAAGAAGATTTAATGCCTTTAATTGCAGATGAACTATTTAATAAGTAGGTGAGTATATGGATAGAGCTAAGTTTGTTCAAAGTTCTTCATGGATTCGGGTTTTGGAAAAAAGATTATTAACCCATCAATTTTTCATAAGACTTTCGGATGCTCCTACTTTGAAAGACGCACTGAGAATGTTAAATGATACCATCTACCAACCCTTTATTGCAAAGTTGGAAAAAGAAACCGATTATGAAAAGGCTCTTTCTCAAGAACTTGTAAGGTCTTATAAAGAGATTTATGAGATAAGTCCTTCAAGAATACCGATTGATTTTTGTGCCTTAAAATATTTTTATCATAATTTAAAAGTTATGGCCAAGGAATATGCCAAAGACGAAGACTTATCACACCTTTATGTGCCTGTTGGAGAATATGATATATTTGGTTTAAGGCAGCTTTTAAAAGAAAATAGAATTGGAAAAAATGAATATTTACAAGAACTTAAAGAAACCCTTGAGATATATGATAAAACTAATAGGCCTTCAGATATAGATATTTATCTTGATAGATGTTATTTTAAGGCATTACTTAAGTTAGCAGATGAGGCTGATGAAAATTTATTTTATTCTTATGTAAAAGATACAATTGATTTTAAAAATATAAGGTCACTTATGAGGGCAAATGCTGAAGGAGCAGATCTTGAATTTTTGCAAGATATTTTAATTGATGGTGGAAATATTTATAAGGACCATTTTTATAATTACTTAAACACGGAAATTGACCCGGACAGTAAACTTTTTAAATATTCAAACATTTATAAGTATGTCAAAAAGGGAACGGAATCTTTTGACAAAAGAAAATCTTTGGCAAAATTTGAGTTGCTGGTAGATAATCAAATGGTTGACTTAATTAAAGATGTAAAAAAGATAACTTATGGACCTGAAATTGTTTTTGCCTATGTTTTGGCAAAAGAAATAGAACTTAGAAATTTGAGAATAGTTTTTGTAGCTAAACAAAATGGTCTGTCAAGTGAATTTATTAGAGAAAGGCTACGTGATACTTATGTATAAAATTGCAGTAATAGGAGATAAGGATTCTGTGCTCGCATTTAAGGCATTGGGTATTGATGTTTTTATAGCTTATGAAACGGATGAAACCAGAGATATAGTAGATAAACTTGCTAATAAAGATTATGGCGTTATTTTTATCACTGAACAACTTGCAGCTAAAATCCCATCTACAATTAAAAGATATGATGAAAAAATAATACCTGCAATTATTTTAATTCCTTCAAACCAAGGTACTTTGGGCATAGGAATTAATAAGCTTAACAGTAATGTTGAAAAGGCAGTGGGCGCCAATATATTGTAAGGAGGGGCAATGAAAAGTAAAGGAAAAGTATTAAAAGTATCCGGCCCATTAGTCGTAGCTGATGGAATGAGTGAAGCCAACGTTTATGACGTTGTTGAAGTTTCTAAAGATAAATTAATTGGAGAAATAATTGAAATGAGAGGAGATAGAGCCTCTATTCAAGTTTATGAAGAAACGACAGGCATAGGACCTGGAGATGAAGTTGTTTCTACAGGTTCGCCTTTATCAGTTGAATTGGGTCCGGGGCTTTTGGAACAAATGTTTGACGGAATTCAAAGACCATTGGAAGCACTTAGAGATGCTAACGGTGATTTTCTAGTAAGAGGAGGAACTTTTAAACATCTCAATAGAGAAAAAAAGTGGGAATTTAAAGCAACAGCCAAGGTTGGAGATATACTTCAAGCAGGAGATATATTAGGAACTGTTGATGAAACAAGTGTAATAACTCATAAAATCATGGTCCCCAATGGAATGGGCGGAAAACTTACAGACATTAAAAATGGTACTTATACAGTAGAAGATACAATTGCAATTATAGAAACTGAAAAAGGTAAAAAAGAATTAAATATGATTCAACATTGGCCTGTAAGAAGAGGTAGACCATATAAGAGAAAGGTTGATCCTAAAACTCCCCTTATTACAGGACAAAGAGTTATTGATACTTTTTTCCCCATAACCAAAGGCGGAACAGCCGCCATTCCAGGACCTTTTGGAAGTGGAAAAACCGTTGTCCAACACCAACTTGCCAAGTGGGCAGATGCACAGGTAGTTGTTTATGTAGGATGCGGTGAACGTGGCAATGAAATGACTGATGTTCTTATGGAATTTCCGGAACTTATGGACCAAAAAACAGGAGAATCAATTATGAAGAGGACTGTTTTAATTGCCAATACTTCCAATATGCCTGTAGCAGCACGTGAAGCCAGTATTTATACCGGAATAACAATTTCGGAATATTTTAGAGATATGGGATATTCGGTAGCAATGATGGCAGATTCAACTTCACGTTGGGCAGAGGCTCTTCGTGAAATGAGTGGTCGGTTGGAAGAAATGCCCGGAGATGAAGGATATCCGGCTTACCTTTCTTCAAGAATTGCAGAATTTTATGAAAGAGCAGGTCGTGTTATCTGTAACGGTTCAGATGATCGTGAAGGAGCTCTCTCAGTTATTGGGGCCGTATCCCCGCCGGGTGGAGATATTTCAGAACCGGTAACACAAAATACTCTTAGAATAGTAAAAATATTTTGGAGACTTGACTATGATTTGTCATATCAACGACATTTCCCTGCAATTAATTGGATAGATTCATATTCTCTCTACCAAGATAAGGTAGATAAGTATTTGGATGAAAATGTTAATGAAAAATTTTCAAAAAATAGGAAAAGAGCCATTAGTCTTTTGCAAGAAGAAACTGCTCTACTTGAAATTGTAAGGCTTGTTGGTAGGGATACTCTTTCAGATCAGGACCAATTAAAACTTGATATTACAAAATCTTTGCGTGAAGACTTTTTACAACAAAATGCTTTTAATGATATAGATACTTATTGTTCATTGGACAAGCAGTTTAAAATGTTAAGTACAATTTTAAACTTTTATGATTGCGGCTTGAAAGCCTTGGAAAAAGGTGCATATCTTGAAGAAATTGAGGGGTCAAAAGTTATAGATAAAATTGCAAGAATGAAGTATATAAGTGAAGATGAAATAAACAAAATAGATGATCTACAAGAAGAAATTGTAAGAGAAATGAAATCATTAGAAAGAGGAGGTACCGAAGTCGATGCTTAAAGAATATAACTCAATAGCTGAAGTAGTGGGACCTCTTATGGTCGTTCGTGACGTAGAAGGGGTAAACTATGAAGAGCTTGTTGATATAGAATTACAAACCGGTGAAAGAAGACGTGGTCGTGTTATAGAAATAGACGAAGATAAGGCCATGGTTCAAATTTTTGAAGGTTCAAGCGGTATAAATTTATCAAAGACCAAGGTAAGATTTTTAGGTAAACCTCTGGAACTTGGAGTAAGTCCTGATATGATTGGTCGTGTATTTGACGGTTTAGGAAATCCCATAGATGATGGACCTAAAATTATACCCAAGGCCAAAATTGATATTAACGGGACACCTATAAATCCTGTAAGCCGTGATTATCCGGAAGAATTTATTCAAACGGGAATATCTTGTATTGACGGTCTTAACACCCTTGTTCGTGGACAAAAACTTCCCATATTTTCTCTGGCAGGGTTGCCCCATAACCAACTTGCAGCTCAAATAGCCAGACAAGCTAAGGTATTAAGTGGAGGAAATTTTGCCGTAGTATTTACAGCCATGGGCATAACCTTTGAAGAAGCCCAATATTTTATTGACGATTTAACAAAAACAGGCGCTATAGACAGGTCAGTTTTATTTATGAACTTGGCTGATGACCCGGCAATCGAAAGACTTGCCACACCAAAGATGGCACTTACCTGTGCAGAATATTTAGCTTTTGAACTTGATATGCACGTACTTGTTCTTATGACGGATATGACCAACTATGCAGAAGCTTTAAGAGAAGTTTCTGCAGCAAGAAAAGAAGTTCCAGGTCGTCGTGGATATCCGGGATATCTTTACACAGACTTAGCAGGTTTGTATGAAAGAGCAGGAAGAATTAAGGGACGCAAGGGTTCTATAACTCAAATTCCGATTTTAACAATGCCTGAAGGAGATATTACCCATCCAATTCCTGACCTTACAGGTTATATAACAGAAGGACAAATAATATTATCTCAAGAATTATATAAACAGGGTTTAGAACCTCCTATAAATGTAATTCCCTCATTATCAAGACTTAAGGATAAGGGTATTGGTAGCGGGAAAACAAGGAAAGACCATGCCGATACTATGAATCAAATATATGCTGCATATACTGCCGGTAAATCAGCAAAAGAACTTTCAGCAATCTTAGGGGAAACAGCACTTACTAAAGCAGACAAGGCTTTTGCAAAATTTGCCGATGCCTTTGAAAAAGAATATGTGTCACAAGGATTTTATACAAACAGAAATATAGAAGAAACCCTAAACACAGGTTGGAAATTACTTGATATTATACCAAGAAATGAACTTAAGAGAATTGATGACAAATTGATTAGTGAGTATCTTGGAGATGAAAAAATTGAAGAAGATGAGATTACTGAAAAAGTAGGCGATTAATATGGCAATATTAAAAGTTAATCCTACAAGAATGGCCCAAACTAATCTAAAAAAAAGATTAGCCACAGCTTCTAGAGGTCATAAACTTCTTAAAGATAAACAAGATGAACTTATGAGAGAGTTTATAGATCTGATAAAAGAAAATAAGAAACTAAGGATGGAAGTTGAAGAAGAACTTCACCAATGTTTTAGCGATTTTCTTATGGCTTCAGCTCTTATGAGCCCGGAGATGCTCGAAGAATCAATAGTGCTTCCATCAATAAGAACTATGGTTAAGATTACAAGTGAAAATGTTATGAGTGTAGAAATACCAAAAATGGAATTCATTGTGGAAAAAATTTCCAAACAAGCAAGGAAATATCCATACGGTTATATTATGACAACATCAGATCTTGATAGGGCAATTGACAAGTTGAAAACTGTAATGGATAGGCTTTTACTCTTAGCTCAAAAAGAAAAAGCATCTCAACTTATGGCAGATGAGATAGAAAAAACCAGACGTAGGGTAAATGCACTTGAGTATAAGACAATACCGGATCTCAACGACACCATAAAATATATTAGAGCCAAGCTTGATGAAAATGAAAGGGCTAATATTACAAGACTGATGAAAGTAAAAGATATTATATCAAAGGAAGAAGAAAAAGAACCTCTACAATACGACAAGGAGAAATTTAACTTCAATTCTTTGGGAGAAAAATAATTTTGTAATAAGAATTTGTTTATAATTCTATGAATGATAAGGAGGCTATTTATATAAATTAAATAACTTCCTTATATTTTTATGTTTATATATGATTTATATACAAATATTGGCAATTTAATAAATTTATTATAAAATTAATTACAAACAAATCGGGAGGAATTTACATGATTTTAGTTGTTGACTTTGGAGGTCAATATAAAGAACTTATAGCTAGAAGAGTACGAGAATTAAACATATATTGCGAAGTTGTGACCTATAACAAAGCTCTAGAAAAAGCAAAAGATGAAGAAGTAAAGGGGATAATATTTACCGGTGGGCCTTCTTCCGTATATGAAGAAAATTCTCCAAAAATAGAAAAAGAAATTTTTAAACTAAATAAACCTATCCTTGGTCTATGCTATGGAATGCAATTGATGGCAGAAACCTTGGGAGGAAAAGTTATAGGAACAGACCAAAAAGAATTTGGCAAGACAAAAATATATTTAGAAAATCAAGAAATATTTCAAGGATTGGAAAAAGAAGAATCTGTATGGATGAGCCATAACGACAGAGTTGAAAAGCTCCCACAAGGATTTAAAATAATTGCAAAATCTAATAACTGCCCAATAGCAGCTATGGCAAACAAAAATGCTAAGCTTTATGGTTTCCAATTTCATCCGGAAGTAAACCATACCCTCCATGGAAAAGAAATGCTTAAAAATTTTCTCTTAAACATTTGTCATGAAGAACAAACATGGACAATGGGAAACTATGCAAAAATTGCAATAGAAGATATAAAGAAAAAAGTAGGTAGTGGTAAAGTTCTCCTTGCTCTCTCAGGAGGCGTTGATTCTTCTGTAACAGCTGCCTTAGTATCAAAAGCAATAGGAAAAAATCTAACTTGCATTTTTGTTGACCATGGACTTATGAGAAAAAATGAAGGCGATGAAGTTGAAGAAGCCTTTAAAGACTCAGGAATGAAATTTATTAGAGTAGATGCAGAAAAGAGATTTTTAGAAAAACTTAAAGGAGTAACAGATCCGGAAAAGAAAAGAAAGATAATAGGTGAGGAATTTATTAGAGTTTTTGAAGAAGAAGGCAGAAAAATAAAATCTGTGGACTTCTTGGCTCAAGGCACAATTTACCCTGATGTAATAGAATCAGGTTTAGGAGGAGCTGTAATAAAATCTCATCATAACGTGGGAGGCTTACCTGATGTTGTGGAATTTAAAAGTTTGATTGAACCTTTAAGAATGCTTTTTAAAGATGAAGTTAGAGATTTAGGAAGAGAACTTGGACTTGCAGATTATCTGGTAGATAGACAACCTTTCCCCGGACCTGGGCTTGCAATAAGGGTAATGGGAGAAATTACTAAGGAAAAACTTGAGATATTAAGAGATGCAGATAAAATATTTAGAGAAGAATTGGAAAAAGCTTTAAACAGAGATGAAATAAGCCAATATTTTGCAGTATTAACTGACAATAGGTCAGTGGGTGTAATGGGTGATTATAGAACATATGATTATACTTTAGCCCTAAGAGCAGTAAAAACAAGTGACTTTATGACAGCTGACTGGGTAAGAATTCCCTATGAAGTGCTTGATAAAGTTTCAGTAAGAATAGTAAATGAAGTAGACCATATAAATAGAATTGTTTATGATATTACAACAAAACCCCCAGCTACCATTGAATGGGAATAATCGCAAAAAAACAAATAAACTTGTAAAATCAACGGTTACAGAAGATAAAAAACTGTAACTGGGATTAAAATGGGAACATTTGTTAAAAAGAATAAATTGAATAATTCTTCCAAGTGGTTTACATTTGGACAAAAAATTAGACCGTAGTTAAAAGCTGCGGTCTTTTTGAGTACATATTTTTATTTTAAAAATCTTGATTTTATATATTTATGAAGGTTGTTATAAATTAGATCATTAAATAAGTTGAATAAAATAGTGAAAAAATATAAAGACAATAACAGGATAGTTGAAGAAACATTTAAATTATATAGCAAGCAAGTAAATTATGCGACAATAAAATGTCGGTTTGAGTGTCGGTTTAAATAAGACTTAACGAAAAGAAAGTAAGCACTTTGCAAAAATGTTGAGGCACTGTTTTGTTTTATAGATAAGTGGGAATTTTATATAATATATAGGGCTTGACATGTCCGTTGGGGACCGTGTTATCCTTTAATCAAAGGAGGTAGATAACCATGTTAAGAAGTGAAATTCAAAAAGAAACGGGTCTAACTAGGAAGGCAATAGAGTATTATGAGGATAAAGGACTTATCCATCCTCAGAAATCTGAGAATGGTTATAGAGACTATAGTACTAAGGATTTAGAAATTCTGAAAAAGGCATCTATATTTAGAAAATTGGGAATGAGTATCTCAGATATTTATCAGTGTATATCGTCATCTGGTGATACCCTGCCTTCTGTTTTAAGGGAAAAGCAGCATCAATTGGACCTTGATGAAAAAAGGAAAGTAATACTAGAAATGATTGTTAAAGGTGAAAGCAATGAACTAATCAATGAAAAATTTTCATCACTTGAGGTGGAAGAAACGATCTATGAAAAACTAGAAATTGCTTTTCCAGGATATTTTGGACAAATGTTATTTGCTGCCTATCAACCATTTTTGAATGAACAATTAGAAAATGATGGTAAGAATTCATTTTACAAATATATAGATTATCTTGATAGGCTTCCTTCGTTTGAATTAACCGAAGAAGAGAAAAAATATATTGAGAAGATTAGTTCACCCTTTGATATGAAAACCTTAAAGGAAGTAAATCAGGCTAAACTCGATGCTATTGAGAATCCAGAAAAGTGGATTAAAGATAATGAAGATGAAATTTATAAATATAAAAGCTATAAAAATAGTGAAGAGTATCAAAATAGCATGATGAAACAGATCCAGGATAAGTTGCAAAATTTTATGAAGGAAAATCAATATTATGAAATAGCATTTCCACTTATTAGAAAATTTAGCAAGAGCTATGACAATTATTATAAGAAGTTGCTAAAGGCAAATGAACAGTATCTAAATAATAAATCTCAATAATCATATGTAAGCATCTACTTATCTTTAGTAGGTGCTTTTTCTATGCCCAAATGTAAAAGTTTCAGGGTTAAGATAAATAGTTTAATTTTATCAAATACTGTTAGAAACTAGATTTAGATTGAGGCTTTGGGACTGGGACGGGACTAAAAATTTGAAAAGAATGTTCTATAATTGGATGTGTTTTGTGATATTATAAAAAATAAAATGTAGTGCATTGTTTGATTTGGGATATAATGGACAGTAGAAAAAGAAGAGTAGAAATAAGCTCAAGGAAAGTTAAAATGGATTAAAATCAGGGGATTTAGAATTTAAAAAACAACTGTTGCAAAACTTTTGAAATCAGTTTGGTTTAGTTTTTTGAGAGAGCGAAAAATCTTAAGTGATACTACTTTTATATTGACAGCAAGAAAAAGCTGGGCAAAAGAAGTTACTGAATTTATATAAATTGTTTAGACAGTCTTTCATCATTTTGCCAGGATGGTTTTTTGAAGATAATGGCTTGTAAATTAAATTTTGTAGGGGTAATTGTATGAAAAAGTTATGGATTATAAAAGTAATGATGTTATTTTTGTATTGCATACCATTTGCATTTTTAGCCATAAATGGTGATGCAAATTCAGGAACAATGTCCTTTTATGGACTGATGATTGTAAGTTTTATATTACTGTGTTGGATAGCGTTAAAAACAAGAAATATTTCTATTATTTTTATTGGAAATATATTAAGTTCAGTATCTTCTTATGTTATTGCCAAGTTATCCGGATTAAAACCACTTGGAGAATATTTTAAGCCATTTACTTCATATAATCTCATTATTGCTGTTTCAGTTGTTTCAATCCTTATACATACAATTATTGTCTTAATTTATCTTTCAAAGTGTAAAACAAAAGATATTAAATAAAAGAAATCAAAGTTTATTTATATAATGGAATAAGTATAAAAAATAAAGCGCATAACTTTAAGGTTGTAAAATCTTTTTGCTATGTGTTTTTTTGTCATTATTTATAACCGGTGGAGATTTTCCTCCGACACCGATTTTATATAATTTTAAAAATTAACTTTCTTTAAAAGCACCAATAAAAATGCTATTATATCTAATATAAGCTTATAAATTTTAATTGCGTTTCAAAAATATTACTGTATCTTGAAATTAATTGCTTAAATTTTTTAGTTAAGGATATTTAAAAAGAATTTTGAAAAGTTTAAGTTTATATAAAGGGAAAGTAAAAATTTTCTTTACAAGTATAGGAATATAGTTTTAATATAATGGATTAATAAAAAGTGAGGTAGAAATAATGTCGGATTTTGTAAAAGAGAATAATGAAACAATGCAAAGGATGGAATTACATAGGAAAATTTGGGCGATTGCTGATGATGTTCGTGGAGCGGTTGACGGCTGGGACTTTAAGCAATATATTTTAGGAATTTTATTTTATAGATTTATTTCTGAGAACATTACAGAATATTTTAACAAGGCTGAGCATGAAGCCGGAGACAAGTCATTTGATTATGCAGATCTTTCCGATGAAGAAGCCCAAGAGGATTTCAGGCCGGGAACTGTTGAAGACAAGGGATTTTTTATCTTACCCGGTCAGCTGTTCAAAAACGTTGTTAGAACTTGCAAAAATAATGAAAACCTAAATACTGATTTAGCCAATATTTTTAAAGCCATTGAAGGCAGCGCCATAGGATTTTCGTCAGAAGATGATATCAAAGGACTATTTGAAGACGTGGATACAACCAGCAACCGTTTAGGCACAACTGTAGCAGAAAAAAACAAAAGACTTTCTGATATATTAACGGGAATTGCAGGCATTAATTTTGGCGATTTTAAAAATAACGACATTGATGCTTTTGGTGATGCTTATGAATATTTAATTTCTAATTATGCCAGCAATGCAGGCAAATCCGGCGGTGAATTTTTCACTCCTCAAACTGTTTCAAAACTTTTGGCAAGGCTTGTTATGGACGGAAAAACAAATATTAACAAGGTCTATGATCCCACATGCGGTAAATCAACCTTGATGAAGATACTAGCTACTTTAGACAAACC
>CABTZF010000016.1 GCA_902489255.1 uncultured Peptoniphilus sp. | reverse complement strand
CCAAATTCTTTTAGAACCACAGTGAGGACAAGTATCCATCTTTTTAAAACAGAAGTATAGACATGAATAAAATCATTATCCTCATAAAAGCTATCAAAAATTACATATTTAAAACCTAAAAAATTCATTTTATTATTATTTTGCACTTATATGCAACTCCTAGCTTTATTTTTTTGGTTATTTTAACTTTAGGACTAAATGCCTATAAGTGCAATTTTTTTAATAAAAATATCTGCTGAAGATTTTATTCCCCAACAGATATTATAGAGCCTTTTTTTATTACTTATTTTATTTATTTGGATTAAATTCTCTTTACGCTAGTAGTGAAATCAAAGGCATTGGCATGAAGAAACTCAATAGAATCCGGAACCTCAACTTCCATAATGCCATTCTTATTGAATGCAAACATATTAATTTTTTTAATATTTTTTGGAATTTTAATGCTAGTCAGTTTATTTTTATAAAAAGCAGAAGTTTCAATAACTTCAACAGTATCCGGTAAATTAATTTCACCAATTTCGTTCAGAGCAAAAGCTGATGGTCCAATATAAGTTAAATTTTTTGGCAATTTAACATCAGTTATTTTATTTTTATAAAAAGCAAATCCATAAATTTCTTTAACAGAATCAGGAATAATAACTTCTGTAAGAGCGTTGGCTCCGAATGCATCATATTTAATCACTTCAACAGTTTCAGGAATTACGATTTTTTCAAATCTTCTCCTATAAAAACATTGTTCTCCTATAACCCTAACAGGAACACCATCAGGAGTTTCTGTCGGTATAATAATTTCTTTAATACCTTCAGCTTTAACCTTATCCTTGCCGGCTCTAGTCATACCGATCAATTCATCACCCTTAAAAATAAAATCATCAAAAGTAAAATTTTTATCCATTATGTATCCTCCCATACTCCTTCTTCATTCATTATATATTTAAATTATAGCATACATTAGCCATTTTATAAAGGAAAGGGCAAATTTTATCGAAAATTGTCATAATTTATTAGAAAATTAAAAATAATTTTCTAAAAGTAATTAAAACTTATTTTATTAGATTATTAGTAGTATTAATGGGTAAATTATTAATAAGAAACAATAATAGTATTATTAAAATTTCTTTAAAGCTAAATTTTTTCATACTAATATTATAAATTATTAATTCATAGTAAATAGTATTTAAAAATTTGGTAAAGGGGGACATGTAAATGTTTACCCGGATTGACAGTATAGTTTTATGATGTTAAACTTATTCTAATTCATCCATATACATAGAATGTCTATGTAATATTTTTAGAAAGAAATGAGGGAAAAAAATGAATAACTTTTATGAAAATTTATTTGACATGCAAAAAAAAGCTTATGAAAACTTCCTTAAAAATTTTAACTTGGATTTTATGAATTTTGATTATTTTAAAAATCTAAGAAATATGAATTTTTACGAAGATCCATTTAATATTTTCAAGGAGTACACCAAGTTCCAAGATTATGCCGGAAAGTCTTATAAAGAATTATTTAACAAAATTCCCGGTTATGAACAATTGATGGACACATATAAGAAAAACCTTGATTTTATGGACAAGTTATTCAAAGCTTACAAAGAATTATGGATGAATGTAGATTTTTCTAAATCAGGAAATAAGCTTATTGAATGTTATAATATTTTTAACGATCAATTAATTTATCTGGCTAAAAATAATATTGAAAAATATATACCGGTAAATTTTTATGATATGATGGCTAATTTTTCCACCGATAATTTTTTAAAGCCTATTATTAATAATTCTGACAAAGCCTTTGATTTTTATCAAAAATCTTTAGATAAGGTGCCTGAAATAGATTTTAGCCAAGTTGAAAAGTTTTATAAGACTATGTTAGATAAGCTTGATGATATGCCCACAGTAGGAATCACTGAAGAAAAGAAAAATGAAAACAAGAAGATGATGGAAAATTATTTGAACCTGTGCTTAAAACTTTATGATTTCAATTTATATCTTAATAAGGCTTCAAGACAAGCAGCTTTAGATGCTCAAAAATCTTATTTTGATAAACTTGAAAATCAAGAAGGCTTAGAAAACTTTACAGATTTTTATAAGTTCTATATGGATAATCTTTTAAAAGCCTATGAAGATATGATTAAATCACCAATGTATCAAAATAAGGCAAATGCCATTTTTGAAATGGTTAATAAAAATAAATCTATGGCAGATGATTATATAGAAAGAGAATTGAATGATTTTCCTATTATGACTCAAAATAAGTTTAAAGAATATTTAGAAAAATTAGAAGATCTTTCTTCTGTAGTAATGGATGTTAAAAATGAAAAATATAAGAATCAAAAGGATATTGCAGATGTAAAGGCAGAATTAACCAAGGTAAAAAAAGATATTAAAGTAAATGAAGATAGGGAAGATATAAGTTCTTTAAAGAAAGATATAGATGATTTTAAGAAAAAAGATGTAGACCCTATAAAAAAAGATGTTGAACAAATAAAAGAGCTTAAAGATGAAATAAAGGCCCTAAAGGAAGAAGTTAAAAAATTAAAAGGCTCTAAATAGTTTAGAAAATAAAAAATTCGTTAGCTTAGGCTAGCGAATTTTTTTGTTAAATTTAGTCAAATAAGTTTGAAAGGTGTGCAGAACAAAAACACACCCTTATACATACAGCTAGTAAGAGCTTATTTTCTACACCAAGATTATTTATTAAAGAATCCAAATAAAATGCATACAACTTTATTATTATTATAAAAAGGATATATTTCTATTTTTATTAAATTATTTTTTTAAAAACTTTAATAAGATTTTTTATTTTCACCAAGTGCAAAGGCCTGTTTTTTCTTGTATTTTCCAAAGGATTCTCATAAAAAATCTTTTTTCAAAATAATCTTCAAGAGGCAAAGTGTATTCTGCGTCTTTATTATTCCAAATTCTTGAAAAATAATTTTCCATTTCATTTGATATATCTGAATTATTTTCCATTTGAAGGGCTATGTTAGTCTCCAAGTTATAATTATCAAGGTTTCTCCTTGTGTAGTTGGCACTGCCAAGTATGGCTATGGGATTTTTGTCCTTGAATTTAAAATAAATAAATTTTGTGTGAAATTGCTCGCCGGATGTTTGATACCAGCGAATATTAATTTTAGGGAAGTCTTCCTTTAATTCACTTAGTGCAGGTCTATTTGGTGAGCCGTTTTTTTCAAGCCCGAAGGCATCTTTGTTGAGGTCTGCAATTATTTTTACATCAACTCCACGATCTGATGCTTTGCCAAGGGCTTTTAAAATTCTAAATTCTGAAAGGTAAAACATTCCAAGTTTTATTTCATCACCACTTTCACATTCTTGTATATTTTTATAAATTTCATCAAAAATTTTTCCTTCAGTGATGACTTTTAATTTGTATGGCGAAGTAACTTCTTGAGCATGAAAATTTTCTATTGCGTCAGGAAATTTTTCAAAAAATATGGATTCTGATTTTATTAAATCCTCCATAGCCTTTCCGCTAAATACCATGGCTACATTGGAATGGTAGGCAGAAGGGTCGTGAGGGTTAGCTGATGCAACTATGGCTTCATTTTCTGAAATAATAACTTTTCTATGATTGCCCTTGAAGTTTGCCAGCTTTAAAATTGACCTTATATTTACTTTTTCTGCGTCCTTGTCAAAAAAGTTTTTAATCCAACCGCCACCAGATGTGCCAAACCACTTTAAGTAAGCTCTGTAGCCGCCGGATAAAAGTGCATTGGAGTCACGCATTTTGTTTAAGTCAGTTACCACAAGGTCAATTCCATTTTTGCGAAGTCTTTTTAAATTGTTTTCTTCATAGGCACCGTAAAAATTATTTATTGGGTCTGTAACAAATAAAATCGGCATCTCTGGATTTTCTTTTTTCTTTGTAATTAAGAGCTCAGTCATTTGACTTACTTGACCAGGGAAATCCATGGTTTTGTTATACTCGTCATTATAGAGGAAAAAATCTATCATTAGAAATTTTTTTGCTTTTTTTATAGTTTCCAATTCGCGATTAAAAATTTTGTGTTCATGAATTCTATTTCCATCCTTTAAATATGTCAAATCGTAAAGAAATTGGCAATCAGCATCTTTAAAGTCGCTAGATACATTAGTTCCGGCAGGATTTTTTGTAGTTAAGCTGTATAAAACCGGAGCAATTATAAGTAATAAAACAATTAAAATCATAATTTTCTTTTTATTTTTCAAAGCTTCCTCCTTTTAATTTATTATACCAAAGTTTGACAAATAACTTGTAAATTAAATTTCACCTTAAAAAATTTGACATCTAAGAAAATAAATGGAAAGAACTTATCTTTTGGTATAAAAAAATAAAACCGATGTTTTCTATTTCATTTTCTCACAAAATAATTTTTTAATTATAGATGAGCCTAAAAGTAGACTTTAGCTAGGCATGAAAAATGATGCCAAAGGAAGCTAAAGGAATTTGTGGAAGATTGTGAAAATACAGTTTAATTTTTAACGCACATGGCAGAAAATAATTATAAAAAAATTTACTATATAATTTTTATTGGCAAGGAAAATTTTGAAGTTTTTGGAAAGAAGATTAGGGGTGTTTGAATTGAGATTTTAGTCAAAAACATTGATAAGAAAATATTTCACTGAATTTAGGTTGTCCAAGGCAGATATAAGTAAAATTTTAGCATTAAAAAAATTATATTACTGACTAAATGAGTATTAAAAAATTTTTAACTCGTTTAGGGCTTTGTAGGTGAACAAAAACAAAAAATAAAACACTAGGGCACAAGCCGGGAAATCCGTTACATGAGTTAGAAAGTTCCAAGCAGGGAATGTTTCCTCTAAAGTTCCTAGCAGTGAAAAACAAACCGCAGGCTTAGCCGGCGGTTATGATTTGGTGCTATTAAATATTTCCATGATCATATCTCTTTTATTAAGCATTTTTTTGATATTTTTTATATCTAAAATTATCACCTTTTCATCTAGCAGGCGATTTTTACTTATTTCTGTAAGAAGTGAAGTATCAATAAATAAAACAGGAATTAAATTTTCAAAAATATTATTAAATTGTTTGACTAATTTATCGACTTCTTCTTCAGGCAAAGTTTCATAGACCTTATATTTTTTTATTTCAATAGCAAGAGATAAATTGTCCTTTTTTGCATAAAAATCAAATTTAACAAGTCCATCATCAGATTTGAATCTTTCAACATAATAGCCTGTTCTCTGTAAAGAAATTTGAGCAAGTCTTTCACTTGTAACTTCACTTTGCAGAGCTTCAAGGGCTTTTAAGAGATTTTTCGGCTTAATGATAATTATGGCACTACATTCATTTTTATTATTTTTTATTGTTTTAAAATCAAAAGCTACAAGAAGATTGTCTACAATGTTAAAGCAGCCATGAGCCAAGGCATTTCTTGTATGTCTGCATAAGGATTCGGTTTGGCTCTCATTATCAGCCTGAGTTAAAATTAATTTTTCAGTATCTTTATAAACAGATTTACTATAAAATTCAACTATTCTTTCATCAATATTATCTACAAAGGCAACATCTTCCCTTTTAAGGCCCATTACTTCCTTGACAATGCCAAAAACGAAATCTTCAAAGGCAATAGAAGATACAAGTTCATTTGTGGGAGCCTGCAATGAATTTATATTTGGTATATACCAGAGGAGATGTTCTAGGGCTTCGGCCATTTCATCTGATAGTTTAATAGGAATATTTTGATGTTTTAAAGAATAGCTGATTTTTTCATTACATGATTCAAATTTATAATTTTTTATTTTAGGTAATTTATTTTTATCTATCATTTTTAATTAATTCTTTACAATGTCTGCAAGCAGTTTAAAATTTTCTTCTAATTTTTCATATTCATTTATGAAAGAAACAGCCATAAGCTCATCAGGCTTATATTTTTCTTTAATATCTAACCATTTTTTTCTAGCACCATCAAGGTCACAATTAATTGAAAGCCCCGAATTTGCCTTAATAAGAAATCTTTCAATACTTGTTAATTCAGGAGGACTTTCAGGATCTAATTTAAAAAAGGCATCTTTATTGTGAATATCAAGTATTTGTAAAAAAATCTGTTGGGAGTGAAAATTTAATATTTCAGCTTCTTTGGAAGTCTTAGCTATATTGCTTGCAAGAGCAAGAATTGTATAGGGTTTTTCCAAAGTTTTGGAAGGAATAAATTCATCCCTGTAGATTTTGAAAGCCTCTGCAATTAAATTTGGTGAAAAGTGACCGGCAAAAGCATAAGGTAGACCGAGCTTTGCAGCAATATGGGCTGACTTTGGCGATGATCCTAAAATATATAAGGGTAAAAAGTCGGTTCCCGGGAAAGGTCTTACATCTAACTTATTTGCATCCGGTGAAAAATATAATTTAAGCATTTTAACTGCATTTATAAATTCACGAGAACTATAATTTGGTCTATAAAGAAGTCTGGCTGTGTCCCTATCAGTACCGGGCGCTCTTCCAAGGGCCAAGTCTATTCTACCATAGTATAAATTGTTTAGGCTTGAATATCTTTCGGCAACTTGAAATAAACTGTGGTTGGGAAGCATAACTCCACCGGCACCAACTTTAATATTTTTTGTATTTGCACATATGTATGAAATTACAATTTCTGTTGCTGAAGATATTACCGCAGGAGAATTGTGATGTTCTGTTAGCCAATATCTTTCAAAATCATTTTTATCAGCAAATTGAGCAAGTTTTAAGGCCCTATCATATGCATCCTTATTACTATCTCCTTTATATTTTGGTACTAAGTTTAAAATTGAAAGCTTAGTCATAAATCCTCCTTACTAAATATTTTATAACAGGAAATTTTCTGCTATTTCTGAAAAATCATTTAAACCGGTTAAGGAAATATTTTGGATTCAAAGGCTCAAGTTGAACTGTCTCATGATAAAGAGCCTTTAATTTTTTTGATAAAATATTTTTTTAACTTATCAAGCGGTCCAAATTCATTTTCACAATAATCTTCTATCTTAATTTTTACCCATTCTAAAAATATTTTAGCTTTTTAACTTTTTTATTGTAGAAAAAATTTGATTATCGGTTTTAACATTTAAATAATTTTTAATATTATTAATTAAATTTATTTTTTCCTTATAATATTTATAGGCAAGTTTTCCGCTGGCTATATTTATTCTTATTCCATTTATAGTTTTTTCCACACCTAAAATAATTGCGAAACCAATTTCTCCCGTTCTTTTCAAACAAGGTCCTTCATAATCAATTTCTCCCAAGGAATCAATATTAATAGAAGAATCATTATTAGTTACTGTTAAATTAGCAGTAATTATATAATTGGTAAGTTCTTCTAAGTCCGACAAGCATTTAAAACTTATATCCGGAGTTAATAAATCTATATATGAACCCTTTGTTGAAACTTTATATTTTTCAATTTCAAAGTTTGTTGTTAATCTAATGTAAGTTCTTAAAATTGCCAATGCCAAATTTTCTTGCATGAGTAAAAGACGATTTGACCAGTCTATTTTTATATTAACAAATTTTTGATCCGAATCAGAAACTTCTACATATTCTTTACCAAAGGGTTTATAAAAGTTACAAGGTTTGTTATCAACTGTAAAAACATCTCCTTCAACCCTATTTGTTCCTAAAAAAACCGCATCTTCGGTTAATTTTGCATATATATGATTATTTATATTTCTAACTTGATCTATTTTAATATTATATTCCTTCAAGTAAGGGGATTTTATATACAATTTTTCCATAATTACCTCCAATATTATTTTATCATATTAATGAGAATATGGATATTTGCTAAAGGGTCTTATAGCAATTTATTTATGAAAAGTATATAATATTTTTGGTGGTTATATGTATTTAATGGCTATGGTCCTTGGAATAATTTTTGCCCTTTATGTAAAAAATTTTTATTTATTTTTTTTATTGAGTTTGGGTATTTTTTTTATAAAAGCTAAAAAATCAAGACTAATATTTTTAATATTTATCTTGTCAATATTTTTAACTAATATAAGAATTGATAATAGCAGCAATTTTAAAGGAACGATAGAGGGTAAAGTTGTTCTTTCAAAAGAAGACAGGTTCATAGTTAAGACGAATAAAATAAACAACATAAAAAGACATAAAAAAATTCTTTTTTACGGGAGAGAGAAACTTGGTAGGATTTTAGAAATTGATGGAGATTTCCAAAGACCCTTAGAGGATATGAATAGGGGGAATTTCAACAATAGGTTAAACTTTTTGGCAAGAGGGATATCATATATTGGAAATGTTTACCATAAGGAAGTTTTAGCTGAAAGCAATATTTTTTATAAATTTATTGAAAATTTTACCCGGCGAGTCAAAGTAAATATTTATAAAAACTTAGATGATAAGTCTGCGAGGATTTTATCTTCAATTCTCCTTTCAGACAAGGCTTTTTTGGAAAAAGAAGATTTTGAAGATTTTTCTTATTTTGGAATTAGTCATATTTTAGCTTTGTCAGGTTTTCATATAGCTATTTTATCTATTTTTTTAGAAAAAATTTTTATAAATTTATTTTCATCCAGGAAAATAAGTGACTTTTTATCCCTTGTACTTATAGGTGCCTATATTATTGCTCTTGGATTTCCAATTGGAGCGGTTAGGGCTTTTTGCTTTTTGTTTTTTTATAGAATTAAATTTTATCTTAGGTTAAATATAGAGAGCAGGGAAATTTTGCAGCTAACTGCCTTACTTATGCTTATTGTTAATCCCTATGCTTTATTTTCTATATCTTTTTTATTATCTTACGGAGCAGTTCTTGGAATTTTTTATATTTATCCAAAACTTATTATTTATTTTTCAAAAGAAAATACAATTAATAAATCTCTTGCTCTTACAAGTTCTGTATTGATAGTAATTTTCCCAATAATCAATTATTACTTTTCCGGAGTGAACAGCTTGGTTTTTCTTGCAAATTTAATAATTGTACCAATTTATTCTATTATTATTATTTTAGGATATCTACTAGCCCTTGGCATAAGTCCCCTTGCTTTTATTATCAGCTTGCTTTTTAAGGCAATTTGGGGTTTGGAGTATCTTTTTTATGCTCTGCCGAGTTTTAATTTAGAAATATTTGGAATGAACGCTATAGCAATGTTCTTATATTATTTAATTTTATATTTTATAATAACTTATAGGACAAATTACAGAATTTATTGGGCGGCAAGGAAATTTTTTGCAAGTTATTTAGCAGTTTTAGTATTTTTTAATATGATTAATTATTGTCACGAATTTAACAGTTTTAAAGAAACTCATTTCTATATTGACCAGGGAGATGCTTCTCTAATTTCTTATAGAAATCATAACTATTTGATAGACCTTGGAGGGGCAAAAAGGGACAATAGAATATTTGAAAATTATTTGTATCCTGCACTTAAATATCGTGGAATTAAAAAAATAGACGGAATTTTTATTTCTCATTTTGATGAAGACCATGCGGGAAATCTTGATAAGGTTTTGGAAAAGTTTAGGGTAAAGAAAATTTACTCTTCTTATGAGGATAAGATTCACAGGGTGATTTTATTGAAAAAGGGAGACCATTTGAAATACAAAGATTTAACCTTTAAGGTTCTTGGAGCTAATAAAAATGCTGAAAATGCTAATGATAAGTCCTTGGTTTTTTTGCTTAAATACAGGAATAAAAAAATTCTTTATACGGGAGATATATCTTCAGAGGAAGAAAAAAATATAGATGAAAATATTGATATTTTAAAGGTTGCCCACCATGGTTCTAAAAGCTCTACAAGCTTGGAATTTTTAAATAAGACTGGACCACAAATTGCAATAATATCTTGCGGAATTAATAACAGCTACGGTCATCCTCATGGGGAAACAATTGAGAGATTAGTACAAAAAAATGTAAAAATTTTTAATACTCAAAATAAAGAAGTGGACATAACTATAAATAAAAACTTTTTAAGAGTGGAAAATTATGCTAAAGTTTATATTGATAAGGCAATAATCTATAATATTATCTTTGCCTTATTATTAGGAGTGCTTTTAAAAAATTATGAACTACAAAGAGATTTACAAGAAAGATGACTTGTCGGGTGCTTATTTATTTTATGGCAATGAAAAATTGCTTATGAATAATACCTGTGATTACTTAATAAAAAAATTCACAAAAGAATCTGTAAGATCTTTTAATTTAACCTATTTAAAAGGAGATGATTGCAGGATTTCAGACCTGATTTCGGCAACAGAAACCTATCCTTTATTGGACAAGAAAAAAATTGTCATTTTAAAAGATACTCTCAATTTTTTAAATACTAATGAATTAAATAATGAGTTTTATAAATTTTTAAACCATCTGCCAACATTTATTATTCTCCTATTTCTTGAAAGAGATCCTATTGGGAAGCTAGGCAAATTTTATAAATATTTCAATAAAAAAGGTACAAACATAGAATTTTCAAAGCTATCAATGGTTGAAACAACTAGGTTTGTAAATTCATATTTTCTAAGAAAAAATAAAAAAATAAGGCCGGCACAAGTTTCATATTTTTTGTCCTTAACAACATATTGCCAAAAAAATTCTAATTTAACACTTTTTGACTTGAAAAATGAAATGGATAAGATTATTGGATTGTCTAAAGGAGAATATATACAAAATGAAGATATAGATTTATTGGTGAATAGAACAGTTGAAGCAAATATTTTTAAACTGCTCGATTCATTATATATGAAAAATACTGAAGAAGCTCTAGTTGAACTGAATAATTTATATAAAGACAATGAACCCATGCAAAGAATTTTTGTAATGATTATAAGGCAAGTGAGAATGTTAATTGCTTTTAAGGTTTTAAAGAATAAAAATGCCAGCGATAATGATATTATGAATAAATTATCAATAAAAAATTTTGAATTTTCAAAAATTAAAGCTTATGAGAAAAATTTTAAAATTGAATCTCTTAAAGATTTTTATGAAGAATTATTGAAAACTGACAAAATTTTGAAAACTTCAAATATAGATGGACTTCTTGAACTGGAGAATTTAATTGTAAAATATACAAAAATATAATAAATTCATTAATAAGTTTTTTAAATTTAATAATAAATAATTTTTATGGATAAATCTGCTGAAAATAGTTTATAAAACTTAAAAAATGGTAGAATCATCAAGAAAATTTGAAGAATTTATTTATTGATATTAATATCGTCATAAACTAAGAATAAAAATTTTTATTTATATAGAATGATTAAAATATAATTTGTAAAATTTCTTGCAATACACGGTAAAATCTGTTAAAATCTTATAAGTGTTTAAGAAATCCATGGGAGGTGTAGAAATGGCTAATATTAAATCTGCAATTAAAAGGATTCAAGTTGCTAAAAGAAATGAATTACAAAATAAATACAGAAGCACTCAAGTAAAAACCGCTATCAGAAAATTTAATGAAGCACTCGACTTGGGCAACTTAGATGAAGCTAAAGAACTTTTAAAGACCGTTGATAAAAAGTTAAAAAAAGCTGCAACTAAAAATGTAATTCATAAGAAACAGGCATCAAGAAAGATTTCAAGACTTACAAAGAAACTTAATAATAAATTAGTAGGATAATAGAGATTTAAAAGGTCTCTATTTTTTTGTTTAAATAATTCTTGCCGGATTCATTCTATGCTATAATGTTTAAGAGGTATATATGAAGAAGGCGGATTTTTTTGTAATATTGGTAATCTTACTTATTTCAGTTTCGATTAGTTTTTTTACCGGTAAAACAATGCATGAAGGTAAGAATGACAATAAAAAAGTTCTTATAACTATTAATGGGAATGTTTATAAAGAATTTCCCTTAACAAAAAATATAGATAAAAAAATACATATTGACAGTAAATTTGGTCATAACACAGTTGTAATAAAAAATGGTAAAGTTTTTATGGATGAATCGGATTGTAAAGATAAAATCTGCATAAAAAAGGGCGAAATATCAATAGTTGGAGATTCAATTATTTGTCTGCCCAACAGGCTTATTATAAAAATTATTTCTGATGAGAACCCCGGATTGGATGTGATTTTAAAATGACAAATAGAAAATTAATTTTTTTGTCACTCTTATCCAGTATGGGAATAATTTTAGGTTTATTTGAAGCTCAAATTCCGCTTCCTTTTGCAATGCCGGGTGCAAGACTCGGTTTATCAAACGTTGTGGTTTTAGTAACAATAGTTTCTATAGGATATAAAGAAGGATTTATAGTTGCAATTCTAAAAACTCTTATACTGGTTCTTGTAACAGGACAAGTTTCGGCATTTTTTTATTCTTTGGGAGGAGCTCTTTTATCATCAAGTGCAATGATAGGCGCTCATAAATATTTATCCAAATATTTATCCCTTATAGGAATAAGTGAAATTGGGTCTTTTTTTCATAATTTTGGACAAATCATTGTAGCTTGTCTTATGTTAAAGTCAGTTACCCTTTTTATATATTTACCCCTATTGGAAATACTTGGAATTTTTACAGGATATTTTGTAGGATTAACAGCAATAGTTATGGAAAAACATTTGAAAAAAATTCAGTTTAAGGTGGAATAATGAGAGAAATTATTTTAGCTTCCGCTTCCCTTGGGAGAAAAGAAGTTTTAGGAAGATATACAAAATTTAAGACTATAGTTTCCAATGTTGAAGAAAATAAAGATCTTAGAGATATTAAGATTTTAACAACAGCCCTGTCTTTTGAAAAAGGATATAAGGTAGCAAAAAATAATCCTGAGGCCATAATTATTTCAGCTGACACAATGGTCACAATTGATGGCGAAAATTTAGGGAAACCTATAGATTATGACGATGCTTATAAAATGCTTATGAAATTAAGAGGTATGAGCCATGAGATTTATACGGGATTTACAATAATATCCTTAGCTGATAATTTCAAATATTCATCCTACGAAAAAAGCATAGTAACTTTTAAAAAATTTACAGAAGAAGAGCTTAAAGCCTATTTAGATTCAAAAGAATATATTGGAAAGGCAGGAGCCTATACTATTGGTGGGAAAGGCGGACTTTTAATATCAAAAATAGAAGGGGACTATAACAATGTTATAGGCTTACCCATACAGAAAATAAATGACCTTATGTATAAACACTTGAATGTTAATTTATTATGGAGTAATGTAGATTGATGGAAAAAATTAAATATACTATTAAAGAGATGACAGAAGAAGAAAGGCCTCAAGAAAAACTATTAACTCTGGGGCCTGATGTTTTAACAAATGCTGAACTTTTAGCCTTAATAATAAGAACCGGGTCAAAGAATTTAACATCAGTTGAGCTTTGTGAAAAAATCCTTCGTGATTTAAAACTAGATAATAATCCAGATTTGCTTTCAGGTCTTAGGACAGCAACAATGGATAAATTAACATCAATTAAGGGAGTCGGTCAGGCCAAGGCAGCCATGATAATGGCAACTTTAACTTTAGCTGAAAGGATAAATGCAGTTTCTATTTATGATAAAAGAAGAATCACAAGTCCTGACGATGCAGCTCAATATGTAATGAGCTCCATGAGAGATTTAGAAACTGAAGTGTTTAAAATTATGATTCTAAATACGAAAAAAGAAGTAAAGTACATAAGAGAAATATCTCATGGAATAATTAATATGACAGTGGTCCATCCCAGGGAAATTTTTAGACAAGCTATTGTTGACGGAGCTCACAGTATTATACTTTTCCATAATCATCCAACCGGAGATCCTAATCCGTCCGTGGAAGATAAAGAACTGACAAATAAATTGATAAAAGCTGCAAAAATTATAGATATAGATATCTGTGACCACATAATAATAGGGGACAATATTTATTTCAGCTTTTTAAAGGAAGGTTTAATTTAATGAATATTTATGGGATCATGTCTACTGACATATCAAAGGATTATTTATCCGCATCTATATTATTAAGTAAAAAATTGCAAAATAGTCTTTTGATTGATTCCTATAACGGCTTTAGGCCATTGGATATCATGACGGGTAAGACAGAAGCAATTTATGACATCTTTGATTTTAATAAAATGGGGGAAGAAGCTATTTGTAAAGGTGATGATTTTGATTTTTTACCGGCATCTTACTCTAAAGACTTTCAGGATTTTGATTTTAAATCTTTGGAAGAAAAAATTAAGAGTCTTAGTTATGATAATGTAATCATTTCAATACCCCTATTAATGGAGGGAATAAAAAACTATTTAAAATTTATAAATAAGTTAATAATACTTACCCAAACAGATGATCTTTCTTTGAGAAATACAGAAAAAATTTTGTATAGCTGCCAAAAAATAAAAAGATTAATAGCAACTTATATAATTTTTCAGACAACTAATAAAAATATAGATTTTAACAATGAAAAATATAAATTTTTACAAAGACCTAAAGTTGAATTTTTTAGTATGCCACAAATTTACGATAATCATTTAAAGAATAAAAATTTTACCGATTTTATGGAAAAACTTGCCAGCTTACTTGAATCAGGGGAAGGGAAGCAAGAACTTTCAAGTAACACCACTAAATCAATATTAAAAAGGATTTTTAAAATATGAAAAATAAATATTTAGCCTTAGGAGATTCAATCGTAGAAGGCTATAAGTTACAAGGTAAATCATTTGTTTACTATTTACAAAAAGGCTTTGATATTACAAATAGGGGAATGGATGGTTTATCAGCAAATCTTTTAAAATATTACAGGGGAAATTTAGAGGATTTTACCCATGTGATAATTCATATTGGTATAAATGATTTTTTGCTGGGATATGATAATGATCAAGTTGAAAAATCCATAAAAGAACTTATTGATATTATAAGAGAATCCAAGGTAAAGAAAATTATTTTTTTACAACCTATAATAATAACAGAAGAAGCTTATAAAAATAATTGGTGTTCTAAAAAAGATTTTCAAATGATTAAAGATAGATTAATTTTATATAGGAAATTTTTGGGGAGCCTAGCTGAAGAAAAAGATATTCAATGCATAGATTTGATGAAAATAGATGAGATTAATATTTTTGACAATTTAATTGAGGGTATTCATCCGAACTTACAGCTAAGTAAGGCAATAGGAAAATATATAAGGACGAAACTTTTAGAAGAGGATTAGACATGGAATTTCAGGATTTAAAAAATAAATTTAAGCTAAGAAAATTATCAGAAAGAGAAAAGATTTTATTGACGGTTTTTTTACTTTTAATTACACAATTTATCTTTTATTATTTTCTTATAAGACCAAAAAAGGTGAGTTTTGAAAATTTAAAAAGTCTAGAACAGAATGATAAAATAACTGTTGACAAAAAACCCTATATAGGATTAAAAGACTTTGGAGAAGATTCTTTAAAAAATTTTATCAACTCAAATAATTTAAGTGCGGATAATATAAGGAAATCTACCAATCATGAGATTGAGAGCTTGGACGTAAATAAAAAAGTTAAGCTGGATGAATTTAGTAATATGGGAAAGCTCTGCAATTATTATGGGTTTAGTAGAATTGATTTACATAGAGAAAATAAAGAACAATTTAACCTGGCTTTAAGGGCGGAAAAAGCAAGTAAAATAATTTTGTACAAGGATATTAGAGATGAGTATTTTAAAGACGATAACAAAGAAAGCCTTCCGGACACAGCTGAAATTAAGAGTCAAGTTGAAAGAATTGACGACTCTACAAAGAAGTCTAAAGATAATAAAAATCCCCAGGTAAAAAAGGACATAACAAAAAACAATCAGTCTGCAAAGCCTCAAACCTTTAAAACAGAAAAAATTCTTAATGATAAGGCAAAAGCTAAAAGTACCATTGAAAATAATGTGGAAAAACTTGTGGTTCCAAGTGTAGAAGAAATTGAAAAATTAAAATTTGATCCTTTTTCAATAGATTTGGAAAATTTAAAAGTAGAGGGCTACAATGCAACCTCAACATATTTTAAAGATATTTATACTTTGGCAATATATTTTGAACCGGTTGAAAACGAAATTTTAAAAATTGACCTGGGTCAAAAAGAAAGCAACATTTCATTTGAAATTTTAAAGCCTGTAGATTCTGAGTTGAAGCTGGGAATAATTACAGAAGATGGGCAGTATATTGAATATGAAGATCCTTTGAAGGAAGAAAATTCTTTCGAAAGTTCAAGCTGGGAGAAAATTGAATTTAAAAGCGATGGGATTTTATCTATTTTTTTACAAGATTCAAGTCCGCAAGAAAAAGTTATATTTATTAGAAATTTAAGAAAGGTAAGCAATGAAATCTAGAGCTTATACGCTTTTAGAACTTGTTCTAGTAATGGCAATAATGGCAATTTTACTTACAGCTATAAGTCTTAAGGCAGATGTGGTTGAAAAATACAGGGCAAAACAACAAATAAAAGAACTGGTCCTTGACTTGAATTATGTTAGAAACTTTGCAGAGAAAACAAATACAAGAACAAGTTTAAATATTACAGATAAGGGATATTCTTTTACCTTAGCTGATGAAAAAAAAGATGTTACTTTTTCAAAATATATTAAAATTACTGAAAAAAATGTTAATGATATAAAGTTTACAGGTATGGGAAAACCTGCTTTTCCAAAGAGTTCCAACACAAGCGGTCATATAGATTTTCAAATTGATGATAAAAAATACAGAGTAACTATTGTGCCCGTTACAGGAAAAATTAATTACTATGATAATTATGATGAAAAAGATAAAGAAAAAACTTATTAAATTAATCACTTATAAAAAAAGAGCAAGTCTTATGCTGGAAGTGCTTTTTTCCATAGTCTTGCTTGGCCTTGTAGCTGTAAGTTTACTATCTAATTTCTATAATTTAAATAAGGGAAATAAAGAACTGAATGATTACAATAAACTTATTGATTATGCAAATTCTAAAATGGAAGAACTTATTTCTAAAAATTATAGGGGCGAAGGGGTAGCTATTGGGGAGGATACTGACACCAACTATTCAAGTCAACTTGAATCAAATACTTTTGGAAATGCCAAACATTTAATTTTACTAGTCAAGGATAAAAAGAATGAAAGAGAAATTAAATTTGAAATTTATCTTAAAAATGAGGGGATTTTCTCTAATTGAGCTCGTATTAGCTTTGGCTTTATCGTCAATATTAATACTTGCACTTTCATCTATGTTTTACATTGGGGAGAAATCCCTTTCAATATCCTACAAGGATAGAAAATATAATGAAGAAAATTCATTTATTTTAGATTATATAAAAGATGAAATAGCAAAAGCTAAGTATTATTATCCGTCAAATACTGACGGCTCAATAACTATTGTAGTTGATGCAACAAATAATACAAGGCGTGGCAAATATGAATATATTTACTATGAAAATTGGGAAGGCAATATTTACAGGTTGACAATGAGGTCCAACAAATTGTATAAGATGAAAAACACTCTTATAAGTAGTGATGGAAAAAATACATTGGGGAAAAACATAAAACTACATACAAGCATCGAAAAAAACTTATTAAAGCTTGAAATCTATAAAGATGAGAAATCACTTATGACTAGAGAAGTTAGCCTTAGATGTAGGGAAATAGAAAAATGAAGAAAAAAGCTTATATTTATATATTTACTGTAATTACAATAGCTTTTTTATCAGTAATATTTTATTTTATTTATACCCAAACATATATGGGAACGCGAGTAGCAAGCTTTCGTAAAAGGAAAATTCAAGCTGATTACATGGCAGAATCTGTTATAAACCTTGTCTTTGCCAAAGAAAATTTTATGAAAGAATTAGAAGACTATTATTTTTCAATGGATAAGGGCAGATTATGTAAAGATTTAAAAATAAATATGAATATTGATGAAGTTAAAATAGACGGAATTGAACTTACCATGTTTAGGTCCGGTGAATTTAGCATTTTAGCAAGGACAGATTACAAAAAAATAAAATCAAGAATTTTATCCATGGGAACTTTTATTAATGATTGCTATAGAAAAGAAAATGGAATTTGCAATTCTTCCAATACCAAAAATGATGAATTGGAAAAAATCATTAATGGGTTTGAAAAAATCAAGACCGGAAATTTTGAAAATGCCGGTAAATTAATTATAATTAACGGAGATTATAAGATGAAAAAGGAAGGTCCTTTAATAAAAATATATGAAGAAACAATAGATGCAAATGGGATAGAGCAAGAAATTGTAAAGGCCCTAATAAATGAAAAAGATGTTATTTATCAAGAAAGCGGAAGCCTTGAAATTGCAGAAAATATTAATATGAATAATTTATTTATAATAAATGCAAAAATTTTTTCAAACAACATTAATAATGAAGGCCTAGTATATTTAGACCGAAATAGTCAGGTTGAAAATAATATAAAAATTGAAGGCTATTTGCTTGACCCCTTTGACAGGGCAAGGGGGATTAGTGTAAAATTAAATAATAATATTATTAAAAAATATGGTAAAATATTACCGGAATATTTTAAACTCCTTATAAATAATTTGATAAACAAAGGAGATTAATGTATATATTGCTATAAAAAATGGGTATTGTTAAAACGTAAGTAAATTAGGAGGAAACTATGTTAACAGCAGGAGATTTTAGAAAGGGACTAACTTTTGAAATGGATGGGGACGTTTATGAAGTAGTTGATTTTCAACATGTTAAGCCGGGAAAGGGAGCAGCCTTTGTAAGAGCAAAAATTAAATCAGTTCTTACAGGCTCCATAAAGGATACAACTTTTAACCCGTCAGAAAAATTTGAAAAAGCCGTTATTGAAAATAAAAATATGCAATATTTGTATAATGACGGTACACTTTATTATTTTATGGATACAGAAACTTATGAACAAATGCCACTTGAAAAGTCAATGGTAGAAGATGCCTTGAATTTTATTAAGGAAAATGATATGGTAAATATCAACTTATTTCAAGGCAAGGCCTTCAGAGTATCTCCTGAAAATTTTGTAGAACTTGAAATTACAGCAACTGAACCGGGAGTAAAGGGAGACACATCAAGTGGAGGTTCTAAACCCGCAACAGTAGAAACAGGATTCACATTAAATGTGCCGTTATTTGTAAACACCGGAGATAAGATCAGAATTGATACTAGAACCGGAGAATATATGTCAAGAGTATAAATTTTGGGAGGTAAAAATGGATTATTTATTAAAGAGAATTGCCTACTTAAAAGGCTTAGCAGACGGTTATAACTTAGATAAGGAATCAAAAGAGGGTAAAATTTTATCTGAATTGATTGATTTAGTTTCTGACATGGTTGATGAAGTTAAAGATGCCAATGAAGAAATGGAAGACTATATTGATATTATAGAAGAAGATCTTTCTAACTTGGAAGACTATGTTTATGATGATGAAGATTATGATCTTTACGATGATGATGAAGATTTTGATTATGATGATTTAGATTTATGTGATGAAGAATCAGAATCTTGTGAAGACAGTTCTGAATGTGATGGAGGATGCTGCTCTATCGAAGAAGATAAATAATAATTATCTAAGTTGAATATATTTCAGTAGGAAATAAATTTGAATTTATATTGACCCTCAAAGCGGATTTAAACCGAATTGGGGGTCAATTTATATAAATTAAATAAAAATTATTTTATGAAAGAATTAATTTTATAGGTTAATTTGATATACCCTATATATCTTATCTTTTACTGCACCGAATTTTTCTATATCGTTAATCATTTCTTTATTGTAGTCCCAAATAGTGGAGCCCTCCAAAACTGTAAAACCCATTTTAACAGCATTTTTAAACACATGGTAATAAATTGAAGAAGTCACACCCTTATTCCTGTATTCTGGGACAACCATTAATACAAACATCCTAACTCTTTTAATTTTATTTTTCTTAAATAAAAACTTAATTTTATTTATTAAGTTGAGCTTGCCTTTAAAATCAACTAAAATTTCATTATAATCAGGCAGGGTTAAAGCAAATCCTATAGGTTCACCTTTGCTATTTTTTGCTAAGACAATCAAATCTTCAATTACAACGCTTTTCATCTGTTCAAAAATATCTCGCACATCAGATTTTTTTACAGGGATAAAATCTTCCCAACTTGCAGGAATGGACTTGTCTAAAACTTCAAAAACATCTTTAAGCACCTGGTCAATATTTTTTAAATTGACAGTTTCTGTATGATAAGCATATCTTTTTTGAATTTGCGGTAAGAGTTTTGAAAGTTTTTCTATTTTATTCATTAAAGAATCTTTATCGGATTTGTAGGCAAAGACATCATGGTACAAAGTAAAACCATATTGAATAAACTGATCGTTATAATATGGTGGATTATATACATTCATAACTGATGGGAGTTCATCAAAAGCATTAGTTAATAGACCTCTGTTGTCATCACCATCTGGAAGAGAAACGGGTCCTCTCATTATTTTTATATTATAATAATTAAAAAACTCCTTACATTTATCCAGCAAAGCTTTAGCAACTTCCATATCGTCAATAGATTCATATTGAGAAATATATCCTATTGAAGAATTATGATAAGAATTTAATTCCTGGTCAATATAGGCAATTATTCTGCCGACAGTCCTATTATTTTTTACGGCTATAAATAATTTATGAGGGCATGAAAGCAACCTATTATTGTTACCTTTCACATAATTCTTATAGTCATTATATAAAGGGAAAACATAATACGGGTTATCCCTATAAATATCATAAACGACTGATGCAAAAGCATCTAAATCTTTTTCGGTTTCAACTTCTTTAATTTCTATCATTTTAACACCTAGTAACCTATCTAAAAGTAAATTTTCCATTTTCAATAGAATTTATAATTGCAAGAGAATAAAGATCATAGCCCATGGTCCTAATCCTATCCCCACCACCTTGATATCCTTTTTCTATAGGAACACTAATTCCTATAATTTTTGCCTTTGCTTTTTTACTTATATCAATTAAGCCGTTAATAGCATTTCCTTCAGCCAAAAAATCATCTACAATTAACAAATGATCATCTTCCCTTAAATAATCCTTAGATACAATGATGGTATAATCTTTTTTTGTAGTGTAGGACTTAACATGACTTTGCCACAAGTCATCTCCAATATTTAAAGTTTTTTTCTTCTTGGCAAAGACAACGGGGACATAGTTCATGTGCATACTTAAAATAGTTGCCAAAGCTATGCCGCTTGCTTCTATGGTCAATATTTTATTGATATCTTTTTTATTAAAATATGAGGCTACTTCTTCGGCTAAAATATTAAGAAACTTAACATCTAATTGATGGTTCAAAAAAGAATCAACTTTTATAACATCACCTGGAAGAATTTTGCCATCTTTTATTATTTTTTCTTCTAAAAGTTTCATAAAAACCTCCACCTATATTATTACATTTAATTTACAAAATTAAAAGCTTTAGTAAAATTAAATATGTTATAATTATTAAGGTGATATTATGTTTTTAGATTTAACAAAAAAAAGAAGAAGTATTAGAAAATTTACAGATGAAATAGTTACTGATAAAGAAATAAAAGAAATCTTTGAAGGAGCTTTACGTGCACCCACTGCTAAAAATAGAGATGTAATGAAATATTTACTGATAAGGGATAAAGACTCATTAGAAAAACTTTCAAATTTTAAAAGTAGCGGAGCTGAATTTTTAAAGGGAGCAAATGTAGCAATAGTTGTAATGAGTGATAAAGAACTTGCTGATAATACATTTCATCAAGATGCTTGTATAGCGGCAAGTTATATTCAATTGGCAGCTGTTGATTTAGGACTTGCTTCTACTTGGGCAAATGTTACAAATGCAAAAAATAAAGACGGAATTTCTTCACAAGATTACTTGCACGAACTTTTAGATTTGGATGAAAAGTTAAACGTTGAATGTATTATCGGTCTTGGTCATGGGGCAGAAGAAAAGTCTGAAAAAAAAGCTTGGGATTATAATTCTCATGTTAAAGAATATATTATCAAATAAATGAAAATAATCTTAGATTCTTTAGAAAAGACAAAAAGTTTTGGATTTTTGCTGGGTAAACTTTTAAAGGGGAAAATGGTAGTTTGTCTGAATGGAGATTTAGGAGCAGGAAAGACAACAATTACAAAGAGTATAGCTAGGGGTATGGGTATAAAAGCTATTGTTACAAGTCCGACTTTCACAATAGTTAATGAATACACAGGAAATCCCAACCTTTATCACATAGATACCTATCGGCTAACAGAAGGTATTGATACAGATTATTTAGGCTTTGATGAATATTTTTATTCTGATGGAGTTACTATAATTGAATGGGCAGATAAGATAAAAAATTCACTACCGGAAGAATATTTAAACATTAACATAAAAGTATATGATAAGAATAGAGAAATAAACATAAGTCATATTGGAAAAAAATATGAAGGAATTGAGGAGAAGTTATATGAAAGTTTTGGGCTTTGATACATCAACAATGACAACTTCTGTTGCAATTATTGAAGATGATAATATTTTAAGCCTTTATTCTTTACAAGGCTCAGTTTATCATAGTGAATCTTTAAGCGACATGATAAATAATATCTTGAGTAAATTTGACTTCAATTTATCTGCAATAGATTTGATAGCTGTAGGTAGAGGTCCCGGATCTTTTACAGGAGTAAGAATAGGTTTAACTTTTGCAAAAGTTATGGCTCAAGTTTTGGGCAAAGATATAGTTGCAGTTTCATCTTTAAAAGCTCAAGCAGTTAGGGAAGACGGATTAGTTGCACCAATAATAGATGCCAGACGTGGACTTATATATACTACTTTAATGGAAGATGGAAAAGTCCTTATTGATGATAGTGTAATTAAACTTGATGAACTAAAAAAAATTGTTGGCAATAGGGAAATAACCCTTCAAGGAGTGGACGCAATTAAATTTATAAATGAATTTAAAAATGCTAAACTTGGAAAAGACTTGCAAATGAATGCAATTTATATAGCGAAGCTTGGCCTTAAAGAATATAAAGACAGGGGCCCTGATGATTTGTATAAACTTGTTCCAAACTACTTAAAGCTTTCCCAAGCGGAGAAAAATTATGCAGAAAAAAATAAGACTTGCAAAAATTGACGATATAGACAGTATTTATGAAATTGAAAAAATTTCTTTTGAAAATCCATGGTCAAAAAAATCTATAAGAAATGCAATAAAAGAAGATTTGCTTTCAGATATCTTAGTTTTTGAATATGAAAAAAAAGTTATCGCCTATATAAGTTATATGATAATTTATGATGAAATTCATATAGCCAATGTTGCAACCCATCCGGATTTTCAAAATAGAAAAATTGCAAGTGAGCTTTTTAAATACTTAGTAAATTATGCTGAAGAAAATGACCTTAGGATAACCTTAGAAGTAAGGACAAATAATAAATATGCCTTAAAGCTATACAAAAGTTTTAATTTTAAAATTGAAGGACTTCGAAAAGATTATTACGGCATTGATAAAGATGCTTTAATTATGTGGAGAGATTTAGAGGGAGAAAGGACAATATGAAAACTTTAGCCATAGAATCATCATGTGATGAAACATCAGTTGCAATATTAGAGGACGGAAGAAAGGTTTTGGCAAATATTGTTGCTTCACAAATTGATATTCACAAAAAATATGGAGGAGTTGTGCCGGAAATTGCTTCAAGGCAACATGTTGAAGCCATTAATACTGTTATTAAAGAAGCATTTGATAAGGCAGAGCTGCATTTTAAGGATATAGATTTGGTTTCCGCTACAAGAGGTCCCGGACTTATTGGGGCTTTACTTGTGGGTTTGAGTGCAGGAAAAGCCATGGCTTTGGCTTTAAACAAACCATTTTTAGGAGTAAATCATATTATGGGTCATGTTTGTGCCAATTATATTAGTCATAAAAATCTAACTCCGCCTTTTATAGGACTTATAATTTCCGGCGGTCATACTTATCTGATAAATGTCAAAAATTTTGTTGATTTTGAACTTATAGGGACAACCATTGATGATGCAGCAGGAGAAGCTTTTGATAAAGTTGCAAGGGCTATGGATCTTCCTTATCCCGGGGGACCTGTTATTGATGAACTTGCAAAAACTGGTAAAGATAATCTTAATTTTCCTAGAGTTATGATTAATGACGGTTATAATTTTTCTTTTTCAGGCTTAAAAACTGCAGTTATTAATTACTTGCATAATAAAGACCAAAAAAATGAAAAAATTATAAAGGAAGATGTTGCCAAATCTTTTCAAGAGGCAGTTGTTGATGTTCTATTAGAGAAAACCTTTAAATTGCAGAAGGAAAAAGGTCTTGATACTATAGTTTTAAGTGGTGGAGTTTCAGCAAATTCTCGTGTGAGAGAAGCTTTTGAAGAAAGAGGAAAAAAAGAAGGAGTAAAAATATTTTATCCGTCAAAAGATCTATGTACTGATAATGCGGCAATGATTGGGTCTTGTGCGTATTATTTATATAATTCAAAAACTTATGATGGAATAACTTTTGCTGATCCTAATTTAGGATTATAAATTTTAAAGGCTTAGATAAATTTTTTATGTTTGTTTGGGCATATATAATAATAATGATTTCACTATGAGGTTAATATGAATGAAAAACTTATTGAGGTAAAAAATCTTTCAAAAGTTTATATAATGGGCGGAGAAAAAATATTTGCCCTAAAAGATGTAAATTTAGATATTTACAAAAATGAAATATTATGTTTGTTAGGGACTTCAGGTTCGGGGAAATCCACCCTTTTAAATATAATGGCTGGGCTTGATAAACCAACAAGAGGAAACATAAAAATAAAGAACATAAATATTGAAAACTTAACAGAAAAACAAATTACAAAATTTAGAAGGTTAAATGTAGGTTTTGTTTTTCAATCCTATAATCTGATTGCCAATTTAAATGCAAAAGAAAATGTGAGCTTGGGTCTTATTTTTAAAGGCATTGATAAAAAGAAAAGAGAAGAAGTCTCAATTAATATTTTAAAAGAAGTAGGTTTAGGAGAAAGATTAAATCATAAGCCCAGCGAAATGAGCGGTGGGCAGCAACAAAGAGTTTCCATTGCAAGAGCCTTTGTTGACAGACCGCCAATAGTTTTTGCAGATGAACCGACAGGAAATTTAGATACAAAAACGTCTGAAGAAATTATGACTCTCATGTGCAAAATGGCAAGAGAAAATAAAGAAACATTAATAATAGTTACACATGACCCGGAAACTTCAGTATATGCTGATAGAATTATTGAATTAAGAGATGGGGAAGTAATAAAAATGCAAACAAATAAGGCAAAAATTTAAAAATATTCGGAGGAAATTATGAAAAAATTATTTATAAATTTTTTAATAATATTATTAATTTTAATAGAGCCCATCGGTGTTTTAGCTGACGGACAAAGTATTATAAAATTAACGGTAATAGCACCCCAAACCATAAAAATAGGAGAAGGGGGAGCTTGCAAAGTAGGGGTTGAAATTTATAATAATTCCAACATAGCTGTTAAAAGATTAACTGCAAGAGCATTCATAGAAAATCCTGACAAGGCTTATATTGTAGGGGATGGAATTATTTTCGAAAACGACTCTTCTATGCCTAGTAACGGAAGTAAAACAGGAAGTTTTAATTTAAGTACAGATGCAGACTTCACATCAAAAACTGTGGCTATAAAAATAAAATTAAATTATTATATTGAAAATACAAATGAACGAATAGAACAGGAAGAAACAATATATGTAAAAGTTGAGGCTCCGGAAAAGCCTGAAAAGCCTGTAAATCCTGCTATAGAAATTTCAAAAGTTGAAGCCGGATGGCCAAGCGGTGTAGATGCAGGAAAAACTTTCCAAGTTCCCTTTGAAGTAAAAAACACAGGTGATGCTCCTGCTAAAAATATAAAATGCAGCCTTGAAGGTTTAGAACCAGGAGGAATAACTTTGGCAGAAGGTCTTTCTACCAAGGATATAACTGTTTTAAATCCCGGACAATCCCAATTTATTATTTATAATTTGAAGACGGATAAAACGGCACAAACAGCTTCAAAACTTTTGACTTTAAAATATTATTTTAACGGAGAAACGGCTGTAGAGAAGGATCAACAAAAGGGAAGTGCAGCAGAATCAACTTCTCCCAAAGAAGGGTCCTATCAATTTTCCATAGACATAAATAAAATGAAAACAGAAGACTCAAATGTTGTCTTCGAAGATGTGAGCTTTCCAAGTGGACCTATAGGAAGAAATCAAACAACCGGCATATCTTTTATACTTGCAAATAAGGGAAAGGATACTATAAAAAAAGTTGTTGTTACAGCAAATTCTCAAGACCAACAAGGCTTGGCTTCAAAATCTCTTTCAACAATAAAAGCAAAAGATTTAAAAGCAGGAGAAAAAAGAAAATTTTCCTTTGACTTTATTACAACACCGGCTGCGGAAACAAAAAATTATCCCGTAGAATTAAAGGTGAGTTTTGTAAATGAAAAGACAGAAGAAACAGGGGAAATTAGCCAAATGGCAGGAGTTTTTGTAAAGGCTCCCAAAGAAAAAGACCCAAATGAAAAGAAAGAACTATCAGTTCCTAAACTTATAATTGAAGAATATTCTTTTAATCCTGAAATCATTGAAGCGGGTAAAGCCTTTAATATGTATTTAACATTTTATAATACAAATACAAAAAAGGCAGTAAAAAATATAAAAATATATTTAACTTCAGATACTCAGGAATCCGCTACATCAGGAGGAGCTTCACAAGATGGAAAACAAGGAGATTCATCAAGTCAAGGGCCTACTCCATCAGCTTCAGTTTTCACTCCCAAAGGGACATCAAATACTTTTTATATTGATTCAATAAAGCCCGGAGCAAGGGTTGAAAAAGAAATTACCCTTACAACGGTTCCGGATACTGCAGCTAAGACTTATACAGTAGTTGCAAATTTTGAGTATGAAGATTCTGATGCCAACAAATATACAGCAACAGAACAAATAGGAATTCCTGTAGTACAAGAAGCAAAATTACAAGTTGGAGAAATAGTTCCTCAAGGAGATTTTATGGTTGGAATGGAAGTTCCTGTTTCTGTAGACTTTTATAATGTTGGTAAAGCACAACTCTATAACGTAATGGTAAAAGCCTCAGGTGATGGATTAACCATGGATACGCCAACCTATTATAAGGGGAACTTTGCACCGGGAGCTAGCGATAACTTTACTTTAAATGTAAACGCCCAATCAGAAGGGAATAAAAAATTAAAACTTGAATTTTCTTATGAAGATTCAACCGGTAATATTAAAATCATTGAAAGAGAATTGGAATTTAAGGTTGAAAATATGGATATGGGAATGGACAATCAAGAAGATTTGGATGCTAAGCCGGAATCCCCCTTGTGGAAAAAAATTTTAATTATAATAATTATAATGGCCTTAATTTCAGGAGCAACAATATTTTTTATAAAAAAATTTAAAAAGAAGAAACAAGAAGATGAGGATTTAAAAATATAATGAAATTTAAAGATCTTATATTTATGGCCTTTAGAAATTTAAAAACAAGAAAAATGCGGACATTTTTAACTGTTTTAGGAGTTGTTATCGGAGCGACAGCTGTTTTAGTAATGATTTCAGTAGGAATAGGTTATAGAAAATCAATGGTAGATGCCTTTGCGTCTATGGGCTCTTTAACAACTTTAGAATTAAAAACTTCCTATTATGATGAAAAAAGTCAGATGGAAAATAAAACTCAAAAAAAATTAAACGATGCAGCCATAAATGAAGTTTCAAAAGTAAAACATATTTTAAAAGTTATGCCTATTTACCAAGGGATTGCTTCGTTAAAATCAGGTAAATATGTAAATGATTATATAGATGTTAAAGCAATGCCGCCGGAACTTATGGAAGAATTCTCCTACAAATTAGGAGAAGGAAGATTTTTAGAAAATTCAGATCTTGGTGGAGGAGTAGTTTTAGGTTCTGAAGTTGCAAAAGGCTTTTATGATCCCAAAAGACCGAATATGAGAGGAAATCTATCTGATAAAGTAAAACCTATGGATTCAAAAATCCAAATAACATCATTGTCAAAAATGGATGAAAATGGAATGGGTCAAACTTTTGATACATCTTCAGAAGATAGTTCAAAAACTTATACAGAAAGAATTAAAGTTGTCGGGACTCTTGAAGACAATCCTGATGACTGGGAAAATTCAAGAACAATTTTCATGACTATTAACTATATGAAAAAATTAATGAGAAATTTTGATCAAGTATCAGGAACAAAAACGGCTTTCGGCAATTATTCTACAATAATGATAAAAGTTGACAGCATGGAAAATATAAAAGAAGTTCAAGAAAGTTTAAAGGCCATGGGCTATTATGCAGTTAATTATTTGGCAGAATATGTAAATGAGATGAATAAACAACTTGCAATGACTCAGGCTATCCTTGGAGCTATAGGGGCAGTTTCTTTTTTAGTTGCATCTATTGGTATAACAAACACAATGATAATGGCAATTTATGAAAGAACAAAAGAAATAGGAGTAATGAAAGTAATAGGAGCATCTATAAAAGATATAGAAAAATTATTCTTAGTAGAAGCCGGTTTTATAGGATTTTTTGGAGGAGTTTTGGGTACGATAATATCATTTATTATTTCTGTAATTTTAAACATATTTGGAAAAGAATTTTTATTGTCAAGAATGCCTGTACAGGCAATGGAAGCTCCAAAACTTTCAATAATACCTGCTTGGCTAGTGATACTTGCTCTTTTAACATCAACTTTGATAGGGATAATATCCGGGTTCATACCGGCTAGACGGGCTATGAAGCTTCCGGCAATAGAAGCAATAAAAAATGAATAAAATATTCATCTTAAAGATTTATAGTTTTAGGCTAAAAAAGGAAGATAATATAATAAAAATATATTAATTTTTGCTTGTATAATTTAATTATGGTTCTATAATAAATAGTGTTTGTGAAAAATCATCAGCACTATTTTTTTATGGATATGTATAAAAAACGGCGATAAGTACAGCTATCAAACATTTATAAAAGATTAAGAATACTTTAAATACTAATTACAACAATGGAAAAATTGAAAGTATTAACAACAAGATTAAAGTTATAAGAGAGTTTCATATGGCTATCGTTCTTTTGATAATTTTAGATTGAGAGTTTTGTATGTTTTTATCATAAAAAAATATATGGTTTAAGCCCTAAGACATAAACCATATATCATTAATTTTTAATCACCAACACTATTTGACAAAGAACCTTATTATCGAACTCCATTTAAATTATTTTTACATGAATTTATTTTTTTAGTGTCGCAATTTTATTTGCAATTCATTAATTATTTTTGTTCAAAAGTTGTTCCCCAATTTGATAAACATTGCCGGCACCCATGGTAACTATAGTGTCATCAGCTTGGAGATTTTCTTCTAAGTATTTTACTATATCATCAAATTCTTTAATATACAATGTATTTTCATGATGGTTAGATATAGCATTTACTAAGGTTTTGGAATGTATATCACCATAATCTTTTTCTCTTGCTGCATATATATCAGTTATTATTATTACATCACTTTGGTCAAAAGATTTGGCAAAAGAATCTAATAATAATTTTGTTCTTGTGAAAGTATGGGGTTGAAAGACTGTTATTAATCTTTTCTTGCATGACTTTTTTATAGCTGCTATTGAAGATTTAATTTCTGTAGGATGATGAGCATAGTCATCCATGACTCTGGAATTTTTATATAGACCTTTAAATTCAAGTCTTCTGTGCACTCCCTTATAGGCATGAATACCACTAATACAATTTTTAAAATCTATACCGTTAAGGAATGATGTGGCAATAGCTGCCAGGGTATTATAAATATTATGAAACCCTAGTATTGAAAGTTCAACTTTTCCAATATATTTATCTTTATAGTATAGGTCATAGTTTGGGAAACTATATTTATTGAAATTGATATTTTTTGCCATAAAATCGGCTTGGTGTTCAATGCCGAAAGTAATAAGTTTTGAATTAGCTATTGGCAATAATTTTCTAGTATTAGAATCATCCATATTTATTATGCAATAATCATTACTTTTTAATTTGTCTGCAAATTCCTTAAATGTCTTTATTATATGGTCAATATTATCAAAGTAGTCCAAGTGGTCTTCATCAATATTTAATATAACAGCTGTTGTTGGAAATAATTTTAGGATATTTGCCTTATATTCACAAGCTTCTGTTAAAAAAATTTTCTTTTTGTTACCAATTTTTATATTTCCATTAATATCATCCAGCTGACCGCCCAACATTATTGTTGGATCTTCATCCAAATTTTTAATTATTTCAGCAACCATTGAAGTTGTTGAAGTCTTGCCATGTGTACCGGATATGGCTATGGATATATTATAGCTTTTCATTATTGCACCTAAAAAAGTAGCTCTATCCACAAGATCAATTTTTTTCACAATGGAAGCTTTTAGCTCTTCATTATCCATGCTTATTGCATCAGTATAAACTACAAGATCCATATTATTTATATGGTCTTTTTTATGACTGTAATAAATTTTAGCTCCCTTATTTTCCAATTTTTTTGTTTCAAAAGATTCTTTTTTATCACTTCCATAAACCTTATATCCATTATATAACATAAGTTCAGCCAGGGCAGACATCGAGATTCCGCCAATACCTATAAAAAATATATTTTTATATTTATGATCCTCTATATTAAAATCAAACAAAGTTTTTCCCCCAATTCATAGGATAATTATAACATAAATGTAAAGAATTTTTTATTTCTATTTTGCAAATACTTGAAAATTAAGGTTAAAAGGAAGAAAAATTTTTTCATATACTTTTTTAAAAGTGTATTTTTAAAGAAAAAGGGCATAAATATTACAAATAATATAAGTTTACTTTACAAAAAATTTACATTGAAAGTATAAAATTCAATTGAATAGTTAGGGGTTTTTATGAATTGTGCAATAGTTGATATAGGTTCAAATACAATTAGATTAATAATTTATAAAATTGAAAACGGTAGAGAAAAAAGTATTTTTGATAAGAAATATACTGCCGGTCTTATTACTTATGTAGTAAATGGAGCTTTAAGCGACAAGGGTATAAAAAAGTTAATTAGAACTCTTGATTCTATTAAAAATATTGTAGATTTAGTTTCTTGTAATTATTTTTATCCTTTTGCTACTGCATCCTTAAGAAATTTGTCTAATAGAGATAATATATTAAAGGAAGTAAGGGACAAACTTAATTTCGAGATAGATGTTTTGAGTCAGGAAGAGGAGGCTCGCATTGGCAATATTGGGATTCTTGAGGGCATTGATGTCAAAAGCGGTTTAACTATAGATATTGGTGGTGCCAGTACAGAAATTGTTTCATTTAAAGATTCCAAACCGGTAGAGTTTATTAATTTACAAATTGGATCCCTGGTCTTATTTTCTAAATTTGTGTCGGTAGTTATTCCTAAGAAGAGAGAAATTAGAGAAATTCAAAGAGAAGTTAATAGGGAATGGGACTCTAAAGCTTTTAATGATTCATATAAAAATTTAATAGGAATTGGTGGAACAATTCGGGCTTGTGGAAAAGTTATTGCTGAACTTTGGGGCAAGGATGAAAAAAACTTTACATTAAGGGATTGTATAAACCTTTTAGCTAATATAAGTGACAGAGATCGAGAAACGATTAGGACAATAATTAAGGTCAATCCTTCAAGAACCCACACCCTTGTGCCGGGTCTTATTATACTTATTACAGCGTGTCAAAAACTTAATATCAGTGAAGTTCAAGTTTCTGATAGGGGTCTTAGGGAAGGCTATTTAAAGTTAAAAATATTAAGGGGAATTAAATGATGGAAAAATTTTTTCAAAATAGAGAAGTTTCTTGGCTTAGATTTAATGAGAGAGTATTGGAAGAAGCAGTGGAAGATCGTGTTCCGCTACTAGAAAAATTAAAGTTTGTAAGTATATTTGTTTCTAATTTAGACGAGTTTTTTATGGTAAGAGTTGGCTCTTTGCACGACTTATCACTGTTAAAAAAAGAAGCTCGTGATAATAAAACTGATATGACTGCAAATGAACAAATTAATGCCATACTTGAAATGCTTCCTCCTATGTATGCAAAAAAAGATAAGATATACAGGGAAATCACTGAAAAGTTAAGAAACTATAAAATTAGAAATTTAAAATATGAAGAAGCAAATGAAGAACAAAAAAATTTCATTGATGATTTTTATCTAAAAAATATTGATCAATTAGTTTCGCCTCAAATAGTAGACTTAAACCATCCTTTTCCATTTTTGGAAAATAATAAATTATATATAATTTGTTATTTGGAAAAAAATGGAAAAAATGTTTTTGGAATTGTTCCCGTAAGGAAATCTTATGTTACATACTTACTATTACCGGGACAAAACACAGATTATATTTTAATGGAAGATATTTTATTAGCTCAAATGGAAAATATTTTTAAGGGCTATAAAATAATTAGCAAGAATGTTTTTAAGGCGACCAGAAATACAGATTTTACAGATGATAGAGATACACTGGAAGAATTTGACGATTACCAAGCCTATATGAAAAATATTTTAAAAAAGAGGAAAAGGCTTGATGTGGTAAGAGTTGAATCCTGTGGAAAATTGCCGGAGCCGGTGTTAAAATTTTTACTTAAGCAGCTAAATATTAAGGGGAAACAAGTTTTTGAACTGGATTCCCCCCTGCTTATGAAATATGTATTTACACTTATTGATGATATTCCAAGAGCAAGGCAAAATGAACTTCTTTACAAACCATTCATCGCCCACAATCCATTAGGACAAGACAGCTCAATTATTTCTGCTATTAGGGAAAAAGATAGGCTTTTGTCATATCCCTATGAAACAATGGAAACATTTTTACAACTATTAAAAGAAGCGTCTAAGGATCCTGAATGTAGGTCAATTAAAATAACAATTTACAGGCTGGCAAAGAATTCAAAAGTAGTTAGGTATCTTTGCGATGCAGCTCAAAATGGGAAAGAAGTAACTGTTTTTGTTGAATTAAAAGCACGATTTGACGAAGAAAGTAACATTAACTATGCAAATATGCTTTATGAAGAAGGCTGCAATATAATTTACGGCTTTAATGCTTATAAAATACATTCAAAAATTTGCTTGATAACCTTTAGAGATAAATTTGGAAATCTTTCATATATAAGCCAAATAGGGACGGGTAACTATAACGAATCAACAGCTAAACAATATACGGACTTTTGTTTTATGACTGCAAATCCAGATATAGGTCTTGACGCTACAGACTTTTTTAAAAATATGTCCATGGGAAATTTGAATGGTAAATATAAGTACCTACTACAATCTCCCACATCTTTAAAAACAGGCTTAATGGATTATGTTAATATGGAAATTAATAAGGGAGAAAAGGGATATATTTGCTGTAAATTTAACTCTCTGACTGATAAAGAATTTATTGAAAAATTTGTTGAGGCTAGTCAAAAGGGCTGTAAGGTTGATTTGATAATTAGAGGAATTTCTTGTCTAATACCGGGTATAAAAGGCTACAGTGACAATATCACTATAAGGTCAATCGTAGGAAGATTTTTGGAACACCCAAGAATTTATGTTTTCGGAAAAGATGCCCAACATGTGTATATATCTTCAGCTGACCTTATGACTAGAAACACAGAAAAAAGAGTTGAAATCGCAACTCCTATACTTGATCCTGATATAAAAAAAAGAATTTTATCTTATATAGATGTGCAACTAAAGGACAATGTGGGAGGGAGGATGATGAACTCCGGTGGAGAATACGAAAAATTTGACACAGACGGGGAGAAAATTTCATCTCAAGAGTATTTTATTGAAAAGGCAGAAAGGGAAGAAAAAGTTAAACAAGAAAATATTTATAGGCAATATGAAGATATTGTGGTGGAAAGAGAAGAAAAGACAAGTAAAGTTGGATTTTTCCAAAAGTTAATAAATTTATTTAAAAATTAATAATGCCTCCTAAGTTTTAGACTCCTTAAATATAAAGGGAGTCTTTTTTCAAGAAATTATTTCTAAAAAAAGTTAATAAATTTAATGGAGATTAAAACTTTATTTTTCCAGTATGAACAAAAACTTATGAAAATTTAGGAAAAACTTACTTAAAAAGTTATTGACTTTTAATAATATTATTGATACTATGACTATACGAGAGCTCATGAAAGTGGGCGAAAGTGTGCCTAGGGATCCAAGAATTTTCTAAGGACCGAGCGGCACGAATGCTTCTGCATTACACCTAAGGGATAAAAGCCCAGAGGGATAGGTTTCGCTAACCTATCTCTCGGGCTTATTTTTTTGAGAAAGGATGTTAAAAAATGAAAGTAATTTACAAAGGTAAGACTAAGAACTTGTTTGAAGAAAACGGAAAATTTTATATGCAATTTAAGGATGATATGACAGGAACAGACGGAGTATTTGATACAGGTGGAAATCAAGTTGCAGGAAGTGTTGAAGGTGCCGGTCATGAATGTTTATTAGTTTCTAAATATTTTTTTGAAAGGCTTCAAGAAAAAGGAGTTAAAACACATTATATAACTTCTGATCTTAATAAGAATACAATGGAAGTTAAACAAGCGTCTGTTTTTGGTAAGGGAATGGAAGTTATAACAAGGTTCGTAGCAGTAGGTTCTTTCATTAGAAGATACGGTGCTTATATTAAAGAAGGAGAAGCTCTTAATAATTATACTGAAATTACTTTAAAAGATGATGATAGAGATGACCCGCTAATAATAGAAGATGGATTAATTCAATTAGGCATTTTAAAAGAAGGAGAATATGACAAGATTTGTCAAATGAATATAAAAATTTCTAATATTATAAAAGATATTTTAAAAGAAAAGGGATTGGACCTATATGATATAAAATTAGAATATGGTCGCCTTGCAGGTTCTGATGAAATTATACTGATTGATGAAGTTAGTGGTGGAAATATGCGAGCTTATAAGGATGGCAAATATATAAAACCTCTTGAACTTTCTAAATATATTGGACTTTAATTATATAGAATTTTACTAAATAATAATAAGTAGATTTATTTAAAATCGTAAAAAATTATAAATATAAATAAAATTTTTATTAATTATTAGGAGGTTAATTTGAGAGTTTCAATAATTATGGGTTCAATTTCTGACAGGGAAATTGCTGACAAAGTTGTAAAAAAACTTAAAGAATTTGGCATAGACTATGAAGTAAAGGTAATATCCGCTCATAGAGCTTTAAATTTATTAGAAGATTATGTAAAAACCGCTCAAGAAGAAACTCAAGTTTTCATTGGCATTGCGGGGAAAGCAGCCCATTTAGCAGGAGTTATTGCGGGTATTACAACAAGACCTGTTATAGGTATTCCTGTTAAGTCATCTTTAATGGATGGACTAGATTCTTTACTTTCAACAGTTCAAATGCCAAGCGGTGTTCCTGTTGCTACAGTTGCAGTTAATGGAGGAGAAAATGCAGCAATTTTAGCTGTTCAAATTCTCGCTCTTTCAGACAAAGAACTTCAAAATAAACTTGAAAAATTCAAGAATGATATGACAGAAAAAATTAAAAATACACAATATAAATATGAAGGATAAGATATGAGCGGAATATTCGGAGTTTTCTCAAACAAAAAAAATGTTAATGTCTTTCCGACAATTTACTCAGGTTTATTTGCCTTACAACACAGAGGTCAAGATGCCATGGGAGTTTCATTATTAGAAAATGACAAACTTTCAGAAGTAAAAGGGAAAGGACTTGTAACAGACAATATTAAATTTGATAATATTAATAGATTGGAAGGATATGTTGGAATATCTCATGTAAGATATCCCTTTGCAGATGATGACAAGGCTTTGCTTCCTATGCCCTGGGTATTTTATCCGGGAACAGAAGGAGAAAAAGCTTTAATATCTATTGACGGTAAGTTCATCAACAATGTTGAAGCTGAAGAAATAGCGGAAGTTTTAAATAGGGATATGGCTGATATTATTGATTTTATTTCATACCTAAATGGAGCCTATTCAATTTTATTTGCCAAAGAAGATAAGATGATTGCAATACGTGACCCTTACGGAATAAAGCCTCTTGTAATAGGACACAAAGATTCTCAAACAATAGTATCAACAGAAAGCTGCGGCATAGAAGCCGTTGGAGGAGAAGTTGATCATTTTCTAAAACCTGGAGAAATTATTGTTATTGATAAAAATGGTAGCAAGTCTTATTTTGCAAAATCAGGGGGCTATTCACCTTGTATTTTTGAAATGGTTTATACAGCCAGACCGGATTCTATAATAGATGGAGTTTCAGTATATGAAGCAAGACTTAAAATGGGAGAAATTTTAAGTAGAGAACATCCTGTTGAAGCCGATATAGTTGTAGGTTCCCCGGATTCAGGTTTGATTGCAGCTTTAGGTTTTGCAAGAGCAAGTGGAATTCAATATGAAAATGCAATTGTTAGGAATAAATATATAGGAAGAACTTTTATCTTACCGACAGATGATATGAGAAAAAAAGATATTAAGATAAAATTAAATCCGATCAAAAAATTCTTAAAGGGAAAGGATGTAGTTCTTGTTGACGACTCTATAGTAAGAGGCAATACTATAAAAAGGGTTATAGAAATATTAAAGGATTCAGGAGTCAATAAAATTCATATAAGAATTGCATCACCTCCGGTAATTAATTCCGGTTCTTTAACCTTTGATATTCCAAAAGAAGAAGAACTTATTTCTCACAACAGAACTATTGAAGAAGTTAGAAGTCTAATAGGTGCAGATTCTTTAGGATTTATAAGTCTTGAAGGCTTGCGAGAAGCATGTGGCAATAAAAACTACTATGAAAAATGTTTTGGGGGCAACGATCCCTTTAAGGAGTAAATTAAATGTCAATAAATTATAAAGATGCCGGAGTGGATGTAGCAGCCGGTCAAAAAGAAGTAAAGTTAATTAAAAGCATTGTTGAAAAAACCCATGATAAAAATGTGCTTTCCGCTATAGGAGGGTTTTCCGGTCTATATGATATAAATTTTAAAGATATGGAAGAACCTGTTTTAGCTTCCGGAACTGATGGAGTTGGAACTAAGGTAATATTGGCACAAAAAATGAAAAAAAATGATACTGTAGGCATAGACTGCGTTGCAATGTGTGTAAATGATATATTGTGTCAAGGGGCAAGACCTTTATTCTTTCTGGATTACATTGGAGCGGGAAAGCTTGATCCTGAAAAAATGGCTGAGATTGTTAAGGGTGTAGCTAAGGGATGCCAAATAGCGGGAGCTTCTTTGATTGGAGGAGAAACTGCAGAAATGCCGGGAGTTTATAATATTGACGATTATGATTTGGCAGGATTTGCCGTAGGTATAGTTGATAAGAAAAAAATCATCAATACTTCATTAATGAAGGAAGGAGATATCCTATTTGGACTATCTTCTTCCGGAATTCATTCTAATGGTTATTCTTTAGTCAGAAAAATTATTTTTGAAGAAAACAATTTTTCCCTAGACCAAAAATTTGATGAATTGGATAAAACTTTAGGAGAAGTTTTGTTGGAACCCACAAAAATTTATGTTAAGGAGATGCTTCCCTTAATAGAAGAAGGTTTGGTTCATGGGATTTGTCATATAACCGGAGGAGGTTATTATGAAAACATACCCCGTATGGTTGCTGATGGACTTTGTGCAAAAGTTGATGTAAGTGAAGTTAAAAGACCTAAGATTTTTGATATGTTAAAAAAATGGGGCAAGTTAGATTTAGAAGATATGTATTCAACTTTTAATATGGGTTTAGGATTAATTTTTGCTGTTGATAAAAACGATGGAGATAAGGTACGTAAACATTTCAAAAACTATGATTCAATTTATCAAATAGGAACTATAGTAAAAGGGGATAATAAAATTGACCTCAAATACTAATATAGCAGTTTTAATATCAGGAGGCGGAACAAACTTAAAAGCTCTAATAGATGGAGAGAAAGAAGGCCTCTTTAAGGGTAAAATTAAAATAGTAATCTCCAACAACAAGTCAGCTTATGGGTTGGTTAGAGCCAATAATGCAGGCATAAAAAATGTTGTGGAAAAAGATTATAATAAAATTTTTGACCTTTTAAAAGAAGAAAAAATTGATTTAATTGTCTTGGCAGGATATTTGAAGATTTTACCGGACTTCATAATAAAAGAATATGAAAATAGGATAATTAATATTCATCCGTCATTAATTCCATCTTTTTGCGGCAAAGGCTTTTATGGCTTAGAAGTTCATAAACAAGCCTTAAAAAGAGGAGTAAAAATTACCGGAGCCACAACTCATTTTGTTGACGGTTGTACCGATGGTGGACCAATAATAATCCAAGAAGCTGTGCCGGTATTTTTTCAAGACACTCCTGAAGTTTTGCAAAAAAGAGTGCTGGCGGTTGAACACAAGATTTTAGTTGAAAGTGTGAAATATTTTTGTTTAGGGAAGTTAGAAGTTAAGGGACACAATGTAAAAATAGAAAGGTCGTAAATATGAGAGCTTTAATTTCAGTTTTTGATAAAGAAAATATTGTAGAATTTGCAGAAGAATTAGTTGGTTTAGGCTGGGAAATAATTTCCACAGGAGGAACTTTTAAAAAACTAAAGGAAAATAATATTCCTGTAAAAGAAGTTGAAGAAGTAACGGGACAAAGAGAAATTTTGGGAGGTAGAGTAAAAACACTTCATCCTTTAATTCATGGGGGTATTTTATTTAGAAGAGATAAGGAAGATGACCTTAAGACCGTGAAAGAAGAGGGAATTTCTTCAATAGATATGGTTGTAAATAACCTTTATCCCTTTGAAAAAGTTTTAAGCCAAACTAAAGACCAAGAAAAATTAATTGAAAATATAGATATTGGCGGACCTTCTATGATTAGGGCGGCAGCAAAAAATTATAAAGATGTACTTATTGTAACTGACCCTTGTGATTATTCAAATATAATAGAAGCTTTAAAAGAAAAAAAGATTGATAATAAATTCAGAGAAAATTTAGCAAGAAAGGCTTTTTCTTATACTGCCCATTATGATGCTATAATTTCAGGCTATTTTGAATCCATCTCTGATGAAAAATTCCCCCAATATATTAATAATACTTATAAATTTGCAACTACTTTAAGATATGGAGAAAATTCTCACCAAGAGGCTGCATATTATGAAGGTTCAGTTATCGCTCCATATAAAAAATTACATGGAAAAGAGATTTCTTACAATAATTTATATGATATGTATGCAGCTGTAAAGGCGGCAAGAGAATTTAAAGAAATTGCCGTAGTTGCAATTAAACACGCAAACCCCTGCGGCATAGGAAGCGGAAAAACAGTTAAAGAAGCTTTTATAAAGGCAAGAGATTGTGATGATGAATCAATTTTTGGCGGTATAGTTGCAGTTAATCGTCAAGTAGATGAAGAAACAGCCCTACTTTTACATGAAATTTTCTTAGAAATTGTAGTTGCACCGGGATTTACCGACAAGGCTTTAGAAATATTGGAAAGCAAGAAAAACATAAGGCTTATTGAACTTCCGGACTTTAATAAATTTGAAATTAAAAGAACTTGCAAAGAAGTTCTTAACGGAGTCATAGTAGGTGACTATGATAATTTACTCTTAGATGAAGATAAACTTGAATTTCCTACAAAGGAAAAACCTACAGAAGAAGAAATGAAAGATTTAAAATTTGCCTGGGCTTGTGTAAAACATACGGCATCAAATTCCATTGTTATTGCAAAAGATGGAGCAAGTCTTGGAATAGGACAAGGACAAACTAAGAGGTCTTGGGCTGTAGAAGAAGCTATTGCAAGAGCGGGAGAAAAAATTAAAGGTGCAGTTTGTGCATCTGACGGTTTCTTTTTCAAAGATACAATAGAACTTTTGGATAAGGCGGGAATAAAAGCTGTTATCCAACCGGGCGGCTCAGTAAAAGATAAAGAAGTAATAGAATATGCAAATGAACATAATATGCACCTTGTATTTACAGGCATAAGACATTTTAGACACTAGGAGGAATATGAAAGTTTTAATTATAGGAACCGGAGGTCGAGAATGTGCCTTAGGATGGAAAATATCAAAATCAAAAAAGGTCCATAAGATTTTTATGGCAAAGGGCAATGGCGGTACTGAAAATTTTGCCACAAATATTGATATAGATCCAAAAGATATTGACAAACTTTTAGATTTTGCTTTAAAAGAAAAAATTGATCTTACAATTGTCGGACCTGAAGACCCCTTATGTGGAGGAATTGTTGATAAATTCCAAGAAAACGGCTTAAAAATATTTGGACCGAACAAAGGATGTGCCAGATTTGAGGCCAGTAAAGATTTTACAAAAAAATTTTTGGAAAAGTATAATATTCCCAGTGCTAAATATAAGTCTTTTACAGATTTTGAATCTGCAAAAAAAGGTTTAGAAAATTTTTCCTATCCTCTTGTAATAAAGGCGGATGGTCTTTGCTTAGGTAAGGGCGTATTTATTTGCCAGGATAAAGAGGAAGCTCTTGAAGCTCTTGATAAAATATTTATACAAAATATTTTTAAAGATGAGGGAGATAGGGTTGTAATTGAAGAATTTTTAAGAGGATTTGAAGCATCCCTTCTTTGCCTTGTATCCAACAACAAATTATATCCTTTGGAAACTTGCAAAGACCATAAACAAATTTATGATGGAAACCTTGGTCCCAATACGGGAGGAGTCGGCACATATTCACCGGGAGATAAATTTACAGAAAAAACAAAAAAAGAATTAGATAAAATTTTAAAGACAATAGAAGACGGATTTAATAAAGAAAATATTTCCTACTATGGAATTTTATTTATAGGTTTTATGATTGAAAATGACTTGCCAAAAGTTTTGGAATTTAATGTGCGTTTTGGAGATCCTGAAACAGAAGTATTAATGCCAAGACTCAAGGGTGATTTAGTAGAGCTTATAGAAAAAACTTTAGATAATAGCTTAAGGGCGGAAGATATAAATTGGACAGAAGAAGTTGCCCTGACAACAATTTTATGCTCCGGTGGTTATCCGGCTGCCTACGAAAAGGGAAAGGAAATTAGCGGGATTGAAAACATTGATGCTGATATAATTCTTTTCCATAATGGAACCTTAAAAAAAGATGGAAAATATTTTACAAATGGCGGAAGAGTTCTTTCAGTAACAGCCTTGGGCAAGGATTTAAAAGAGGCGAGAGAAAAAGTTTATAAAAATATTGAAAAAATAAAATTTCAGGATATGTATTATAGGAAAGATATTGGTTTAATTTAGGCTCTATGTCAAATATTGGGGAGGCTCGTTAGCTCGAGTCTCT
>CABTZF010000015.1 GCA_902489255.1 uncultured Peptoniphilus sp. | reverse complement strand
TGGGACTGTCCTTTAGGACTGTCCCTTTATAATTTTTTCATAGGACTGTCCTTTTTTAATTTTTTTCAAATTTTCTAAATAATTTTATTAGTTTAACAAAATAATCTTATAAAAAATTTTGATTTTCATTAATTTATGTACATAATTATCAAAGAAAACTTACAAAATGATTGTAATGTTTATTTTTATTTAACGTAAAGATGAAAATAATTAAATTTATAAGACTTTTGGTAATTTTAAATGTTTAAGGTCTATTATAATAGCTAAATACTTGAAAATATTTGACAAAATGATATAATATTTTATGTGCGTTATGTTAATAATATAACACTCTTTATATAATCAAAGTTAGGGGGATTATAAATGGATTTTAGAATGGACAAAGAACATCTGCTTTTACAACAAATGTATCGTGCATTTGCAGAAAATGAAGTGGATCCTGTTGCAGCTGATGTTGATGCAACTGAAGAAGTTCCAATGGAAAATGTAAAAAAACTAGCTAGATATGGATTCTTCGGAATACCGTTTCCAAAAGAATACGGTGGACAAGGGGCTGACTACTTAGCTTACTCAATGGCTGTTGAAGAACTTTCAAAGAAATGTGCAACAACAGGCGTTATTGTTTCAGCACATACTTCATTGTGTTGTGCTCCCATTTATGAAAATGGTAGTGAAGAACAAAAGAAAAAATACTTACCTGATTTACTTTCAGGACGTAAAATTGGTGCCTTCGGTTTAACTGAACCGGGTGCAGGAACTGATGCCTCAGGTCAAAAAACTACTGCTGTTCTTGACGGAGATGAATATGTATTAAACGGTTCAAAGATATTTATTACTAACGGTGGATTTGCTGATGTATTTGTTGTTATTGCAGTTACTGACAAAACACAAGGATATAAGGGAATTTCAGCTTTTATAGTTGAAAAAGGAACTCCTGGATTCTCTGTTGGTGAACCTGAAGATAAGATGGGTATAAGAGGATCTTCTACTTGCGAACTTATATTTGAAGATTGCAGAATTCCAAAAGAAAACTTACTTGGAAGAGAAGGAAAAGGCTACTCTTTAGCTCTTAAAACTCTTGACGGAGGTAGAATCGGAATTGCTTCTCAAGCTTTAGGTATTGCTGAAGGAGCTATTGATGAAACTGTTAAATACGTTAAAGAAAGAAAACAATTTGGAAAGAGAATTTCTCAATTCCAAAATACACAATTCCAACTTGCCGATATGAAAACTAAGACTGAAGCTGCTCAATTATTAGTATATAGAGCTGCTAATACTAAAGGCAACGGAGAAGAATATATGCACCAAGCAGCTATGGCAAAATTATTTGCAGCTGAAAATGCAAGTGATGTTACAAGAAGATGTCTACAATTATTCGGCGGATATGGATACACTAGAGATTATCCTATTGAAAGAATGATGAGAGACGCTAAGATTACTGAAATTTACGAAGGAACCTCTGAAGTTATGAGAATGGTTGTCTCTAACTGGATGGGCGTTAAGTAATAGGAGGCATAGATATGTTAAAAATAGTTGTTTGTATGAAACAAGTTCCTGATACTAATGAAGTTAGACTTGACCCTAAGACTAACACATTAATAAGAGAAGGAGTTCCAAGTATTATTAACCCTGATGACAAGTCAGGTCTTGAATGTGCTTTAAGATTAAAAGATGCTGATCCTGATAATGTTCATGTTACAGTTCTTTCAATGGGACCTCCACAAGCTGACGTTGCTTTAAGAGAAGCTCTTGCAATGGGTGCTGATGATGCAATTCTTGTATCAGACAGAGCATTCGGAGGAGCTGACACTTGGGCAACATCTTGTACAATTACCGGAGCACTTGAACATTTAGATTATGATATGATTATCACAGGTCGTCAAGCAATAGATGGAGATACTGCTCAAGTAGGACCTCAAATTGCAGAACATATAGGAATTAAACAAGTTTCTTATGTTGAAGGACTTGAACTTTTAGAAGATAAATCCGGTGTTCGTGTTCAAAGACAATTCGAAGACAGATACCATGTAATTGAAGTTAAATTCCCATGTCTAGTTACAGCAATTGCTGAACTTGCAGAACCGAGATATATGAGCGTAGGCAAAATTTTTGATGCTTACAAAGCTGAAATTCCAATGTGGGGATTAAAAGATATTGAAGATAAACTTGACCTTTCAAATGTTGGATTAAAGGGTTCTCCTACAAGAGTAAAGAAATCCTTCCCTAAACAAGGTAAGGGAAAGGGAGTTCTTCTTACAGATTTAACTGCAGATGAAGCAGCTCAAGCAATAGTAGCTAAACTTCAAGAAAAGTATATAATCTAAATGGAGGCTTAAGATGAGTAAAGATATTTATGTATTTATAGAACAAAGAGATAATAAGCTTGAAAAAGTAGGTATTGAACTTTTAGGAAAAGCTAGAGAACTTGCTGATATATTAAATGAAAAAGTAGTTGCTATGCTTATTGGGGAAAGCGTAAAAAAACATAGCGACCTATTAATCCATCACGGAGCTGACAAGGTTATAGTTATTGAAGACCCAATGCTAAAAGAATATGTAACTGAACCATATGCAAAATCAGTTTTCCATATTATCAAAAAATATGAACCTGAAATAGTTCTTTTCGGAGCTTCTTCAATAGGAAGAGACTTGGCACCGAGAATGGCTGCAAGAATTCATACAGGTCTAACAGCTGACTGTACAAAACTTGACATTGAAGAAGAATCAAATCTACTTCTAATGACAAGACCTGCTTTTGGTGGTAACTTAATGGCTACTATCGTTTGTGAAAACTTTAGACCTCAAATGGCTACAGTTAGACCGGGCGTAATGCAAGCTATGGATAGTGATGCTTCAAGAACTGGTGAAGTTATTGAAGAAAAACTTGAATTCACTGCTGAAGATATGAACGTTAAGATTATTGACGTATTAAAACACGAAAACAAGAAGAAAGATATTACAGAAGCTGATATCCTTGTTTCCGGCGGTCGTGGACTTGGCGGACCTGAAGGATTTAAGCCACTTGAAGAATTAGCTGAAGTATTAGGAGCTGAAGTTTCTTCATCAAGAGCTGCTGTTGACTCAGGCTGGATAACAAAAGACAGACAAGTTGGTCAAACAGGTAAGACAGTTAGACCGGAACTTTACTTTGCAATCGGTATTTCAGGAGCTATCCAACACTTGGCCGGTATGGAAGAATCTGACCTAATTATTGCTGTTAACAAAGACTCTGACGCTCCAATGTTTGAAGTTGCAGACCTTGGTGTTGTTGGAAACCTTAATGCAGTTGTTCCGAAATTAACAGAATTAATTAAGAAAGAAAAAGCTCTAAAGGCTGAAATTAAGTAATTCAAGATAATTTATAATCTTTAAGGAGTTGTTATAATTTTTATAGCAACTCTTTTTTTGGTATGACGGGCATGTTCTAATGCTGGGGTGAAAATCCCTACAGAGCGTAGTTACCGACGAATCTAATAGCGACTTGCAAGTTTTAGATGGTGACATCTAGGAGAGAAGAAGCAATAGCAAAATCGTGGCTTGACGAACAGGAACAGAATATAAGGCGTGACAGGTGGGCAAGCTAGCCAAAGATAGCAAAGACCCAAAAGGTAACCGTAAACCCAAAGCGTAAATTCTGCAGGTAAACGATGAAAGTATTAGGGCTTATCCCGTGAGGTCTCACTAGCGGAATAGTAGTAACAACGAATAGTGAGAAGTCAGCAGAATCCATAGTAGTAAAGAAGTTTCTGTAATGGAAATGGAGCGAAGGGAGGAACAATATTTATTGTAATATTTGAAAAGGATGTACTATGACTTGATGGAACATAAGAAATGACGTATTCATCTCTCAATGTTCAGATACAAAAAGAATAAAGTTAAATAGATACATCAGTAATAAATAATATGATACAAGAAAATATTGAACCGCCGTATACCGAACGGTACGTACGGGTGGTGTGAGAGGGGCTATAAACTAGCCCCTACTCGATTATATAAAATTTATTAAATTGTTACAAAATGCCTTTTCTTGCAAATTAAAAAGGTAAATGTTAAAATTTATTTTGAGGTGTAATATGATTTTAATTGATCAATTGGATGAGATTTGCAAAAAATTTCCTGATAAAACAGCTATTGTAGATAAAGAAAAAAAGATTACATTTAGAGAACTTAGGAATAGGGCTAGGAGCTTTGCATTTTTTATAAGAGAAAATTTTTCTTATGAAAATGAACCGATTATGGTTGAAGCTTCTAGAGATTTAGAAACAATAATATGTTTTTTTGCTATTTTATATTCAGGGAATTTTTATGTGCCGATTGATTGTGAAATGCCTTATGATAGAATTTTATCTATAAAAAATACTTTGAATTCCAAGCTTGGTATTTATCATCACAAAAACATTTTTACAGATTCAGCCTTATCTTTTGATTTTGAAAAAAATTATGAAATAGACGAAAATAAACTGATAAATTTCAGAAGAAAAATAATTGATACAGATCCTTGCTATGTACTTTTTACTTCAGGAACTACAGGGGAACCCAAGGGAGTTGTAATTAGTGACTTTATGATTGTTGATCTTATGGAATGGCTGGGAAATACTCTTGGCTTAAGCCATGAGGATAAAATTGCAAGTCAAACCCCATTCTTTTTTGATGCTTCCGTTAAGGATATATGTTTATTATTAAAGACTGGAGCAAGTCTATATATTATGGATTCAAAAATATTTATGTTTCCTTTAAAGGTTGTTGAATATTTAAATGATAATAAAATAAGTGTGATTTTATGGTCTGTTTCTGCCTTAAATATTTTGGCAAATTCTAAAGTTTTTGAAAAAATATATCCTAAAAATTTAAGAATTGTAACTTTTGCAGGTGAACAGTTAAGTGCTGCTAAGCTAAATATTTGGAAAAAATATGTGAAGGCAACTTATTATAATCTTTACGGGCCTACGGAAGCTACTTGCGATTGCTGTTATTATAAGGTTGATAGGGATTTTAATGATGGAGATATTATTCCTATAGGTAAGGCTTGCGAAAATATGGAAGTTTTTATTCTTGATGGGGATAAACCTGCAAAAGAAGGCGAACTTGTTGTAAGGGGTCGGGGCGTTTCTTATGGATATTATAATAATTTTGAAATGACAGGAAAGTCCTTTGTTCAAAACCCCTTAAATTCTTCCTACAGGGAGATTGTTTACAGGACAGGGGATTATGTCAAATTAAATGATTACGGAGAAATTGAATTTTTAGCTAGAAAAGACAATCAGGTTAAAGTTATGGGTCACAGGATAGAACTTGACGAAATTGAAAGGCTTATTTATGAGATGGGTCTTGATGAGGCGGCTGTTCTATTTGATAAGAAAAGAGAAATTCTTATTTTATTTTATTCAGGCAAGGAAATTACAAGGAAAGAATTTAAAGATTTTATTTTATCTAAATTGCCCAAGTATATGTGCCCCCACAAGTTTATTCATATGGAAAGTCTTCCTAAAAGTCAAAATACTAAAATAGATAAGAAGGCCTTATATAAGTTATATGAAAATAAAGAAGTTTAATAATTTACAAGAACTTGATCTTATAAAAAAATATATAGATTATCCAAATAATGATTATTTGAACTATAATAATTATGTAAGAAATTTTGAAAATTTATATTATATAAATGAAAAAAATTTATATATCTTAATAAAGAGAAAAGATTATTATAAAACTTATTACTACCTTAAAGATAAGGGCGAAACCTTCAATGCCCAGGGGGTTTTTGTAAGTGAAATAGTAGGTAAAAATCCGACTAATGACCTTGTGGATGCAGGCTTTAAGCTTTACAAAACAAGAGTAAGAATGAGGTTAAAAACAAGAGAAGAATATTATTCTCCAAGGGTAAAATTTATTGATGATATTGATTTTTTATATAGGGCAATTGGAACTTTCGATAAGTATTCAGGAGAAATACTTACAAGAGAAGAAATAAGAGATAAAATTTTAAGAAAAGAATTTATAGGTATTGATAATATAGGTTTTATAGAGTTTGAAAAGACAAAATTTCAAGATTCAATTCTTCATTTTTATGTGGAAGCTAAGTTAAGAAATCAGGGTTTTGGGAGTGAAATTTTAAAACACTACTTGTCAAACATTGTTGATAAAAAAAGAGTATGTGTTTGGACCGACTTTGATTCTAAGGCTATAAAAAATTATGAGAGAGCAGGTTTTAAAAAGGAAAATTTAAAATCTTATGTTTATATTGGAGGAGAAGTTAATAATGATAGAAAAAATTAAAGAAATTATTGAAGATATAACAGGTGAAAAAGTTGATGAAAATACTGATTTAATTGAAGAAGGTTTTTTAGATTCTTTTGATATAGTGAGTTTGGTGTTGGAACTTAATGATGCCTTCGGTATAAAAATTGAAGTTGCAGAACTTTTGCCGGAAAATTTTTCTAACATAAATGATATAGAAAAGTTGGTTAAGTCCTTACAATGAGCTTTACCAGCCTTTCTTTTATAATTTTTATCGGTCTTGCATTTTTAGTTTTTAAAATCGCAAGATATAAGTGGCAAAGTTTACTTCTTATTTCTATCTTTTACTATTCTAGCTATAGTCCCAAGGCATTTGTATATCTTTTTTTTGTAATTGTCAGCACATATTTGGCAGGACTTTATTTGGAAAAGAAAAAGAGTAAGGTTTTTTTGTCACTGGTTCTCTTATTAAACTTTGGGCTGTTAGGACTTGTTAAGTTTACAAGTTTTTCCCTATTTAAGAATATAATTCCCTTGGGCATATCTTTTTATATTTTCATGGCTACTTCTTATATTATTGATATTTATAGGAAAAAATATAAGGCTCAAAGGAATATTTTTAAATATGCCTTATTTGTATCTTTTTTTCCGCAAATGGTTCAAGGTCCTATTGGAAGATATGATGAATTAGAGGGGAATTTATACGGTGGAAATCCGAGCTCCCGCGATATCTCTTATGGTCTACTTTTAATATTATTCGGATATTTTAAAAAACTTGTAATTGCGGACAGGGCAAGGATTTTAACTGCGAAAGTTTTTTCAAGTCCTGATGAATTTTCAGGAATTTTTGTTTTTATAGCAATAATTTTTTATTCTATACAAATTTATGGAGATTTTTCCGGTGGGATTGATGTTGCTAGAGGAGTTGCTTATTTATTTGGAATTAAATTACCTGAAAATTTCAAAAGACCATTCTTTGCCAATAGTCTGGCTGATTTTTGGAGAAGGTGGCATATTACTTTAGGGGCTTGGATGAGGGATTATGTATTTTACCCCTTATCTCTTTCTAGGGTTTTTGCATATATAAATAAAAAATCAAGAAGGACTTTGGGTAGAAAATTCGGAAAGTACTTAACCCTAAGCATTTCAACCTTTGTAGTTTATTTTATTATTGGAATTTGGCACGGAGCGGGTCTTAACTTTATTGTTTTCGGTATCTACAACGGCCTATTAATAACTTTGGGACTTTTGTTTGAAGATAATTTTAAAAAAATTAAGGATAGTTTTGGAATTTCACCGACAAGTAAAGCCATTAAGCTTTTTCAAATTCTAAGGACGAGCCTACTTGTTTTTATGGGCAGATACTTTACCAGGTCTGAGAATTTATCTCAAGCTATTTTTATGCTTAAAAAAACTTTTACGGATAGGAATTTCAGATTTGGTCAAATTGGCTTAAAAGCGTCAGATTATTTGATTTTATTTGTTTCTGTCTTAATTCTTTTTATCATTTCCTATAGCGAAGAAAAAAATATAGATGTAAAAGAAAAAATACTTGAATTTAAACCTTATTGGCAATTTGTATTTGTATTTATAGCCTTAGCTTATGTGTTGTATTTCGGTATTTTTTCAAGTAATTTTACTGCTGTTGATTTTATATATAGGAATTATTAGGTGAAAATATGAAAGAAAAAAGATTTAATATTATTTTTTTAACAGTATTTTTTATTATTGCAAGTTTTATTGCATTTTTAAATATTTATACAGACCCCTTTAATGTTTTCGGTGATAAATTTTTCAAGTGGTATACTTATGATTTTACACAAAACCCTAGAACTGCGAAGATAGAATATATTAAGGATAAAAATTACCAAAATTTTATAGTTGGGGCAAGCGGGGCTTCTTCTATTCCAATAAAAACTTTAAAAGAATATACGGGTAAAGATTATTTTAATTTATTTTCCTATGGGGCAGATCTTTTTGTGGCGGAAAAAAATGTGGAATATTTATTAAAAAACTATAAGGTCAAGTCAATAATTATGCCCCTGTCAATACCATCAGCTACAAAATTTAATGAGGAAAGAAATTCTCTAAATTATTATATGAATCCTTATGTTTCCGGAGAAAGCAAGTTTAATTTTTATGGAAAATATCTTTTCGCATCTCCTTTAAACGGATTCGAAAAGATAAAAAATTCCAAGAAAAAATCTTATGTTCAGGAGAGCTTTGACGTTTTTAATATTGACGGTTCTTATGACAAGAGCCAAAGAGATATAGAATATATTGGAAATATTGAAACTTACAAAAATAATTACGGTTTTAACAAGGACTATTTTCATGTGGAAATGTCCCATATGGATGAGGCTCTTTCTGCCATTAGCCATATAAAAGATCTTTGTCGGGAAAGAAATGTAGAAATAACCTTTATCCTTTGTCCCATGTATGATGAGGAAAATCAGAGGTATGATAAAAAAGAATTTAAAACTTACTATAAAAAATTATCAGCCATAACTCCTTTTTGGGATTTTACAGGAACAAGCTACGAATATGATCCCAGATTTTTTTATGATCCATCTCATTTCAGAAATGCTTTAGGAAAGATGATGGTTGAGAGGATTTATGGAAATAGAAAAGATTTCGGAAGATATATAGATAAGGTAAGTTCTCCCCAATATGGGCAAAATAAAATAGAAGAAAAATCTTTTTATATTTTTGAACTTCATCATATAGGCGATGAACCTTCAAATGATTATATAATTACAAGGGAAAGGTTTGAAAATATTTTAAAATTTTTAAAAACCAACAAGATTGAAACAGTTTCCTTTAAAGATATTTATAATTATGTAAATAATAATGGAAGTCTTCCTGACAAATTTTGCATTTTGACCTTTGATGACGGATATAAATCCAATTATGAAATAGCTTATCCCATGCTGAAAAAATATGGTTTTAAAGCTACAATTTTTCCAATAGGAAAAACTATGGGCATGGATAAATATCCGGGAACTGACAGAAAAATAATACCGCATTTTAGCCTAGAAGAAGCAAAAAAAATGTCAGATATTATTGAATTCGGTTCTCACAGTTTTTGGATGCACCAATCTTTTCGTGAAAATAATATAAGCTTTAGACAAACGGCAAAAATTCTTAAAGGAGAAAGTGAAGATAGTTATTTACAAGCCTTTAAAGAAGACAGCCGAAAATTTAAAAAAAATTATAGGGAATTTTCTACAAAAGACCCCATTGTTTTTGCATACCCTGAAGGGGATTATGATAAGCTCAGTGAACTTGCTTTGGAAGAAGAGGGTTATAAAATCAGCCTGACTTCTGATGAAGGGGAAAATACCATAGTAAAAAATTTGCCCGAATCTTTAAAAAAATTAAGACGTGTAAATATTAATGAAAATAGGGATTTAGAAGAATTTAGATAAGCTTGATAAAGCTTATTTCAAAAATAAAATGGGGCTGTCCAAAGGATAGTCCCAATTTTTCTGGTTATTTTATTTATCTGCTTTTAAGTTTAGCTTATTAATAACTTCTTCCGCCTTATCCTTTTCATAAATCAGATAGCTTATTTCTATTAAAGATGATGAATAATATTCTTTAAATCTTGCATCTGTCAAGGGATAATAAAAAACTCTGCAATTTAGGATTTTTATAAAACCTTTTAATAAGTAATATCCCTCTTGAATTTTATCATATAATATATTATAGTATTTTTAGATAAAAGTAAGGGAGATGTAAAAAACGAAAAAGAAACTTCTGCTTGTATTTTTAGGCATAAACTATATATCAATAATTATTTTAATGGTTATGCTTCTTTCAACAGTTAAGGGATTAATAAATGGGTCGGTATATATAGATAGTCAAACTATGTGTAGATTTATTTTTCTTATGGGTTTCTTATTTTTGATTATATATGGGATTAATCTTATCTTAAGAAAAAAGATTTTGAATAAATTTAATAATTATTTTTTCTTAGCTATATACATTCTTATGTTAATATTTATTTTTATTAGAGGCTTGAACAGATATATTGGACAAGTAAACTTAGTTCCTTTTAAATCTATAATTATTTTCGCTTATAATTTTATAAGCCTAAGTGATACTATCAGTTTTTTTGATTTTTTTAAATTTATTATAGTTAATGGAACTTATTTAATACCTGTGTATATATGTATATATAAAAAATTTTTCGGGAAATATTTGTTACTTATTTTTATGATTTCTTTAGCAATTGAAATCTTAAAATATATAATGTATAAAAATTTCAATATTGATAATATAATAATTTCTTTGATATCAGCAGAGTTTATATATGACTTCTTAAGATATTATACTCTTAAATTATCTAAACTAAGGAGTATTTTATGAAAATATTAAAAAAGATAACAATTTTATTAATAATTATGATTACGTTTTCTTCTATAGGTGTATTTGCCGATTCGTATGATAACCTAAACGATAAGGATAATGTATCTAAAGCTGGAGATGATGGAATTTTTCATTGGTTAAGTAGAGAGGATAGAATTAACTCAAACGGTCAATTTAATTATTCGTTTTATCAAGGACTTGAGTCTGATAAGTTTTCAATAACAAGTAGTTCTATAACTATTTATTGTAATAGTTCTTATAATGGAACAACATATATTCCGTCATTTTCTTTGACACTATATGAAAAACCATATAAAGGCTGGATATTTCATAAGATTGGTTCGGCACCTATGAAGTTAAATGGAAGTGATTATGCTAATTTTTCACAATTACATTATCTTGATGGAAAGTATTGTTTTAGAATGGACACCAACTTGACGAATGGTGTAGATTCACCTATCAGCGGGTATGGTGAAATAAGTGATTTTGGGGGAGTTTTATAAAAATAAGTGATTGTTGTAATTTAAGCGTAATAATATAAGTTATATAAAAAAATAATATTTTTATATCAACAAAAAGCATCTACTCTAAACTAAAAGAGTGGGTGCTTTAATTTTTAAATATTAAATATTAAAATTCATAAAAATCAGATTATAAATTAGTTGTTTCATAATTTTAAAGATTGAGTTCATTAGAAGTATTTATGGAATGAAAAATTTTTACAAAAAGTTTGGCTAATGTAAATTATTTTACATATAATTTACATAATATTTCAAGCTAATTTACAATGACCCCCTATAATAGCTAATGAATTAAATTTCTATTATTTTTGAAAGGATGAGAAAAATGAATTTAAAAAAATTAAGTAAATTAGCTATTGTTATAGGACTTGCTACAACTTTAGCTGCTTGTGGAGCAAGTAAAGACGGTGCAAATAACAAATCAGCAAATACTTCTACAGAAGGAAATAAGACTGAAACAACTGAAACAGCTTCTGCTGATTTAAGTAAGATTAATGTTATTTCAAGAGAAGCAGGTTCAGGTACTAGGGGAGCTTTTACAGAAATTACCGGAGTTCTTGAAAAGAAAGACGGACAAGAAGTTGATAATACAACTGAAGAAGCAGCTGTTCAAAATTCAACCGATGCAGTAATTACTACAGTTTCAAACGACCCTGCATCTATCGGCTATATTTCTCTAGGTTCTCTTAACGATACAGTTAAGGCTCTTAAAGTAGAAGGCGTTGAAGCAACTCCTGAAAATGTTAAATCAGGCGACTATAAAATTGCAAGACCTTTCAATATCTGTTACCAAGAAGGTGCTGATGAAAAAGCCCTTGACCTTTTAAAATTTATCGAATCTGATGAAGGACAAAAAATTGTTGAAGCTGAAAAATATATACCTGAAGCTAAGGGCATGACTTATACTGCTATTGACAATGATGCCCATATAACAATTGCTGGTTCAACTTCTGTTACTCCTCTTATGGAAAAATTAGTTGAAGCTTATAAAAAATTAAATCCAAAGTTTGATGCTGATATTCAAGCAACAGGTTCATCTGCTGGTATTCAATCAGCTATTGACGGAACAGCTCAAATCGGTATGGCTTCAAGAGAACTGAAAGATGAAGAAGCTCCAAAAGTTAAGGTTGATGTAATAGCAAGAGATGGTATAGCTGTAATAGTTAATAAGGAAAATCCTGCTGAAGATGTATCTCTAGCATCATTAAAAGATATTTTTACAGGCTCAATGACAGAATGGTCAGAAGTAAAATAAGATAGTTTTTTGGTCAAAGATTGGAATGAAATATATGGATCAAACTAAAAAAGCAGTCCAAAGTAAAAACCAAACAAAGTTATTTTCAAAGGAAGAAGTATTTAAGTATTTCTTCCTACTTTGTTCTATACTGTCAATTTTCTTTTTACTATTAATTTGTATATTTATATTTAAAGATTCCATAAGCTTCATTGCAAAAATAGGAGTTAAAGATTTTATTTTTAATTCTAAGTGGACACCACTAAATAAGCCTGCATCTTATGGTATTCTTTCTACAGTTATAGGTTCTTTAGTAATAACAACAGTATCTTGTGTATGTGCTGTTCCACTTTCTATAATGGCTTCATCTTATTTGGCATTTGACTGTCCAAAAAGAATATATAAATTTTTAAAACCGGGTTTAAATTTAATGGCAGGTATTCCGTCAATAGTATACGGGTTTTTTGCTCTTAATATTATTGTACCTATTAACAGAGCTATTTTTGGCGGAGATGGTATGAATATGCTTTCTGCATCAATTCTTTTAATGATAATGGTACTTCCTACAATAATATCCATGTCCGAGGCATCACTTAGAACTGTTCCTAAATCCTATTATGAAGGTTCACTTTCATTAGGAGCAACTCATGATGAAACCTTAACAAGAGTTATGATTCCGGCAGCCAGAAGCGGTATTTTTGCCGGAGTAATTTTAGGAGTAGGCAGGGCAATAGGAGAAACAATGGCAGTAATTCTTGTTGCGGGTAATCAAACAAGAGTAACATTTAATTTATTAAAGGGAATTAGAACAATGACTACTAATATAGTAATGGAAATGGGCTATGCTTCAGGGACCCATAGAGAAGCTTTAATAGCAACATCTGCTGTATTATTTATTTTCATCTTATGTATAAATATAGGATTCTTCTATATGAAAAAAAGAGGTGAAAAGAGATGATATATTTATTGGGATTTATCTTGGCATTAGTGGGTCTTGCTTTAGCTTTGCATATTTTTGGTAAAATATCTTATTACAAAATTTTCTCAAGATTTTCAATAATTTTTACCTTTGGTATGCTAATGCTTATTGTTGTATTTGTAATTGTTAAAGGACTTTTCTCTTTTAAACTTTCAATGCTTTCGCTACATTACACTACAAAAAATGTATCTATGGGTCCTGCTATTGTGACAACAGTAATTACGGTGTTAATGGCAATTCTTATAGCCAGCCCAATAGGCATTTTTACAGCCATTTATCTTGTAGAATATACTGATGTAGAATCAAAACTTGTTCAAACTATTAGACTTGCAACAGAAACTCTTTCGGGTATTCCGTCAATTATTTATGGTTTGTTTGGAATGTTATTTTTCGGTATGCTGTTAAAATTTGGATACTCAATATATTCAGGTGCCTTTACTGTTGCAATTATGATTTTGCCTATAATTATCAGAGCAACAGAAGAAGCGTTGAAATCTATACATCCCAGCATCAGACAAGGTTCTTATGCTTTGGGTGCAGGAAAACTTCGTACAATATTTGTGGTAGTTTTGCCCATAGCCATACCTGGAATTTTATCGGGTATTATTCTTTCTGTTGGGCGTGTAATTGGTGAAACGGCAGCACTGATGTTTACATTAGGAACTTCAACCGCAATGCCCAGAGGTTTAAGGTCTTCTTCAAGAACTCTTGCCCTCCATATGTATATGCTTTCATCTGAAGGCTTATATGTAGGCGAAGCATATGCCACAGGGATGGTTTTGTTAGTTTTAGTTTTAATTATTAATTCAATTTCTTCTAAACTTGCAAGTAAATTAATGGAGGTTAAATAATGGAAGAAAAAATAAAGGTGGAGGATTTAGATCTTTTTTATGGAGATTTTCAAGCCCTTCACAGTGTAAATTTAGATGTGAGAGAAAATGAAATTCTTGCTTTTATCGGTCCGTCCGGTTGTGGTAAATCAACTCTTCTAAAATGTTTGAACAGGATGAATGACTTAGTTGTCGGTTGTAAAATAGAAGGGAAAGTTACCTTAGACGGTCAAAATATTTATGCAAAGAATTATGATGTAAATAATCTTCGTAAAAGAGTCGGTATGGTTTTTCAACAACCCAATCCCTTCCCAATGTCAATTTATGAAAATATAGCCTATGGTCCAAAAACTCATGGTGTTAAGAATAAGGCTAAGCTTGATGAAATTGTAGAATCTTCATTAAAACAAGCAGCTATTTGGGACGAAGTCAAAGCAGATTTAAAGAAAAGTGCACTTTCCTTATCCGGAGGTCAACAACAAAGGCTATGCATTGCCAGAGCCATTGCAGTTAATCCGGAAGTAATTTTAATGGATGAGCCTACTTCAGCTTTAGACCCGGTTTCAACCGGAAAGATTGAAGATTTAGCTCAAGATTTAAAAGAAAATTATACTATTGTAATTGTAACTCACAATATGCAACAAGCTTCAAGAATTTCAGACAAAACAGCTTTTTTCTTAAATGGGGTAATTGTTGAACAAGGGTCGACTTTAGATATTTTCCAAAATCCAAAGAATGAAAAAACAGAGAAGTATATAACAGGGAGGTTTGGTTGATATGAGAGAAAGATTTGACAAGGATTTAGATAAACTGAACAATCTTTTGTTGGAAATGTCAATGTTAATTGAAAATGCAATTAAAAAGTCCATCTCTTTATTTAAGGAAAAAGATGAAAAAGTTGCACAAGAAGTTTATAATTATGAAGAGAGAATAGATATTTATGAAAGCATAATTCAAAAACATTGTCTGAAACTTTTTGTAGAACAACAACCGGCTGCCGGAGATTTAAGAAGAGTTTCTTCAGCTCTAAAGATGATAACCGATATGGAAAGAATTGGGGATAATGCAAGAGATATTGCAGAAATTTGTATGATTTTACCGGATGGTTATGATGAAAAGTTCCCAATAATTTATAAAATGGCAACAGCAACTATTGATATTGTAAATAATTCAATAAATTCTTTTGTAAACGGTGATCTTGAAGTTGCTAAAAAAATTGATCGTGAAGATGACATAGTTGATAACTTTTTTGTAAGTATAAGAGATCAACTGGTTGACGAAATTAAGAACGGATTTGATCCGGCAGCTGCCATAGATTTTATTATGATAGCTAAATATCTTGAAAGAATAGCTGATCACGCAGTTAATATAGCTGATTGGGTAATATTTTCAATAGAAGGATGATTAGATGATTGTTTATGTTGTAGAAGATGATACTTCTATCTTAAAGTTAATTGAATATTCTTTAAAGAGCAAGGGGTATGAGGTAAGTTGCTTTGAAAACGGCAAAGATTTCTTTAATCAGTTGAGTCTTAAGTTGCCGAGTTTGGTTCTTTTAGATATTATGCTACCGGATATTGACGGTATTGAAATTTTAAAGAGGTTAAAGGCAAATCCAATGACCGCCGGAATTTGGGTTATGATGATAACAGCCAAGACAGGTGAATATGATATTATTTCAGCCTTGGATTTAGGCGCTGATGATTATATTAAAAAACCTTTTTCAGTTATGGAGCTTTTATCAAGAGTTGGTGCTATAGAAAGACGTGCCAATACTACAAATTCAAATGAAAAATTTATTAAATTCAATGGTATAGTTATAGATAATTTAAAAAGATTGGTAACTATTGATGAAAAAGTTGTAAATTTTACTTTTAAAGAATATGAGCTTCTGAAATATCTAATATTAAATAGGGATATAGTTATTTCAAGAGAAAAACTTTTAACTTATATCTGGGGTTATGACTATGAAGGTGAAACAAGAACTGTTGATATGCATATAAAATTGTTAAGAGATAAATTAGGAGAAAAAAGAAAGTATATTAAAACTATAAGAGGTGTAGGATATATGCTTTCAAGTAAGGAATAAATATGAAAAGACGTGTCTACAGGTATTTAATCTTACTTAGTTTTTTTGTTTTATTCTTATCAACAATTTCATCATTATTTATCAATTATCAAAATTATTGCAAGGTTTCTCAGGTAGACTTATTTAGACTTTGCAATGTCTTGAAAATTAGCATGGATAGAGAAGGAGATAAGCTTTCATATTTGGAAGATGTGGCAAATAAAACCAAGACCTTCAGAATCAGTTTAATTGATTCTAATGGAGATGTTGTATTTGATACTGCCGAAGACCCAAAATTCATGCCTACTCATAAAGATAGACCTGAATTTAAAAATGCAAAAAAATTTGGATTTGCTGAAAACAAAAGATTTTCTACAACACTTGCTACAGATTCCTATTACGTTTCTTTTCTTTTAAATAATGGACAAGTTTTAAGGTTATCAAAAGAAGTTGATAGTATTATGGGGGCATTTTTAAGAGTACTTCCTGTTGTGCTTCTTATTTCTTTTGCAATATTTATAGTTGGAATTATAATTGCCGGTAAATTTACAATGAAGACCGTAGAACCTTTGTTAAATATAAATGGAAGTTTAACAAATGTAGATATTAATGAGTTCCCCGAAATCAGTCCTTTTATTATGAAGATAAACGGGCAAAATCAAATCATAGCTAAAAATCTTAAAGAAATAAAAAGAGAGAAGGATACAATTGAAACTATTTTGTCAAATATGAAAGAATCACTAATAATAATAGATGAGAAAAAAATACTTTTATCTGTTAATAAGTCGGCCCAACAACTTTTCAGCACAAACAGAAATTTAATAGGTAAAAATCTTTTGAACCTAATTAGAGATAGTGAAATTTTACAGCTGGTTGATGGGGCTTTGAAGGGTCAAAATTCCGAACAGATTATTGAAATCGGACAAAGAGAATTTAAGTCTTATATAAATCCTGTATTTGAGGATAATAAGGTTAAGGGAGTCGTCTTACTATTTATTGATGAAACTGAGTCAATAAGGGCATTGAGATTAAGGGAAGAATTTTCATCAAATGTAAGTCATGAATTAAAGACGCCACTAACCTCAATTTGTGGTTTTTCTGAACTTTTGGCCAAAGATATGGTTGATTCTGAAGCAAGCAAAAAAGAGTTTTATGAATTAATTTATAATGATTCAAAACGGCTGTTAAATTTGATTGAAGACATAATGAAAATATCGGGCTTGGATAAAAGAGATTCTTTTACAAGAGAAAATATTAATCTAAGAGAACTGTTTGAAGATATAATTAAAAGCCAGGAAATTGAACTCGTTAAAATGAATATTAAAACAAGTCTTACAGGAGATGGAGCGGTTTATGAAAATAAGACAATGATGTGGGAACTATTTTCAAATCTTGTAAGTAATGGTATAAAATACAATAAAAATAATGGAAATTTAGATATAAGAATTACAGACGGAGAAGAAAAAGTACAAGTAGAAGTCGTGGATTCGGGTATTGGAATATCTAATGCTGATTTAGACAGAATATTTGAAAGATTTTATAGGGTTGACAGGTCTCGTTCTAAAAAAATTGAAGGAACAGGGCTTGGGCTTTCAATTGTAAAGCATGTTCTTTCTTCCATTGACGGCAAAATAGAAGTATCTTCAAAACTAGGTCTTGGCACAAAATTTAAAGTCAGTCTATATAAAAACAGAAAGGATTGAGCCATCAATTATTTGATGGTCCAATCTTTTTTTGCAATTCTAATATTTTTAAGATAAACTAATACTGAGGTGAATTATGGATATAAATAAAATTTTTGATATAAAATATCCAATTATCCAAGGGGCTATGGCAAATATCACAACAGCTCAGTTTGCGGCAAAGGTTTCAGAAGCAGGAGGTTTAGGACTTATAGCATCGGGAGGGTTTACTGCTGAGGAAGTTAGAGAAGAAATTAGAAAAATACGAAAACTTACTGATAAACCTTTTGGAGTTAATATTGTAATTTTAAATAAAGATATAGATAAATTGGCAGATGTTGTAATAGAAGAAGGTGTAAAAATCATTACGGTGGGAGCAGGAAATCCCAAACCCTATTTTAAAAAATGGTTATCAGCAGGAATAAAAGTTATTCCAATAATAGCTAATACAAAAATGGCAAAAAGTGTTGAAAAGGAAGGCGCAACAGCCATTATTTTTGAAGGAGCCGAAGCCGGAGGTCATATTGGCTCTTTACATACTTTTCCGGAACTACCTGCTATTGTTGACAGCGTAAAGATACCTGTTATCTCTGCCGGAGGAATTTATTTAGGCAAGCATATCTTTGCAGCTGAAGTTTTGGGTGCAAGGGGTGTTCAAATCGGGACCAAACTTCTATTGACAAAAGAAACACCGGTAGCCGATGCTTTTAAAGAAGCTCTTATTAATGCTAAAGATTCAGACACTTTAGTAACAGGAATAAGAACAAAAGGACCTTGCAGGGTTATAAAAAATAAATTATCCCTAAAGCTCAATCAAATAGAAATGTCAGGAGGAGATTTGGAAAAATTTTTTGAACTTGCCACAGGTTCCGGCAAAAAAGCTGTAATGGGAAATGTTGATGAAGGTTCAATTTATGCAGGAGAGGGACTTTATTACTTAAATAAAATTGAAAGTTTAAAAGATATCTTAGATAATTTAATGGAAGATTATGAAATGGTTAAGAAAGAATGGAAAGGTAAATTATAAAAATAAACTTTTATTGGAAATAAAATAAAAAATTAGTAAGGATTCTTAAAGGTAGCTTTTTACTTTTTCAGAACATATTTTTATAATCGTTCTTAAGATTCAAGGGGTTAATATAAATAAATTCACACAGGCATAGGAGAGTTGAGTTTATAAAAAATTTTAAAAATATCAGACCTATGCATCCATAGCCTAAGGGATAAAGCAATAGCTTCCGAAGCTAGAGATTGGGGGTTCAAGTCCCTCTGGATGCACCAAATTAAAAAAAACGGGTAGTTTTTTTTAATAAAGATCCTTGTGGGGTGGACAATGAAAAAAGTCTACTCTACAAGGATTTTTTATAGGCTGTAAAACTATTTTTTATAAGCACTGATAAAGATTTGAAATTCCAACCCAATATATGGAAATTAAATGATAAGTGAATAATAAGCCTATTTCTTATAAATTTTAATCATTTTTTCCTTCCTTCTTTTTAAAAATTTTAAATATATAAAATATTTTCCCTAAACATACGATACATTTACAAAATTTCATTATATTTAGTAGGTAATATAATATTTTATCAGAAAAGGAAGGAAGGAAAAAATGAGTTTTAAAAAATTATTGCCCATTTTGATGACATTAGTAATGGTATTTTTATCTATGCCTTTAAATGTAAAAGCAACTTCATTTAAAGACGTTAATGGACATTGGGCGGAAGAAAATATTAATTGGGCAGCTGTAAAAGGCCTTGTGAAAGGATATCCTGATGGTAAATTTAAACCGGAAGGTAAAATAACTAGGGCGGAATTTGTAACTATGATTAACAATTATATGAAGGCGGAAAAAGAAATGGACTTTAGTTTTAAAGATATTAAGGGAACCGACTGGTACAACAAAGAAGTTAGAAAAGCTGTAAACTACTATTTACAAGATGGCGACTACTTTAATGGCAATGAATACATCAGTCGTGACGAAGCTGCAAAACTTATGGCTGCAGCTTACGGGCTTAAAGATATGGATCTTAAAGATTTTAAAGATAGTGATGAAATTATTAATAAGGGTTCAGTAGCTGTTCTTGTAGAAAAAAAAGTTCTAAGCGGGTATCCCGATGGTAATTTTAAACCCAAAAATTTTATAACAAGAGCAGAAACTGCCAGAATATTCAATGTGGCATATAATAATATTGGGCAAGCTAGCACAGAAACAGCAATAAATCCAAATAAAAAACAAAAATCTCAGTTCAAATCAAGTAATAAAACTTTAGCAGTCAGTGCATCATATAAAACTAATACAAACTCAACAGCATTTGAAACGACACATAAAAATCATGACCATGATCATGGTTATTATGATAATGAAGATGTAATAATTCCTATTAAACCTGACAATCCAAACAAACCTGACAATCCAAATAATCCTGATAATCCAGACCAACCTAATAAGAGTTCGGTAACCTTTGGAGTAATTTCAGATATACATTTGGATCCTAATAATCCAAAACAAATTGAAAGAACGACAAAGGCTTTAAATTTTTTTGAAGCTAATAAGGCGGACACTACATTTATTGTAGGAGATCTCACAAATAACGGTGCAGAAACTCAATATAAAGAATATGAAAAGGTAAAGGAACTACGTAAGGGAAATAAAATGGTTGTTCACGCTTCAATGGGAAATCATGAAGGAGGAAGCAGGGAGTTATTCAAAAAATATTACGGGGACGAACCTAATGGTCACTACAAGATTAACGGCTACCATTTTATAACAGTAAGCCCTGACTTGCAACAATGGAGTGGAAGTTATACTTTGGTTAGTCCATGGCTTAAAGAACAACTTAAAACTGCAAAAGAGGATACCGGCAATAAGCCAATATTTGTATTTTTTCACCACCCCATAAGAAATACTTTCTATGTATCAGAAGAATGGTACGGCAATATGAGTAAAGATATTTTTAAAGATTATCCTATGGCAGTAACATTTTCAGGACATATTCACTCACCTAATAATCATCCCAGAAGCATATGGCAAGGTAATTTTACTGCGGTTAATACAGTTTCTCTATCTTATTTCGAAATGGAAAGCGGCTACAATAATGGAAGTACAATTCCTAAAGAAGCGGACAAATGTGCGCAAGGTATGTTAATCAGCGTAGAAGATTCAAAAGTTACGATAAAAAACAGAGATTTTATTTCAGATCAATGGATAGATCAAACTTGGACTTTTGATACTTCTAAACCGGAAGATTTTCCATATACGGACAAAAGATATGACATGGCTAAGGGGCCAAAATTTGATGAAGGAACTGAAGTTAAAGCAACAGTTAATAATACTTCGGTAGATCTCGAATTTAACCAAGCTAAAGTTGATCCAACAAGTGTTAAAGGAGATATAGTTCACTCTTATGAATTTGAATTAAAGGAAAATGGAAAGCTTGTAAAAACCATAAAGGATTGGTCAGGATTTCATCTTATTCCAATGCCGCAAATCATGAAAACTACAATTAACTCTCTTAACGCCAATACAGAATACACAGTAGATATATATCCTGTAGATGCATTTAAAAAGAGAGGAGCAGCTATTACAGCCGCATTTTTAACAGGAGATAAACCCTATAAAAAAACAACACCAGATATTCTGGATGTAAATATAAGCAAAAGGTCAAAGGGGGAAGATGCCAACGGTCGTGAAATGCAAACTATAGGCAGCCCTAAGTTTACCAAAGATTCAGTTATATTTAACGGCGTAGATAACGGCTTAAGATATACAACAGATTCGCAAGTTTATAAAGATATGAATACTTACGGATTTACAGCAGAGTTATACTATATTCCACACAACCTTTCAGCCAATACAGACCCTATGGGCAATACAAATAGTTCAGGTTTTTGTTTTGAGGAAACAGGAGACGGAAAGACTATAGAATTTTGGGTCCATATAGGAGGAAGCTATCATATATTAAAAACACAAATTAATCAAGGAGAATTAGTACATCTCTTGGCAACTTATGATAAAGAGAATATAAGGCTCTATAAAAATGGAGTGCTTGTAGATACAAAATTTTCTCCCGGAAATGTCAAAGAACCGCCTCACTACATTTTCTTAGGCGGCGATACAAACCCAAACGGAAGCCTTGAATATCAAAGCAGTGCTGAAATAAAAATAGCAAGAGTATATACAGGTTATATGAATGATGATGAAGCAAAAGCAGCATATGAAAAGGTAAAAAATAATAATGCTATGGCAACTATGCTAAATGCAAATATAAGTGGAGAAACTGAAATTCAAAGTCCAAAAATTAGGAAAAATAATATGGATGAAAGACCAAAATCAGAAATATATTCTTTTAAAGCTGAGGATAATGGATTATTTAATAATAGATATGGTGAATACGATAATAAAATTTCTGATGACGGATATTTGCCGACAATGTATGATTAGGATAAATTAAATAAGTTAGTGAAAAAATTTAAAAGCAAGAGTCAAAAATGCAGGATTTTTCTTAACTTATCTTAGGCTCATAAATTTTTACAGTTCATAAGTAAATAATATGAAGAGATAATAGGCTTGAAATATAGAAATTAAAAATCCTATGCGAAAATTTAATACAAAAACTAAAAAATTTAGGGTAATGTAATTATTTCCCTAATTTTTTATTATAATAAAAATAGCAGGTGAATTGCCCAGTGCTTTCAAATACAAAATATAGCCATATAAAATTCGCCTGACTAAGAATCATCAAAAAATGTTTTATAAGAGCAAATTTTAAGACCGGGTAAAGCCAATTTATTTTCGTATCAGCATAGATAAATTTCAAATTTTTGAAAATTTAATAATGCAAAATTGGAAATAAGAAAAGTTAGGAATAATTTTCATTAGAAATTAAGACATCTCAGTTCAAGCCTTGACCGGCAAAGTACTTTATATTTAAATTTATACAAACAAAGGTTTAATTTCTAAAATCCGAGATTTATGATAAAGTAAAAAGCCCTTAGACTAAGGAATCTAAGGGGAAAATTGCCATAATCTTAAATTTAGACAGTAAAAAAATCATATTTTTAACTTTTGTAAGTTTGTGATTTTAATGAGTCAAAATTTAAAAATTGTGTTTCCCGGTTAAATTGACAGGTCTAAGGCTTTTATATTTTTAAAATTGATTTTTCATATATTTATTTTTAGTGATAAATTTATTTATCTATTTTTTGGTCAATATTCCTTTCTTTAATTTTTCTCTTAAAAAATTTAAACTTAAAATTTGACTTTTTAAGAATAAAAATTACAAGCCCCAAAATTAATATATAGGGAAGCAAGTAAATTAAAGTAATGATAAGGTTTGAACAGAAATTTATAAAGCTTGAAAATGCACCGGCAAAAGCTTCTCTCACCCTGCTTAAAAAGTCGGGATTTTGGGATTTTATTTTATTTGCTGAAATTTCTGAAAGACGTATATTAATGGAAGTATAATTTATTTTTTCATCCATATTTTTCAAATCACTTTCCAAGCTTTCTATGGTATAGATAGTTTCAGTGATCTTATCTTCAATTTTTAGAAGAACTTCCATATTATTTTCCTTTTCTGCTAAGGAATTTAATCTTTTCAGTTTATCTTTTTCTGTAGCTAAACGGAGCTCTTTATCCTTATAAGCTTTAGTAACATCTTCAGAATTTAGATTTTTGCCTAAAGAATTTAAAAGGTCACTTTTTTCCAATTCATCAATAAAAGCAGAAGCACTGTTTTGGGGAACCTTTATAGTGAAGAAGGAATCCCTGTTTGAATAATTATTTTCATTAAATTCACTTATATAGGCCTTATATTTTTTTATAAGGGAATTTATAAATTTAACTGCCTCATCATATTTCTTGCTTTCAAAAGTGAGGGTATAAGAACTTATAATTTTTTGGGACTCATCGTAAGCATTAGGGTCTTCTGAATGTTTTTCAGTATAGTCTTTTGAGTTTTGGATAGAATTTTCCTTGTTGAAATCCATCTCAGAAGCGGAATTATAAGACTTTTCCATGCCCGCAGATGCACAAGATGTTAATAGACAAATAATTAAAAATAAAGTTAATAATTTTTTCATAATAAACTCCTTTTCTTTTATTATAATATTAAATACATGAAATTGATATCTAAGATAAATAAAATAAATAAGAAAAGTAAGTGAAAAATTTTTAACAATTTCTTACTTCATGAAAGCCTTATAAGCCTTATAGGACATATAAGCATCAGCTTTGGAAGAAAGTTCCAGGGGTGCGTGCATTGATAATAAGGCAGGGCCCATATCCACAACTTCTGCTCCATGTTTTGCTAAAATGTAGGCAATAGTTCCTCCGCCGCCTTGGTCAACTTTTCCAAGTTCTGCACTTTGCCATATAATATTTTCTCTATTGAAAAGATTTTTAATTTCATATAAAAATTCAGCATTAGCATCATTTGAGCCTGCCTTACCTCTTACTCCGGTATATTTCACCATAACAATTCCATGACCTAATAGAGGAGCATTTTTTTCATCATGAACATTTTTATAATCAGGATTTAAACCGGCAGCAACATCAGCTGATAAAACTTTAGAATTTGCTAAAGATTTTTTAAGTTTTAAATCATTAAAGTTTCCGATTTTTTCTAAAATATCACCAATAAAAATTTCAAAATAAGCTGCAGACATGGCCGTATTTCCGACTGAACCTATTTCTTCTTTATCAACGAGAAGAGAAACCGCTGTAATTTCAGGGTTTTCAACATCTAATATTGCCCTGAAGTTTGCATAAGAACAAATTCTGTCATCTTGTCCATGAGCTGCAATCATTGCTCTGTCAAAGCCTACATCACGAGCCTTTGCTGAAGGAGTTGCTTCAAATTCTGCAACTTGAAAATCATCTTCTTCCAGATTATATTTTTCCTTTAAAATAGAAAGAATATTTTTTTTCATACCGTCTTTTTCATCTTTAACGCCGAAAGTTGAGTGACCAATAACTATATTTAAAGCTTCGCCTTCAATAAGTTCGCTTCCAGTTTTTTTCATTTGATCTTTTGCCAGGTGAGGCAGAAGGTCATTAATATAAAATACAGGATCAGATTCATCTTCACCAATTACTAAGTTGTGTTTTTTTCCTGCCTTATCAATGAAAAATCCATGAAGAGCAATTTGAATTGTTGGCCATTGGTATTTTTTTACTCCTCCGTAATAGTGGGTTTTTAAATAGCATATATCTGAATCTTCATAAAGAGGTCTAGCCTTAAGATCAAGGCGAGGGCAATCTATGTGAGAGCCAACAATATTCATGCCGTCTTCTAAATTTTTTCCAAGGACTAATAAGACCAGGGATTTATTTTTATTATTTAATAAAATTTTGTCCCCTCTTTTTGGAGCTTCTGTAAATTCACAAAGACTTTTAAAGCCTCTTTCTCTTGCAAATTTTTCCATAAAAGAGCAAGCTTCACGTTCGGTTTTAGCTTTGTTTAAAAAATTTTTATAATCTTCACCATAAGCAAAAATTTCATCATAAGTTTTTTTGTCAATATTATTCCATATATTCATTTACATCACCGCATTTGATTGTACCATATATTTATTAGTTAAAACCAGGTAAAAATTTTAAAAATTTTAGTGAAATTACTTAAAGTAAATATTATTAAAAAAAAGTTGGGAAAAACAAATTACTTAAAATTATTTTTTGCATTTAGTTCTTTATTTTTATACTAGCCTTAAATCCTTGAAAAAGATTGGGTTTTCATCTAAAATAATAGGTAGGAAATTAGAAACAAGGAGGATTTTAATGAAGGCATTAATAATTGACCAAATGTCAGATGTAATTGATAAGGGACTTAAAGAAAGAGGCATTGAATATAAAAAAGTTATGCTTCCCAAAAAAGATGAATTAATTAAATTAATTCCTGATGTAGATATTCTTATTATGAGAGTTGACCCTTTCATTGACAAAGACATATTAGATGCAGCTAAAAATTTAAAATTAATCTTAGTAGGTTCAGTTGGAACTAACCATATTGACCTTGAAGAATGTAAAAAAAGAAATATTCCTGTTAAAAATTCACCCGGACAAAATGCAAATGCAGTTGCTGAATTAGTATTTGCTAAGACTCTTGACCTTTACAGAAATACTATCCAAGCTAACAATGAAGTTAAGGGCGGAATTTGGAATAAATACAGATGGATTGGTAGAGAACTTAGAAACAAGACTATGGGTATTTGCGGATTCGGAGCTATCGGCAGAAGAGTAGCAGAAATTGCTCACGTATTCAAGATGGATGTATTAGCTTATGACCCATATTTCAAGCCTGAAAATAATCCGTACGATTATGTTAAATTAGTAAGCTTTGATGAAGTAGTTAAAAATGCTGATGTAATAACACTTCACATGCCATTAACTCCTGAAACAAAAAATATGATTTCTGACAAGCAAATGGAAGAAATGAGAGACGGAGCTGTTATTATCAATGCAGCACGTGGCGGAATAGTTGATGAAGAAGCTCTTTATAAATATATCAAGAACGGAAAACTTGGTGGAGCAAACCTTGACACCCTTGCTGATGAATTAGGTACAGGCGGCCTTGACACTCAAGATGTTCCAATTTCTTCAAAATTATTTGAACTTGATAGAGTTTATATGTCACCCCACATTGGCGGATCTACCATAGATGCCCAAGATGATATAGGAGTTCTTGTTCTTAAAAATCTTGATGAAACTTTAAAGTAAAATTAAAAAAATCTAAGATAATTAAAAAAGCCCTACAATATAGTTTTAATTTACATAAACTATATTGTAGGGCTTTAATTTATGCTGAATAAAAAATATTTTTAAGGGAATCTATATAGACAAATGCAATATATTTTTTCTTTTATTTGATTTGAAACTATAATATAATTAATTATAAGTAAACTTATTTTGGAGGGTTTATGCTTATATATTTTACAAGGCACGGCGAAACTGAGTGGAATAAAATAAATAGGATACAAGGGCAGGCGGATTCTCCTTTAAGTGATAAGGGCATTAATATGGCTAAAATTTTGAAAGAACAGGCTAAAAATATAAATTTTTCAAAAGTTTATTCTTCGGATCAAAATAGGGCTTATAATACGGCAAAAATAATCTGCCCTAAAAATAATATTATTAAAACTCCTCTTCTAAGAGAAATAGATGTTGGATATTGGTCGGGGAAAAATTTTAATGATATAAAAAAAACAGATGCTTATCTACATGACTTATATTTTCATAAGCCTGAAAAGTATAACAGAATAGATGGGGAAAGTTTTTATGACCTTATAGGAAGGGTGAGGGAATTTTTTGAAACCTATGTCTATAAGGCTAAGGATGAAAATATTTTGATAGTTAGCCATGGAGTAACAATAATTGCCATGTTCACAGTAATGGAAAATATTGAAGTAAAAGATTTCTGGAAAAACAGGGTAAGAAGAAATGCACAGTTTAACATTGCCAATTATGATAGAGGAAAGTTTTATATAATAAAAAAAGCTCCTTTAAATCCAATAGATTCTTTATAGGAGGGTCAGATGCAAGGAATTGAAAAGTTTAATTTTAACAAGAATTCAAATATTAAAAAGCTTATTGCAATAGCAAGCGGCAAGGGCGGAGTTGGAAAATCATTTACCACGTCAATACTTGCCTGCCACCTAAACAAAATGGGTTTTAAAGTTGGGATTTTAGATGCCGATATAACAGGGCCCTCAATTCCTGAAGGTTTTGCTATAGATGAGCTTGCAAAATCCAACAGTAGAGAAATTTTACCTCCGACAACAAAAACAGGCATAAAGATCATTTCGGTAAATACAATTTTAGAAGATAAATTCTCCCCTGTTTTATGGAGGGGACCAATAATTAATAATGCTATAAGGCAATTTTTTTCAGATGTTAATTGGGGTGATTTGGATTTTCTTCTTGTAGATATGCCACCTGGTACAGGAGATGTTTCATTAACGGTTTTTCAGTCAATGCCACTTGACGGAATAATAGTTGTTAGCACTCCTCAGGATTTGGTAGAAATGATTGTAAAAAAAGCTGTGACCATGGCTAAACTTATGAAGATAAATATTTTGGGTATTGTTGAAAATATGTCATATTTTAAATGCCCTACTTGCGGAAACATACATCATATTTTCGGGGAGAGTAAAATTTATCAGCAAGCTCAAGCTATGGGGATAGAAAATATATGCAAACTGCCAATAGATCCAAAATTTAGTGAGTACGTAGACAAGGGAGATATTGAGCTTTTAGAAATAACTGAAATCAATGAATTTATTAAGGGGTTTAATTATGGAATATGATTTAATAATAATAGGGGCAGGAGCTGCCGGACTTTCTGCAGCAATTTATGCAGGTAGATCTCTTTTGAAAACTTTAATTATTGAAAAAGCAGCCTATGGCGGACGTATTAATGATACTGCATCCGTTATAAATTATCCGGGCTTTACTAATATTTCCGGAAGAGATATAGTAAATGAATTTAGAAAACACGCATCAGGCTATGACACTAATAAATTTACCTATGGAACTGTAGAAAAGTTAGTTAAGGAAAAAGATTATATTAGGGTAATTACAAAAAGGGATAGAGAGTTTACTGCAAAGGCAGTAATTATAGCAACAGGTACTTATTCAAAAGTTATTAATGCTAAAGGTGAGCTGGAATATACAGGGCGTGGAGTTAGTTATTGTTCCACTTGTGACGCTGATAATTTTATAAATAAAGATATTCATATTTTAGGGTCAGGCGATTTGGCTCTGGATGAAGCAGATTATTTGGCAAATTTTTGCAACTCCATAACTATGATTATTATTCATGATGAGAATGTTTTTGATGGGAATGCTCAGGCTGTTGATAAAATTATCAGAAATCCGAAAATTAAATTTATATGGAATAGTAAATTAAATAGTATTTTAGGTGATGACCAAAAAGTTAAGCAACTTGAACTTGAAAATTTAAAAACAGGTCAAAGAAATATTGTGGCTAGCGACGGAGTTTTTATTTTTGTAGGAATGAGTCCTAACAGTGATTTTGTTAAAGGATTTTTAGACCTTGATAAGGACAATTTTATTAAGACGGATATTTATATGAGAACTAGTGTGGATGGAATTTTTGCGGCAGGAGATATAAGAGATAAAGTTTTAAGACAAATTGTTACTGCAGCTAACGATGGGGCAATTGCCAGTGTTTACGCAGAACGTTACATCAGAAACAGAGGCTTGAAATGAGAATTTATCCCAGGGGAACAGTTTATTATAATAAGGAAAAAGCCTTTAACGGTATTAATTTAATTTCAACTGCTAAAGATGGAGCACTTCTAACGTCCATGTGCGGAGATGAACTTGCAAGATATGAACTAAATCCAATGCCCGCTAAGATGTTTTCTAATGGAAACATAATTTCTGCTACTGAATTCAGAACTTCTGATTTTGGAGTTAGTGACGGCATAAGTCTTGTAGAAATCGAAAAAAATGGAGATGTCTGTTGGAATTTTTCAAGAAATAAGTTTATTAAAGATAGGGGATATAAGGAAAAATGGATGGCCAGATGTCACAGTGATTTTCAAAGAAAGGGTCACTCTCTTGATTATTGTCATTCTGATGAAAAACTTCACACCAGCAAAACTTTAATGCTCACTCATGAAAATGTTTTTGTTAAAGCTATATCAGATAAGGAACTTTTAGATGATGTTATATTAGAAGTTGATGATGGTGGAAACATTTTATGGAAGTTTTCCTTCAGTGAACATTTTGATGACTTAAATTTTTCTGAAGAAGCAAAAAATGTAATTTACAGAAATCCAAATTTGAGAATAACTGAAAGTCCTATAGGAAATTATTTAGATGTAACTTCTATTTCTTATCTGGGTAATAATAAGTGGTTTGACATGGGAGATTCTAGGTTTCATCCTGACAATATTTTATTTACAGCAAGAGCGGCAAATATTATTGGCATTATTGATAGGAAAAAAAATAAAATTGTTTATACCTTGGGACCTGACCTTGACAGGTTTAAAAAATTTCCACCAATTATCGGTTCCGCCTTTGCATCTTTAATACCCAAGGGTCTTGACGGTGAAGGTAATTTACTAATATTTGACAATGGAGGGTCTTGCGGCTATGGAGCTGCAACAATATTTGCTCCACAGGGATTATTTCCTTTTGTAAGAGGTTATTCGAGAATTTTGGAAATAAATCCAATAACCCTTAATATAAATTGGAAGGTGGATCCAAGAGATTTTGGATATTCAATACCCCTTAACGGATATAAATTTTACTCTCCCTATGGGGGGAATTTAGAAAGGCTGCCAAATGGAAATACTTTGGTAACTCTTACGACTGAGGGTATGGTAATAGAAATAACAAGAGATAAGGAAATTGTTTGGCAATGGGTATCTCCTTACAGAAGAGATACAGAAAATATGCTTAATAACAATTTAATTTATAGGGTTTATAGGTATCCCTATTCTTATTGGGGCATTGAAAGTTATCCTGAAAGGGAAATTGAAAAAGTTGACCAATCTTATTTTCAACTTGAAGGAGCAGGAAAGTTTTTGGAAGCGACACCAATTAAGGTTAAGGGTGCTGAACTAAATAAGGACATTGATCCTCTATCACAAGAATCCGAATCCATAAAAGAGCTTAGACAAAGTAAGGAAATTTATAGAAGAAATTTAAGCAGAATTAAGACCATATCTTCTTATGACTTCTATGAAAAGACTGATAATTTAACCGGACTGGTAATTTTTGGTGCAATCAGGTGTACTCATTGCGGACCTCTACTTGAACTTGTAACAGATTTGTTGGAAGATGAATTCCAAGGGGTAAATTGTTACTACTTGGATATTGATACTAATAGTGATATTGCAAAAGATTTAAATGTAGGATCTATTCCCTTGGTTAATTTTTATAAGGGTGGAGAAGTTGTTTATTCATTTACCGGAGAAAACACCTATGATAATATTGCAGATGCAATAGATAAATATGTAATATAAAAAAATCCGTAGCCTAAAACTACGGATTTTAAAATTATAGACTTATTTACTTTTTGCGTCTTCTATTTTTTCTTCAACCTTATCTTTTGCTTCCTTAGCTTTTTCAGATAATTTATCTGTTGCTGCTTTTGCGTTTTCTTTTACTTCTTCAGCTTTCTTTTCCATATTATCTTTAGTTTCTTCTTTTTTAGCTTCTTCAGAAGTTAATATGACTTCTTGCTTTTCTTGATTCCATTCAACTTTGTAGCCAAGAATTTCTTCACAAATTACTCTTAATGGAAGATAAGAGAAATTATCTTTAATAAAAGGAGCGGCTTCTAATTTTTTAGCTTCGCCGTTAACTGTCATGTCAACTGAATCAATAGTTAGTTTAATAACCTTATCGCCTTTAGTTATAGTGAAAGTTCTGTCTTTATCATTCCAATCAATTTTTGCACCGCTGTTTTCTACTAATTTACGGACGGGAATAAAAGTTCTGTTAGCTTTTACTACAGCAGGATTTTCAAGTTCTAATTCTTTTCCGTCAACTTTTACGCTTACAGCTTTTTTAGCTTCTTCCTTTACTTCTTCTTTAGCTTCTTTAATGTCCTTTTTAGCTTCTTCTTTAGCTTCTTTAACGTCTTTTTTAGCTTCTTCTTTAACTTCTTCTACAGCTTTTTTAGCTTCTTCTTTTGCATCTTTTACGTCTTCTTTAGCTTGATTTTCAACAGCTTTAACAGTATCTTTAAGAGATGTTGCAGGATTTTCAGCAAAAGCAGATACCGGGCTTACAAGCATAGCTGTAAGTGCAGTTAAAGTTACAATTTTTCTTAATTTCATAATAAACCTCCAAAAAATTTTTATAAAGCTATAATAGCAATATATGACTATTTTGTCAAATGGTTAGATTTATCAAGACCATTTAAGATTTTTATAGGAAGAAATTTTTAATCGTGAATTTATTAAGAACCTGTTTTTAACGAGCTCTGCCATAAATTTATCAGCTTTATAATTGTCAGTGTAGCAATAAGAATTTTTATAGTCTATTTTTATTTTTAAAGTATTAAGCAATTCATTTATATTTTTAACTTTTTCACGCCCTGAATTATTATTATATTTGACCCGAAAGTCTTCATCTAATTCAGTTGCAAGAATATAATCGAAGGGTAAAATATTTTTAATATATTTAATGTAATTTAAGGGTGAAGCTGAAACAAGAATTTTCAAAAAGCTCCCATCAAATTTTTCAAGTTCTTTTAAACCGGCTGAGAAAAAATATCCGGGATATAAGATTTTTGTCATAAATTTTTTCATATCATCTTCAGATAAAAACCTTATCAGGGACACCATAGATGTTTTTATGTGTGAAAAATTAAAAGTGAATATGTATTTAATTAAACCAATTATTAGTTGTGCCAAGAGGTAAAAAATAAGTAGAGGTTTTTTCTTTAGTGCATATTTCCAAAGTATAAAAATTGACTGGCAAGAAATTAGAGTGCCGTCAAAATCAAAAAATACAATTTTTTTAGTCAAGTTATCACCTCTAGTTATTATAACAAAAAGCCTTACTTTAAAAAAGTATAAAAAAGGGATATAATCTTAATGGTGATGAAATGCCATACATTATTCATGTGGACCTGGATGCTTTTTATGCTTCTTGCGAAGAACTTGACAATCCATCGCTAAGGGGAAAACCCCTGGCCGTTGCGGGGAAAAGTGACAGAGCTATTATTACAACTGCAAATTATAAGGCAAGGGCCTTTGGTATTCACTCGGCTATGCCTGTATTTATGGCTAGGCAGTTATGTGAAAATTTAATAATTGTGCCTATGAGAAGAAATAGATACTTGCAAAAATCAAAAGAGGTATTTGATGTATTAAAGACTTATACTGAAAAAATTGAGAAAGTATCAATTGATGAGTCATATTTGGATTTAACAGATTTGAATCCGGATCGGAAATTTTTATCAAGTATTCAAAAAAATATATTGGTCAAAACAGGTCTAAGTGTTTCCATAGGGATGTCTTTTAACAAATTTTTGGCGAAACTTGCCTCTGATTGGAACAAACCCGGGGGCATAAAAATTATTGAGGAAAAAGATATTCCGGATATTTTAATGGATCTTGATATTAGAAGAATTCACGGCATAGGGAAAAAGAGTGAAGAAAAACTAAGAAATCTCGGCATTAACAAAGTTAAAGACCTTTATAGTTTGAAGGAAGACTTTTTAACAGATCTTTTTGGCAGGGCAGGAGAAGATATTTTTAAAAGAATTCGAGGCATTGATGATAGAAAAGTGGAAATTAGTCGAGAGAGAAAAAGTCTGGGAACTGAAAGTACATTTTTTGCTACTGATGATAAAGAGGTTCTGGAAAATTATATAAAAATTTTTTCTGAAGAGGTTTCAGAAGATTTAATTAAAAAAAATATTAGTGGCTTTACTTTAACTATTAAATTAAAAAATGAAAGCTTCCAAATAAGGACCAAATCAAAAACTTATGACTATGTCTTATATAATAAAAGTGATATTTATAGGGAAGCTCTTGTATTGTTTAGAGAGTTTTACAGCGGTGAAAAAATAAGACTTTTGGGTATTACAGTTTCAAATTTGATAAATCTTAATATTCATCAAATGACTTTTTTATAGGAGGAAAAATGGATAGGGAAGAAGTAAAGAAAATTATTGATAAGATTGATTTTATCAAAGATAACAATATGAGTTTCGAATCATATGAAAATGAAACCTTGGTCTTAAAAATGAAACCCGATCAAAGGCACATATCAGATTTAAATATTTTACACGGGGGAGTTATTTATAGCTTTGCTGACACAGCGACGGGAATATTGTGTAGGGTTCTGGGCAAGACCTATGTTACCATTGAAGCATCTATGAATTATATCTCAAACACAAAAAAAGGAGTGGAAATTTTTGCCAAGGCAAAATTCATCCACAAGGGTAACAGCATAAGTGTTGTTAATGTTATTGTTTACACAAGAGAAAAACTTTTAAGCGTAGGAAATTTTACTTATTATGTTTACATAAAATGAGTATTATAGGAGGAAGTATGAATTTAAAAGAATCGGTAAGGTCTATCCCCGGATACCCAAAAGAGGGGGTAATTTTTAGAGATGTAACAACTTTATTAAAAGACGGTAAGCTTTTTAAAGAGGCTATTGATAAAATAGCTGAAAAAATTGACTATGATTTTGATAAAGTGATAGGAATTGAAGCAAGGGGTTTTATTATTGGGGCACCTTTGGCATATAAGTTTGAAAAAGGCTTTATTCCCGTAAGGAAACCCGGCAAATTGCCAAGTAAAAAAATTTCAATGGAATATGACCTGGAATATGGAACAGATTCTATTGAAATGCACATAGACGGAATAAATAAGGGAGAAAAGATTATTATAGTTGATGATTTATTGGCAACAGGTGGAACATCTCGAGCAGCTATTAAATTAGTAGAATCTTTAGGAGGAGTTGTGCAAAGCCTTTTATTTTTGGTGGAACTTGATGATCTTAAAGGAAGAGATATTTTAAAAGGATATAAGATAGATTCAATTTTACATTTTTAATGACGAAAGGGACTTTATCAGTCCCTTTTTTATGTTCTAAATTCAAATTTTTCATTACATTTTTTACATCTTATAATTACCTTTCCCTTATTTTTAGGTACTCTCATTTCTAAATTACAATAAGGACAGTGGGTGTACTTATAATTTTTTCTGTCTTTAAATCTTATTGAATAATAATTTAGCTGTTTTCTAATAGGCTTAGTCAGGTTTAAATATTTTTGATTTTCGCTATAACGTTTAGCAATATTTTTAGAAAAAATTCTGGAGTAAACATAAATAAGTAGGACCAAGCCGCCCAGGTCTAAATAAACATTTTTGTATCGACCCGCAAGGATGATAATAAGCATTACAATAATAAGTAGACTTCTACTTAAAGAGTCAACGCCATATCTGCCTGCCATAAATTTTTTGAATTTTTCTCTCATTAAATCCAACCTTTCTAAGGAAATTATATCATAGTCTAACTTAATCTAAAAGTTTGTTATAAGCATTTAGTACATTAGCTGCTTCTTTGAGCTTTTTCAGTTCAGAAACAGATAGGTCAAGCTCAAAGATTTTATTTATTCCATCCTTATTTATAGAGCAGGGAGTGGAAAGATAAATATTTTTTAATGAATATTCACCATTTAGTAAAGTTGAAACGTTAAGGGCTATATTTTCATTATTAATAATTGCAGAAATTATTTTTGTAATTGTGTTTGCAATGCCATATTGGGTACATGATTTTCCTAAATAAATATCCCAACCGCGTTTTCTAACCTCATCTTCAATTTTCTTTTTATCAAAATCTTTAAAAGAATTCTTGTACATTTCCATATATCTTTCAAAGGGCATACCTGCAATTCTCACTTGTGACCATGGTATAAATTGATTTTCTCCATGTTCGCCCATGACAATAGCTGAAATTGATTTGGCACTTATATCAAATTTATTAGAAAGTATTGTCTTGAGTCTTGAACTATCTAAAGCAGTTCCTGCACCGATAACTCTTTTTGGATTAAAAGATGAAGTTTTGTAAACCAAATATGCCATAACATCACAGGGGTTTGAAACAACAATAAAAATTCCCTTAAAGCCGGCGGAAACTATTCTTTTAGTATAATCAATCATAATATTTTTATTAACTTTAAATTCATCAAGCCTATCAGGACTGTCTGGTATACCGCCGGATGTAAGAACAATTATATCGGCATCCCTTAAATCTTCATATTGACATGAGTCAGCAAAAAGATCATGGGGATAGTAAGATCTGGCATCATTTATATCCATTGCTTGAGCATGGGCTTTTTTTTCATTTATATCCACAAAAGAAATTCTGTCGCATAAACCTCTAAGGGCGGCAGTATAAGCAATAATTTCTCCTGCAAATCCTGCACCAACAATACCTAATTTCATAAATTCCTCCCTAAACGCATATTATTTAACTAATTATATCATATGTAAATAAATTTAATATCTAAGAGGAGTTAGGCAGGAGCAAAAAAAAATTCGGCATAGCCGAATTTTTAATTGGTGCGGGAAAGAGGAAGTAAAACCAATTATTCTATAATGGCTAAATTTCAACGTTTATTTTATTGAATTTTGTAAAAGTTGGTAACGAGTTGGTAACGCAATTTAATTATACATTTTATCTAAGACGGCGGCTGCCTTTTCTTTTTCATCATCCATTACATGTACATAAATATTAAGAGTAGTTTTATAGTCACTATGGCCCATTAGTTTTTGTACTGTTTTTATATCAACTCCTGCCTCAAAAAGCCTAGTGGCATAAGAGTGTCTTATGGAATGTAGGGGTCTAGGTTCTATGCCTATTTTTCTACATATTGCTTGTAATCTCCTATTGCATCTTTTTTCTTCTATAGGTTGTAAAAAATCATCAGAAAATATAAAGGCATCATCTTTAAAGGGTTGACCAAGCCTTAAATGTTTTTCATAGGATTTTATTTTTAGTTTTTGTAAAAGATTATCGGCAATTTTCGGAAGAGCGACAGTTCTATATGAGTTTTCAGTTTTCAGGTCTTGGGTAGTATTTTTATTTAATTTTCTTGTTCCATCTTTTTCAAAAGTATAGGACCTTCTAAGTTGCTGTTCTATTGTTAAGATTCCATCAGAGTAATTTTTCCACCTAAGTCCTCTTAGTTCATTTCTTCGTAGCCCAGTCAAGAAATCTATATAAAGGCTTTGCTCAACAGGATCATCAAGATCCAAATTATTAATTAAAAGTTTTTGTTCATCAGCGGTAAAAATTCTATATTTGCCCGAATTTTCAGTTTTATTCTTTTTTGGGACCTTTACATATTCGGCAGGGTTTGTGGGGAATACTCCTAGAATTATTGCGTAGTCAAGAAAGTTTTTAATTAAGGCCAGTGTATCTTTTACAGTATTTATTGACGTTTTTTCATCATCTGCAAGTAGGTTTATGAAGTTTTGTAAATTCAGGATATTAATATCTCCTACCTTAGTTCTTGAAAAAGGATAAGGTGCTATATGGAGATTTAATAGGCTTTGATATCTGACTATAGTTGTGCTTTTTATTTCCTTAACTTTTATATTGTATAGCCAATAAGACATAAATTCAGATAGAGATTTATCCCCAGAGGTAGTAAAGCCAGCAATATTTGTTTGACCTAATGCTTTTTGCATTTTTTCAATTACATCATATTTTTTGTAGCTAGAGAATGATTTTCTAACTAACTTACCTTCCAAGTCTTGGCCTAATGAAACACGACCAGTCCAATATTTTTTGCCATTAACTACTCTATAGGTAAGACTACCTAAACCATTTGGATTTTTTTCTTTCATTTTTTTCACCTCTTATTATATTTTCTTTTTCGCTCTGTACCAGTAGTCGTTTGGTTTAGGTGAATCTGTCGAAATTTCTAATCATATTATTTTCTCTATTCATAAATTTCTCCTTTTTCTTAAAATAGCTTTTACTATGTTATGTGTTTCTTCAAGTAATTTATATAAGTCTGATTTGATTTTTGCAGAACTAAGTATATCGGGGATTTCAAACTTTCTATCATCTATATTAAGAGAGTAATTTGCAAGCATTAATGAAACTGGTGTTTTTATATTTCTATATTCATAAGGATCTACATAATACTCATTAGAATTAAATTTGTTATTTATTCCTTTTTCTAATTCGCTTAAAAATAACGCGTATTCTGAATCTATATATCTTTTGTTAGTCCATCCAACAAGCCTTGCAAAAGAAATAATATCACTTGCATTAAATGAGTTAGATAAAGCACCTTTTATACTTGCGTATGCTAAAGGTTGTATTTTTTCTTTATCAAGCAATTCTAATAAGGATATGTCTTTATGTTTTAAGGCGGTCATTAATAAAGCATCACTTGAATAGGCATAGAAGGATCCATTAGCATGATTTTTTTGCAATTTATAAATCATATTACAAGCATCTTGCCACTTATCTGTAAACAAGTATCTTTCAAGTCCGTAATAAAAAATAAAAACATAAGAAATGTCAATTTCTTGGTCAATATCTTTAAGCCAGTTTAAATATTTATATCTTTGAATTTCGTTTAAATATGAGTATGCAGGATAATATCCAATTTTTTCATTATCAGTCCCTTTTTTTATTGGTAAGAACACATCAAGGGCGGATGGTTCTTCGTCAGAACTAAAACTTATTCCTAGTTGTGCTCCATTTTTTGAGCTTGAGCAATTTGTAGGTTTTTCGAAGTTTTTAAATGGTCCATTTTTAAACCATAGTAAATTTAAAACTTCATTAGGAATTGATTTGATAAAAGTTTCAGGAAGATTATCTTGAGTATCAGGTAATCCAATATAGAAAGAGTTGTCTATTAAGTCTTCATCAAGCAATGAATTTATCAATTTTTTATTATTATTTATATAGTCTAAGTTTTTTCTAATAGTGTCTTCTTTCATATTTAAATCATTTCTTGTTACTGAATCAATTACTGGATTAATATTATTTTTCATTAATCTTTCAATTAATTCTGTTTTATTACCTGATAACTTTAAGTTATTTTCTCTTAATAAATTCTTTAAATTGTCAACTTTTAATGATTCAAAGAAAAGATAGTCATATAAATTTGTAGTTGGTAACTCCAAACAATACTTACATATATTATCTAAATTCTCGACAATACAATTTCTATAAGAAAAACGAGCATTATTACTATTATGACAATTTAACCAAGAATCTTCGAAATACAGTTTTCCACCTTTCCCTTTTGAAAAGCAGAACTTTTTAAAATCATCAAAAGTCAGAATACTTTTTACTGTGTCTTCTATAAAATCACTTTTTATAAAAGCAGAAATTAAATTTTCGTATTTTTCTATTTCATCCTTAAATTTAAAGAAAAAATTAAAATCTAGTTCTTCTTCTTTTCCCGTTCTATGAAATTTTGGATTATAAGATTTATCTTTTTCTTCTTTAATTTTTTTTATTGGTATTTTTGATGAATTATAATATTTATTTGAAGTATCTGTATCTGATTTTTTATCATCTTTATATTTATGTTCGATTTTGTTATTTCTTTTTTTAATTGCCTTAATTTCTTTTAATCCAGCTTTTTTATTATAAAAATCGGGATCCATTTCTATATTTTTATTTTTTTCTTTTTTAGATGCCCGGAGCCCCAATTTTAATAATAAAATAGAAGGAACTAAAAATATAATTATTCCAATAACATAATGCACCAATTCAGTAGCAGCACTAACTGTTACATAAAAAGCAAGGACAAAAAGTCCGGAAAATATAAATAATAAAATTTTAAATATAGTATATCTATTCATTTATAAAACTCCTTTATTAAACTTAAAATTTTAAAGTTAGATTGTTTAAAAATAAAGAGTGCTTTGTATATTTGATTAAATCTTCAAAAGGCAAAAACTTTTCATCTTCATTTTTTTCACTAAAATTATCAATTTCCTCTAAAAATTCTTTTCTTCTCTTATAAGCTGCACAACTTACTCCATAAAGACCTGAAATATAATTAGCAGGAAACTTAGCGGTCTTATACATAATTTCTCTTGGCATTAACAGTTCTCCTGCAAAGGCATTTGCTGATTTTTCTTTTACATAGCTGTTCAAATATTTGTATTTGGTGTGATGTTTTAAAAAGATATGGCCAAGTTCATGAGCAAGGGTAAATCTTTGGCGACTTAAATCAAAATTCACATCATCAAGAGCTATAATATATTTTTTAGTATATTTATTGTAAATGCTATATCCATCCAAGCCCAGCAGATCACCTTTTACTATATTTATATCGGGTCTATATTTAATAATATCTTCAACCATTATCGGTAGTAATCTTTCTTCGTATGTAATTTTTTTGTACACGTAATTTGCCATGCTTACGGAATAGCGTAGATAATAATTTAATACATTCATTTAAAAACCTTTGTTCTTTTAAAATTAAAAAATATATAGGGAATAAATCCCCATATACTCATTTTTATTTACCATTTGTGTTTCTTCTTATTTCTTCTAAAATGGAATACATACTATTAATAAAATCATATTTTGCATATTGTTTAGATTGAACTATTGAAAAAACATGTTCTCTTCCCATCTTAGATTTTTCTAGAATTTTATCATTAGCTAATTTTGTTAAATATTTTGAAGCTGTATTTCTATGTATTCCAATTGATTTTGCTGTTTTGGATACGGTAGTGAATTTATTTTTAATTACAAATTTTAATATTTCTTTTTCTATGTCATTATTAATATTTAAATCATCAATCAATGTAGTATCCCATAAAATTAATTCAAATGATTCTAGATCGGTTTGTATTTCAGGGTACTTATAATTATTAACTTGAGCAGCCTCCATCATTTTAGGGATCCCAGTTCCAGCTTTTTCACACAAATTAATCATTCTAAACATTTCCTGTATAAAGTGGTTTCTAGGGTCTGAATGTCCTCCTGAAAAGAAATCCTCTTTACTTATTCTTAAAGTTCCGCTATTTCTAAAAATGATTTTATCAGAGTATCTAATTATTAATATTCCATCTTTACCTAAAAAATCACAGTGAATAATAGAATTAACGATAGCTTCCCTTATTGCAATTCTAAATTTTGAGTTAGACTTTCTTGTAAGGGAATCATCGTAGATTTCAGAATTCTCATTAGTTGTTAAATATAATTTTTCAACAACGGTGTATAAAAAGTTAAAGAGATTATCTTCTCCCCAATAGCCATCATATATTACTCTATCTTCATAAGAAGAATTAGAATTACTTTTAGATCTGTTAATATATTCGATATTATAATGTGGGAGGTAATCTTTTATAGATGTATGTTTACCAAAAACCAATAACCCAGCAACAGTAGGTATAAAAGTTTTATTTGGGTTAGATCTGTCTATAGATAAAGCATGAATTTTTTGTAGAAAGTCTACATCATTTAAAGAGTTAAAAGGATGCTCAGCATGTATTTCTTCAAATTTATTTCTATAATTTTTTATGGTTTTATCATCAAAATCATCTAGGCTAAAATTTCTTATTACTTTGCTGTCATAGGATTCGTTATTGGAGTCCCTATACATAGTTCTTAGTATATCATCAGTACATTGGTAGTCTCCATCACCCTGTCTAATATATGTTAGGGAAGGATTATTATTTATATAAATTGGTTTTTCTTTGTAATTAGCTTTAGGAACTTCAATTATTATTAAAGTCTTAGTTTCATTTTCGTGTTTGAAATTTTTGATTATAAACTTATCATTAGTTATAAGGTTCTTATTTATTTTATTTGTATTGTTTAGTAAATTAAAAAAATCAGTCCTTATCTTCTCTGGATTTTGAACACCAGAAATGATGTATTGGCGAGGTTGAGGTTCTGAAATACCAAGAACAATAATACCGCCGTCTGTATTATTAAATGAGCTAATTGTTTCTAAGACATCTTTTGGAACACTATTTTTTGAAGTTTTAAATTCAGTATGTTCATCTTCTCCATTTATTATTAATTTTTCTAAAAAGTTATCATCTTTTGTCATGAAATTATCATCCTAATATTCTAATAAAAAATTCATTGATATGCACAATTAAATGCACAAGCAAACAGGCTTAAAAATTTAGTTATCTTTAAATAAGGCTATAAACCCAACTAATACAATTCAAAAATACACATTGAAGTGCACATTGAAGTGCACATTGAAGTGCACATTGTTATACATATGATAAATATCTTACTTTTCATCATCTTCAAAAAAAGTTGCCTTTATTATTTTTAGCATGACTTCTTTTTGTTCGGGTGTGAGGTTTTTGTTTGCTCTATAAAGTACAGATACTCCTTCAGGGAAGTCTTCTTCCAATTCTTCAGCTTTGGATTTGGTTTCTTGGGTTTTTGGAATATATGAGTTGCCCAACAAATAATCCACAGACACATTAAATATTTGTGAAAAAGATTTTAATAGCTCGTTTGAGGGCTCTCTTTGATTTAATTCATAAAAAGATATAGCCTTCGGAGTTACTTTTACTTTATCTGCTAATTCTTTTTGTGTCATATTATGTAATTCTCTTAATTGTTTAAGAATTTTACCTTCCATAATTTACTCTCTTTCTTGTTTCTGTACTGTGAGTACATTATACAATAAATTTTTTAAAAAATCTATTGACATTCTTCATTTTGTACTGTACACTATGTACATAAAGAGATTTGAGGTGATAATTTGAATAAAGTTAAAGATAAGAGAATTGAAAAAAACCTAACTCAGTTAGAGTTGGCTAATTTAGTAGGTGTTACACCTAAATATATCGGTTTTATTGAGAATGGAGAAAGGAATCCATCTTTACAAGTAGCAAAAAAAATAGCAAATGCCCTTGGTTATGGAATAGATGATATTTTTTTATACTCTAACTGTACAAAATGTACTTAAAATTAAATTAGGAGGTGGAATATGAAGAAGAAAGATATTCTGGATTTTTTAAATTTTAGACAAAAGTTTACATCTTTAGAGTGGTTTGAACTGAACAAGGCTGTTTCAGAGAGAGAAAGAGAAAAAGCCGCCAAATTAAAACTTGACGACTTTGATGTTAGTTTAATAGTCAATAAGCTAGAGTCTTTTCCATTTATTGATGTGGAAAACTAAATGACTACAATTTGAATGAAAATAGGGTTTATTCTGTAATCTGTTCCTTTGAAAAAAATATGAACATAATCTAGTTGTGTATAAATATGTTCGTCTTTACGCTTGAATGGTGCCCAGATTTCGCTGTTTTCTTTGTACCAAGTAATTGGGGATTGACCGTTATTGCCTATTGTGGCATTGGGGTCATCATTTAGGCAAACCCATTCGCCAAGTAAACATGCGTATATTTTCAATATAATCACCTCCTTAGGGTGATTATAGCAAATTTAAAATAAAGGTAGGTGAATAAAATGGAAGATTCATTAATGACTGCTAAGGAACTCTCCGAGAAAATTCCAATAGGGGAACATAGGATAAGGAAATTAGCTAAAGAGTATCCAGATTTTCCAAAATTAAGATCAGGTAACAGGATGTATTTTTTTAAAGATGAGGTTTTAGCATGGCTGAAAGAAATGTCAAAACAAGGCATTAGAATTTAAGGTGAGGTGAAATGAATAAAAAAGAAAAATTCATAAATAAAATGAAAGACTTGCATGGCTTAGAACTGCCATATGATAAATCAGATTTCTTTAATAGACACAGAAATACCATATATACAGAAATTCCTGAATCACATGAAACATATGCATTAAGCTCTATAGCTAATGATGAGGAAGTTATAAAGACAGAAAAACATATAGGTAATAAGTGTTGGATATACCTAAAGTAGGAGGAGTAAAAAATGACAGAGGAAATGAAAATTCTAATTACTAGAAGAAATTATCTTAAGAATCAGGCTAAAAAGGCTGAAGAGTTAAGGAAGAAAACTGCGGTGCTTTTAGAAAAAAGTAGAAAAAAAAGAAATACTATTAGGGGCATCACGATTATGCTTTACACGGTTTTAGGTGCTTTAGGATTCTATATAAGTTTTTTCATGGGTTGGGTTTGTTTTGGCTGATGATAGAGATTTTAAACTACATAAGGGCAAGAAAAAAAGTCCCAGGTCGACCAAAACTCAAGGACTTAAGAATTATTATCTTGCCTTTATTATAACACAAATAAAGGAGTTTTGAAAATGACAAATATTGAAAGAGAATTTAAAAATAC